>NZ_AUJE01000001.1 GCF_000424065.1 Selenomonas ruminantium subsp. ruminantium ATCC 12561
ATCACAAATTGGAAAAACAGGGAATGACCCAAAGTATGTCCCGTGTAGCCCACTGCATTGACAACGGGCCTATGGAAGGATTCTGGGGCATCCTAAAGCGAGAGATGTACTACGGCAAACGATTTACCAGCAAACAGAATCTAATAGATTCGATTGAAAACTACATTCAGTATTACAACTACAAGCGTGTGCAACGTAATCTCGGAATCCTAACACCGATAGAGAAACACACCTTGTATTTAGCCGCATAAAAAGACCGGCAGACGAATCTACCGGCCTAAGAAATCTTATAATTTTTTATTGTCCTCTTGACGGGGAGCGGTTCATACAGCCCGTGTAATGGTTGTGATTCTTATTGAATCAGATTGTCAGCCTGACCGATGTCTGCTGACCAGTGGCGGCGTGGTGGTGGATAGTGGCGGCGTGGTGGTGGTGGTGGCGGCCGATGGTAGCGGCGGCGTTCCATTTCCCGGCGGCGGCGTTCTCTTTCCCACCGTTCACGTTCAATGCGGCGGCGTTCAGCCGGGGAGAGTTTCTCATCAATGGCAAAATCCTCAATGCCAATGGAGAAATCATAGGTTTGCATCTGCCCCGGAATCGTTACGGAGAAATCGGCGGCTTGTGGTGCTGTAGCTGCTTCTGTGGTTCCCGGCATAAAGCCGAAAGCGCTGCAAATCATGGCAGCTATAGCCAGTTTTTTCCATAGGTTCGGCATAATGTTCAACCCCTTCCTAGGTAATGAAGACATTGTGCTAAAACGGTTGATTTTTCATAAGACAAATCCTTATGGTACTATTATAATAAATAAAATAGAATAGTGCAATAATTTACATTGTTCCAATAATGTATACTTGAAATGTACATTGTTTTTCTGTGAAAAATCATAACTGCAGCAGGGAAAAGTGTTATCGGGGGAGAATTTACAGCAATACAGAGCAGGTGCGGAACTGAGGAAGGGGTATAACTATGAAATTCCGAGAAGTAGCGGCTGCTGGTTTGGCAGTCTTGCTTGTGTTGATTGCCTGGAATGGAGAGGCTTCCCGCCATCAATACGCTGAACGGCCGCTCAGCAGTCATTTGATGAAACCATGGCCGGTGGAAACACAGGATTCTGGTGGTGTGCTGCTCTTTTCCGACAGTCCGGAATATGTGAAGGAACATGGTATTTTGTATCGCGATGTGGTGCAGGGGGAGGCACGGATATTTTATTATCATGTCAATATGACTGCACAGCCTGGTAGATTGGCTGTGGTACTGGAGAATCTGGGGGCGAAAAGCACAACAGTAGTCATTACCCGGGGGGCGATGTCGATACCGAGTACGACGTATTTTGAAGTTGGCAAGGGGGTGGAAATTGGCTATATGCGCATGCCGCAGCCGGAGAAGAAGGTTTTTTTGGAAGCAGCAAGTGGTAAGCTTCTTCATCCGGGCATGGACGATTTGCTGGAGCCACGGAATCTGATGTCGGGTATGTATGATTTTAGAACCAGTGAGCGTGTGCAGGTGTCTGTTGTATTTTGCCCCGCTAATGCGGATCCGGTGAGTTTTGTCCGTAATGCCAAGGTACTGCCCAAGGATAAGGAAGCATTGCGGGGGACTTTTACGGGAATGAATCGCACGGTAAAAGCCAAGCGACCGTATGACCCGGAAAAAGATGGCATGGTGTATATCTCGATTGGGGATAATCGGTATGATGCCTATAAACAGGGGGTTGATGCTACCGATGGCAGCACGGCGCTTAACTATGGCAATTACGGCATTCTTTATCGTTATGAACTGCCGCTGCGGGGAAAAAATCCGACCTGCATGATGCTTACTCCCTTGGGAGGGCCCTATAGCGGGGCTGTGCGGGTAGAAACGGGCAGGAAGGAAGATCGTCTGGTACATACGCCTCGGGGGCAATTGTTCTTTGGCGAGGTTACGCCACCGGATTTAGAGGCAGATATTGGCCGCGATATACTGTTGACGGAGAATTTCGAACTGACGAATATTGGCAATTTCAATGCCTATAAGCGGTTTGCTCTGGAGTATTCACCACCGGGCGCATCGAATATGCCTGTACTGCTTATTTTGGCACCGAGCAGGGCGCGGCGCAGTATGTTTGACCGGCAGCGGCGTGGCACCATTGTCCATCGAGAAAGGTCTTTACACCGTAATAGAAGTGGGCTATACTAATCTAAAGAGTCTGATATTTCAGTTTTTGTTTTGGCAGTTTGTTCGTGAGGAGGGATTTTATGTTTCGCAAGTTGTTTTCCGCACTGGTGCTGGGCTTGATTATGATCTTGTCCGTGAATGCCTGTCAGGCGGGTACTTTCCAGAAGCTGTACGAGATACGGCTTTCGTCGGCCAAGTTGGGTTCAGACCAAGCTTGGTCCAGGACGTTTAACACTATGGACGGGGATTTGAAGCTGCAATTTCGGCGTCTGGCCGGGGAGGGCGATGCCAAGCGCTTCCATCTTACGGTAAAGCTGGGGAAAAAATACGTGTTTAAGAAACATTTCCCGGAGGTTGAGGGCGGTTACTCCATTATGGTCATTAAGGATACGTCTACCAGTCGTATGTTCTATGCCGTGCAGTCCATTGATCAGGCCTATCTGTATGGTTATGAAGGAGAAACGGCCAAGTTTGAAACCTATATCGACAGCGATAACTACTTGAATAAATATAATGGTGATTCGATTATTGCGGTGACGAAGGGGGGCGACTTGATTCTGGCCTTTGAACCGCCTTATGCCTCCCGTGTAGCACCAAATCAGCGCTATAGCTTCTTCTGGGATAATAATACAATCTGGTTTGCTTATCGTGATTTGGGAACCGGCTATGGCCCCATCTATAACGAAAGCCAGTGATGAAGACTTGAGGCTGGGGGCAATAGTATGTTGAACAAGAAAGTCCTGTATGAATCTTTTGACGGTGGAAGATTCATACAGGGCTTTATCAATTTTGGGTAGGCTTTTTAGGCTTATTGTGCTAAAATGGAATCTAGTATGTAAGAAAGGCGGGAATCCTGATGAAAATAACGATTGGCAGCGATCATGGTGCTGTCCAGCTCAAAGAAGAAGTGAAAATGGTTCTGAAGGAATACGGCGACGTTGAGGTAAAAGACGTGGGCACCTTCGGTACGGATTCGGTTGATTATCCCGATATTGCCGAAAAGGTCTGCGGCGATGTGGTAAGCGGCAAGGCGGATCGCGGCATTGTGCTCTGCGGCACGGGCATTGGCATTTCCATTGCCGCCAACAAGATTAAAGGCATTCGCTGCGCACTTTGCAACGATGTGTTCTCGGCCAAGATGTGCCGTCAGCACAATGATGCCAATGTTCTGGCTATGGGCGGCCGCGTAATGGGCTTTGGCCCTGCCGGCGAAATCGTCCGGGCCTTTGTGGAAGGCAAGTTTGAAGGCGGCCGTCATGAACGCCGGGTAAATAAAATCATGGCATTGGAAAAATAAAAGCCAGGATTAAAGCAAGTAAGGTAGTGAAAGTTAGGTAAAGTTTTTTGGTCTGAGCTAATGGCTCAAAGGAGGTCTCTACATGAATCTAAAGGAAGTTCTGCAGCAGTCTGATCCGGAAATCGCCAAGTATGTCAATAGTGAGTTGAACCGCCAGCGGGAGAAACTGGAGCTTATCGCTTCGGAAAATATTGTCAGTCCTGCTGTGCTCGCTGCTCAGGGCAGTGTGCTCACGAACAAGTATGCCGAAGGTTATCCCGGCAAAAGATATTATGGCGGCTGTGAATTCGTGGATGAAGTAGAGACGCTGGCCATTGAACGGGCGAAAAAACTCTTTGGTGCAGAGTACGCCAATGTGCAGCCGCATTCCGGTGCCCAGGCCAACATGGCGGTGTTCTTTGCCCTGTTGCAGCCCGGTGACACGGTGATGGGCATGAACCTCAACGATGGCGGTCATCTGACTCATGGCTCGCCGGTCAATATGTCCGGCAAGTACTTCAAGATTGTGCCCTATGGCGTGGACAAGGAAACGGAAACCATCGACTATGATGCGTTGGAGGCCCAGGCAAAGGAATGCAAGCCGAAGCTCATTGTGGCAGGAGCGTCTGCCTATGCACGTACGCTTGATTTCCCGCGACTGGCAGAAATCGCCCATGGTGTTGGCGCATACCTGATGGTGGATATCGCCCATATTGCCGGCCTTGTGGCGGCAGGTGAGCACCCAAGCCCGATTCCCTATGCCGATGTGGTCACGACAACGACCCACAAGACCCTGCGCGGCCCGCGTGGCGGCATGATTCTCTGTAAAGATGCAGAGTTTGGCAAGCAGTTCAATAAGGCGGTATTCCCCGGCATTCAGGGCGGGCCTTTGATGCACGTTATCGCTGCTAAGGCGGTGGCTTTGGGCGAAGCGTTGAAACCTGAGTTCAAGGAATATGCCAAACAGGTGGTTAAAAATGCGGCAGTTCTGGCCAAGACTTTGCAGGAGGAAGGCTTCCGCATCGTGTCCGGTGGTACGGACAATCATCTGATGCTGGTTGACCTTACGAATAAGGGGATTACGGGTAAGACAGCACAGACGGTGCTCGATGAAGTGAACATCACCGCCAACCGCAATACCATTCCGTTCGAACCATTGTCGCCCTTTGTGACCAGTGGCCTGCGCCTGGGGACACCTGCCCTCACTACCCGGGGCTTTAAGGAAGCCGACTTGCAGGAAGTCGGCAAAATCATCGCTCTTGTTCTGAGCGATGCAGAAAATGAGGAAAAGAAAGCCGAAGCACGGGAGCGTGTAGCTGCCCTGTGCAAGAAATATCCGCTCTATGCAGAGATGTAAAGGAGAATGAACATGTCTGACAAGCTTAATGTAAATGTAATTGACCATCCTCTGATTCAGCATAAACTCACCATGATGCGCCAGAAGGACACGGGCACGAAAGACTTCCGCGAACTCTTAGAAGAAATCGCTATGCTCATGACCTACGAGATTACCCGGGATTTTCCGCTCAAAGACATCGAAATCGAAACCCCGGTGGCTAAATGTACCGCAAAGGTGCTGGCTGGCAAGAAAGTGGGCGTTGTACCCATTCTGCGTGCTGGACTGGGCATGCTGAACGGCGTGGTCAATATGATTCCTGCTGCCCGTGTGGGTCATGTAGGCATGTACCGTGACCCCAAGACTCTGAAGCCGGTGGAATACTACTGCAAGCTGCCCGGTGATGTGGAAGAACGCACCCTGATTGTGGTTGACCCCATGCTGGCAACGGGCGGCAGTGCCTCCGCAGCCCTGTCCCTCCTGAAGGAAAAAGGTGCAACGAGTCTGACGCTGATGTGCCTCGTAGCTGCGCCTGAGGGCATTAAGGTTATCAATGAAGACCATCCCGATGTACCGGTTTATGTAGCTGCTATTGATGAAAAGCTCAATGAAAAAGGCTATATCGTACCAGGCCTCGGCGATGCTGGCGACCGTATTTTCGGTACGCTGTAATTATGATGAGGTGTTTTAGAAATTGAGTAATTTAGAAGTCGGTATTGTGGGCCTGCCCAACGTGGGCAAGAGCACCCTTTTTAATGCCATCACCAAGGCCGGAGCAGAAGCGGCCAACTTCCCCTTCTGCACCATCGAACCCAATGTGGGCGTAGTAGCTGTTCCCGATGAACGCTTGAACGTGCTGCATAAGATGTATGATTCCAAGAAGACTACGCCGGCATCTGTCCGTTTCGTGGACATTGCAGGCCTCGTTAAAGGCGCTGCCAATGGCGAAGGCCTGGGCAACAAGTTCCTCGAACATATCCGTCAGGTAGATGCTGTGGCCCATGTGGTGCGCTGCTTTGACGATGCCAACATCACCCATGTGGAAGGCGGCGTTGACCCGCTGCGCGATATCGACATCATTCAGACGGAATTGTGCCTTGCTGACCTCGAAGTCGTGGAAAAGCGCATCATGCGTTTGGCCAAGATTGCCAAATCCGGCAACAAGGAAGCCAAGGTGGAAGACGAAATCCTGCGCCGTGTCAAGGAAAGCCTCGATAACGGCAAACCGGCCCGTCAGGTGGAACTCACTGCAGATGAGCTCGAAATGATTAAGGACATCAACCTGCTGACCTTGAAGCCGACCCTCTATGTCACCAATGTGGCTGAAGACGAAGTGGCTACGGCTTATGAGGAAAATGCCTACGTGCAGAAGGTCAAGGAATTTGCCAAGGCCGAAAATGCTGAGGTGGTGGCTATCTCTGCCCGCGTAGAGGCAGAAATCGCTGAACTCGATGCCGAAGAAGCCAAGGCGTTCTTAGAGGATTTGGGCGAAACGGAAAGCGGCCTTGACCGTCTGATTAAAGCGGCCTTTGACCTCTTGGGCCTGCAGACCTTCCTGACCGCTGGCCCGGACGAATGCCGTGCCTGGACGATTACCAAGGGAACAACGGCACCGAAGGCTGCCGGCAAGATTCACACGGACTTCGAACGCGGCTTTATCCGCGCCGAAATCGTCAATTACGATGACCTCGTAGCCAATGGCAGTGTAGCTGCTGCCCGAGAAAAAGGTCAGGTTCGCGTCGAAGGCAAGGACTATGTGATGCAGGACGGCGATGTGGTAAACTTCCGTTTCAACGTATAATATCAGCATATAAAAAAGCTCCCTTAATGGGAGCTTTTCTCATAAAGTTTAGGGCGTCTGTCGCCAAAGACATTCATGGATTCTTTGATTTGTGCTTGTATGGCCAGCCGCAGATTGCCCTGCAGGATAGTTTCTTCCTCGTTGGCTTCGGCCAGGATTTCTCCCCAGGGGTCAATGATGGCGGAATGCCCTGCCAGTTTTTGGTCACTGCCGTCAGTGCCGGAAGCATTGCAGGCGACAATAAAAAGTTGATTTTCGATAGCTCTTGACCGAATAAGGGTCTGCCAGTGTATCAGCCGCTTCAGCGGCCAGGCTGCAGGGATAAAGAGTACGGAGATACCCGCAAGGGACAGCGCTCGTGCTGCTTCGGGGAAGCGTACATCATAACAGACCAGAATGCCGCATTTTATTCCGTCCAGCGTGAAGGTCACGAGCTTATCACCGGGAATAAAATCAGCAGACTCTCCGCTGGGAGAGAACAGATGCGTCTTATGATAAGTGGAAACAAGATGTCCCAAACGGTCAAAGATATAGCTGGTGTTAAATACCTTATCACCGATAGCATTAGCCACTGTGCCGCCCACCACATTGACCTGATACTTTTGGGCAATGGCCGCAAGCGCCTCGCGGGTTTGGCGGCCATCGGCATCAGCGTAAGAAAGTACAGGCCGTGGGTAAAAGCCCAACCGCCAAAGTTCTGGCAGGAGCAGTACATCAGGACGCTGCTCCATGGCCTGCGCTGCCATGCGGTAGAGATTGTCGATATTTTTTTCCGGCTCACCTAAAGCCACCTGCATCTGTAAAATCGCGGCTTTCACAAAAAACACCTCAACAGCAGAAAGGATAAATATTATGGAAAAGATAACCTACGCTTTAGGCGATATTGTCCGTCTGAAAAAGAAGCACCCCTGTGGCAGTTTCAATTGGGAAATCCTGCGCACAGGCATGGATTTCCGTTTGAAATGCCAGGGGTGTGGTCATCTTATCCTCATTCCCCGCACCAAATTTGAAAAGATGGTTAAGGGTAAAGTGGAAAATCAGCCGAAGAACTGATAGTAGAGATTGATTAAGAACAAAGCCACAGCAAGACCGATGGAACCCATACTGGCGGCGTTGACATAAGCTTTGACCTTATCGGAAAAGCCGGCGTGGCGGTAGAGATACGTAAGGGTAAGGGAAAGTGTCAGCAGGAAGTACATCGCCCTGTTGGTATTATCAAAATGCTCCCAGCCGATGAAAGTCAGGACAAAGGTCAGACCAATCATAATCAGCAGGAAATAATCCTTGCCTACTTTTGGCTGAGGTTCCTGCTTTACTGCTTTGGGATGCAGCTTGTTCTGCAATTTCTTATATTGTTTGGACATATTTATAGCTCCTATCTAATGAAATAATAAAAACCTGCTCTTAGTATACCATAGAGCAGGTTTTTTGGCTATTGTGGCGAAGTAAGAAAACATAGTGACGCAATTAAAACAGACGCAGGTGCAGGTGGAAACCGTACTCAGCGGCTATGAATGTCTGGCCAGGGCGGAAAAGGAGCATTTTGATTTAATCTTCCTCGACCATCGCATGCCGGGGCTGGATGGCATTGAAACCTTGCATCGTCTGCAGAAGCTGAACCAAGAGGAAAATGCCCTGAACGTGCATACTCCGGTGGTGGCACTTACGGCCAATGCGGTCAGCGGAGCGCGGGAGGAATACATTGCGGCAGGTTTTGACGATTACCTGACCAAGCCCATTGACAGTCGTAAGCTGGAGGATTTGCTGCGCAGTATGCTGCCCAAAGAGAAAGTGCGGGCGGCAGGTGTGTTAGCCGTACCCGCAGAGGAAAAACTGCCCGACTGGCTGGAATACGTCAGCGGTCTGGAACCGTATAAGGGCGTGGAGCATTGCGGCTCGGTGGCCGCCTATCTCGATGCCCTGCGCGTCTTTGCCGAATCCATTGAGAGCAACGCTGCTGAGATACAGCGTTACTTTGAAACGGAGGACTGCCGGAACTACACGACCAAAGTCCATGCGCTCAAAAGTACGGCCAGGGTTATCGGGGCCACGGAACTATCCGAAAAAGCCCGCCGGCTGGAAGATGCCGGCAACAATGGCTATGCGGAGGAAATCAAGGCAAATACCTTGCCGCTGCTGGAACTATACCGCAGCTTTGCCGTGAGTCTTTCACCGATAATTCCTGAGGATAATGCCGGGGAAAAATCGCCCATTAGTCCGGAGGAACTATCTGAAGCCTGGGAAGCTATGGGCGAGATTGCTGCAAGCTTTGACTATGACAGCCTGATGTATATGTTAGGGGAACTATCCGCTTATCAGCTGCCCGCTGCGGAGGCAGAAAAACTGGCCAAAATCCAAAGGGCCGCGGCAGTTCCTGATTGGGCAGCATTACAGAAGATTCTTAGCTAATTGGATTGTGAATAAATTGTACACATTGTAATATTTAGATAATTATGCTAAAATAAGCGAGGCAGTATATACTGCCTCGTATTTTTTATAGGGAGTGAATATTATGAGTAATTGGTTTACCAAGCTGCAAAGCATTGGCAAGGCCTTGATGCTGCCCATCGCCGTTTTACCGGCGGCGGCTTTGCTGCTGCGTCTCGGTGCGCCGGATGTGCTGAACATCCCGTTTATCACTAAGGCCGGTGGAGCGGTCTTTGATAATCTGGCACTGATTTTTTCCATTGGTATTGGCGTAGGATTGGCCAAGGATAACAATGGTGCGGCAGGTCTTGCGGGTGCTATCGGCTATCTGATTCTGACTTCGGCACTAAAGACGATTGATGAAACGCTCAATATGAGTGTTCTGGCCGGTATCGTCAGCGGCCTTGAGGCCGGTATTCTCTACAACCGCTATCATACGGTGAAACTGCCGGAATATCTGGGCTTTTTCGGCGGACGTCGTTTTGTGCTGATTATCACAGCGGCGGTATCTATTGTGTTAGCTGCTATCTTCGGTGTAGTTTGGGGGCCGTGTCAGGCGGTTATCCATGCCGTAGGCGAATGGATTATCGGTGCTGGCGCATTGGGAACCTTTGTCTATGGTGTGCTCAACCGCCTGTTGATTCCGGTGGGGCTGCACCATATCCTCAACAGCTTTATCTGGTTTGTGTTCGGTGAGTATACCAATCCTGTGACCGGGGCAGTGGCTACCGGTGACCTCAACCGCTTCTTTGCGGGCGATCCCACGGCGGGCATGTTTATGGCGGGCTTCTTCCCGATGATGATGTTTGGTATGCCGGCTGTGGCCTTGGCCATGTACCATGCGGCCAAGCCGGAGAACCGCGCTAAAATCGGCGGGATGCTGGCATCAGTGGCCTTTACGGCCTTCCTGACAGGCATTACGGAACCAATTGAGTTCATGTTCATGTTTCTGGCGCCGGCACTCTATGCGGTGCATGCTGTGCTCACTGGTCTTTCGCTGGCGGTAACGTATTCGCTAGGCGTGCTGGACGGCTTTGGCTTCTCGGCAGGCTTTATCGACTATGTGATTGACTGGGGCCTGGCGACCAAGCCGGAACTCATTATCGCCATCGGTATTGGCGTGTTTATCCTGTATTATGGTATTTTTAGCTGGGCTATCCGCCAGTTCGATATCCCGACCATTGGCCGTTATGATGAAGATCTGCCGGTCAGCAGCGGGGAAGTCACCATGAGTGAACTTTCCCAGCAGGTACTCGCGGCTCTGGGGGGCAAGGACAATCTGGAGGAAATCTCCAACTGTGCTACGCGTCTACGCTGCACGGTAAAGGACGTCAACAAGATGGATTTGGAGCGCGTCAAAAAGGTAAATGGCGTGCGCGGCGCTTTTGCTACGGGCAATGCGGTGCAGGTTGTCATCGGCACTAATGCTGAGCATGTGGCCAACGAAATTATCGCGCAATAATAAGTGCAAGAAAAAACCTTCCCGCGAAATAAGGGAAGGTTTTTCTTATACCGTAGCAATATCCAGACGGCCGAGAGCGGCCAGAATTTTTTCGTAGCTTTCGCGGCAAATGGGGCGTTTGCCTTGTTCAAATTCGATAATCAGGGAAGGGCGCATACCGCACATGAGGGCCAGGCGGCTGCAGGACAGGCCCTGGTCTAAGCGGGCACTGCGCACGAGGGAAATGGACTTAAATGATTTAACCATACACACACTCCTGGATAAAAATAAAATAACCGGACAATCGTAAGATTATCCGGTTACGAGGTACTGCTTATTCAGCAGCGGCAACAACTTCCTTGCCGTCATAGTAGCCGCATTCAGGGCATACATGATGAGGCATTTTCGGTTCGTGGCACTGGGGGCAGGAAACAAAACCCGGTGCTTCTAACTTCCAATTAGCACGGCGCTGGTCGCGGCGGGCCTTGGACATTTTTCTCTTTGGTACTGCCATTTGGTTTCACCTCCGGAACAATCCGACTTACTGTTTAGTGAAATCCATACATAGCTAGGGTTGATGCTGAATGGATTCATTTCACAATTGGTATGTGCATTGACACATGATAGTATTTTACCCTTTTTAGAACAGGATTGCAAGCTTTTTTTTCTTTTGCCTGGTTGAAATGCTAAGAGGAAGTTTTGTCTGTGGTAAAACTGGAACAGCGGCGTTATAATGAAGAAAATTGATATGAGGGAGGATTGTTGTGGGAGCACGATTAAAAGGCAATATAATGCTGCTCATGACGGCGATGATTTGGGGCGGCGGCTTTGTGGCGCAGAGTGCGGGCATGGATTATATCGGCCCGTTTACCTTTTGTGCGGCCCGTTATGTGCTGGCTATGCTTGCGCTGATTCCGGTGATTTTCCTGTTCAGCGTGCAGGCGCGGAAAAATCCGCAGGCCGGCTTGTGGGAAAAGTTTGCGCCTGACCGGCCAACGCTTTGGGGTGGCTTGTACTGCGGGCTGACCTTGGGTGTGGCCGATGCCTTGCAGCAGGTGGGCATCTGCTATACTACGGCAGGCAAGGCCGGCTTTATCACGGCGCTGTACATCATCATGGTGCCGCTGATGGAGCGGGTATTGGGCAAGCGGATTCCGAAAGTGCTGGCCTTTTGCGTGCTGCTGGCCATTGTGGGCTTTTATTTCCTCTGCGTCAATGAGGAATTGTCCGTGGGCTATGGCGATTTTCTGACGCTTTGCTGTGCGGTGTTCTTTTCGCTGCATATTCTCGTCATCGACCATTTTATGAAGAAAAAGGCAGATGGAATCAAATTGTCATGGGTGCAGTTTGCGGTGTCCTTTGTCTTTGCCAGTATGCTGACGGCGGTTTTTGAGACGGTAACCTGGGAAATGCTGTGGGCGGCACGCTATCCGCTGCTCTTTGCGGGGATAATTTCGAGCGGCATTGCCTATACCCTGCAGATTTTGGGGCAGAAGTATACCGACCCTACGATTGCGACTTTGTTGATGAGTCTGGAATCCGTCTTTGCGGTGTTGGCTGGCTGGGCTGTGCTGGGCGAAGTGATGAGCGGGCGCGAGATTTTTGGCTGTGGGCTGGTGTTTGTGGCGGTGCTGTTAGCACAGCTGCCGTTGCCGGTGTTGAAAAGGTAGATTGCACTAAATGATCGGAACGGCACTGGAGAGGGGCTTGATTTGCAGATTGCGCTAAATGTCTGGCATGGAAGACCGTGGTGTCTAGCAGCTTGCGCCGGTTACCACGGCGCGAGTTTTTCTTTGCTTCTAGTGGTGTTTGGTTTGCCAGCCAGCGGAGCAGTCGTTCCGTCCGCAAAACAAGCACCTCGGCCCAAGAAATTTTGCAGGAAATTTGCTTTGTGGAGCGAAGTCTTTCTATGTCTGGAGTTATCTGTGGAAAGGAAGATGAATATGGGCATTAAGAATATCGGTTTTATTGGTACGGGCATTATGGGCGCGGCTATGGCTGGGCATTTGCTGGAGGCGGGTTTTAACGTGAGTGTTTATAACCGTACCAAAGCCAAGGCGGAAGGCCTGCTCGCCAAAGGGGCACAGTGGTGTGAGAGCCCTGGTGCCTGTGCCAAGGGACAGGATGTGGTCATTACGATTGTGGGCTATCCTAAGGACGTGGAGGAAGTTTATCTCGGTGAAGATGGGATTTTGGCCAATGCCAAGGCTGGTGCCTATGTGGTGGATATGACGACTTCGTCGCCGATACTGGCGGAAAAAATCTTTGCCTGTGCGCAGGAAAAGGGGATTCATGCGGTAGATGCGCCCGTCACCGGTGGGGATACCGGGGCGAAAAATGCCACCCTGTCCATTTTAGTGGGCGGGGAGGAAAGTGCCTTTGCGGCCTTAAAACCGGTATTTTCGGCCATGGGAACAAATCTTGTCTATATGGGGACAGCCGGTGCCGGACAGAAGGCCAAAGCCTGCAATCAGATTGCCATTGCCGGAGCTTTGGCCGGGGCTTGTGAGGCCTATGCCTATGCCAAGGTTTCGGGCATTGACTTGGAGAAAACCTATCAGGCGATTTCAGCGGGGGCTGCAGGCAGCTTCCAAATGAGCAATGTCGTGCGCCGAGGGCTGGACGGTGACTTTGAACCGGGCTTTATGCTGAAGCATTTTGGCAAGGATTTGGCCATCGGCACGGAGACCTCGGCGGCCTACGGTACGGCACTGCCTGTTTTGGCACAGGTGCTCGGTGAGGTGCGGCAGATGGAACGGCTGGGTGAAGGTAATAAGGGCACGCAGGCGCTGTTGCAGTATTATGGGCTTAAGTAACTGCTTGAACTGGTGATGGGGATTGGTAATACATAGAGGAAAACGCAGCATGGAAGAAGGGAAAGTTGTGGTATGAAAAGACCGTCAGGCAAGTGCAGTGCTTGCTTGACGGTCTTTTGGCGTTTTAATCCCGCCGGATAAAATCGGCGATGGATTTCCGGACTGGTTTATCCGGTTGTGCAGAAGTTTGGCTTTGACCAATCGCTTCAGCCAGCCCAGGGATATGCTTTGCTGGTTCAGCGTGGTGCATGGGGGTGGCATTAGCGGCATTGATGGTGCTGAGGGTGGGCACGCCATGTACGGCAGTGGGGGGCGCAGTATTGGGCGTATTGGCAGCCATTGCCGTTGTGCCGGACATAGCCGACAGTGACGGCGTGATGGGGACATCACGGCTGGTGAGTTTTACTTCCAATGTATCGCCATTTTTCACTGGGTCAACGAAGTCTACAGGCTGACCGTTTACCAAAATCGTAAAGTTTACCCGGCTGGTGGCTGCAGGGGGTTGGAAATTTACGGCCAGCAGGGCATCGCTGACGGTCGTGGTTATGCGTTCGCTGGTATGGTAGGTTACTTCGCAGCCGTCATCGATAATGGTGCCGGGGCTGGCTGTGCGGCCGTTGACCATCAGTTCTACATTAGCAGAAGGAATGGCATATTCCTTGTTTTCATAGTAAATCAATACGTTCGTATCGGCGTTTTTGATATTCAGGATATCGCCCAGTTTCGGGTCTTCATCGGCAATGTATTCCACATGATCGCCTTCATGTATGGGCATGGAAATGCTGGCCGGGGCATCGTTAAGGAGAATTTCCGGTGTGCAGCTGTAGGTGGTTTCCTTGCCGTTCAGGGTATAGTGAATCTTGCGTCCTGTGGGAGGGTAGCCGGCGGCAAGCAGGGCCTCACCAAGGCTCTTGAATTCGCGGCTTTCAATGACATCGCCGTCTGCTAAAAGCTGATCGGCTTCGGCTTCTTTGCCGTTGACGGTGACGCGCTGGCGGATATGTTTTTCCCGGCCGTTGATGTAGATGGTGTATTCCTGACCGGCTGTTACCAAATCGCCCAGACGTACTGTAGGCGTAGTGCCGTTTTCACCGGGGATAACGGTAATCCTGGAACCGTCACGAATCACGGTATCGAGACTGGCTTCTTCGTCACCCAGCATGATTTTGGCAAAGGTGCCCAAAGTGCCGGGGAAGAATTTTTTCTCGGTGCCGATATTGACCATAAGGCCTAAGCCGGGGTGCCCGTTATACTTGCGCATATTGATGCCTGCATTCAGCAGGGCATCGGCAACGGTAAGTTCCCGGAAGTTAAAAAGACTGTATTCTTCTTCGTTGACGTAGACGGAAAGAAAGTGCAGGGTGTTTAACGAAGCGATTTTGAGGATACCCAATGGTGTTACCGCATCGGGATAGTGAAGTGCTTCGGGAATGTCTACGATTCCGTCCACCATATCGGGGGTGCGTACAGCTACGCGTGTTTCCGGCATACCCAGAGCATCAGCCACAAAATGGGCGAGTCCGGGTGTCTGAGAGCCGCCACCAACCAGCATGACGGCCTGCGGGGTGTCGCCGTTGAGCTCGAAAATCTGTTTGGCAATGGCATTGGCCAGGTTTTCGATATTGGGCATAACCGGGTCGAGGATATCGACCGCAGACAGATTGTATTCTGTACCCAAAATATCGGTGAAGGTTACATCTTGTCCGGCAGCAGCTTCTCGTTTTATGCGTTCAGCAATGTTGAAATCCAGCAGGAAACGCTGGCTGATGGCTTCGGTTACTTCGTCACCGGCCAGTGGTACCATGCCGTAAGCGATGACGGAGCCATTCTTGGTGATGGCTACGTCGGAGGTGCCGGCGCCGATATCGACCAGCACCAGATTGAGGTGGCGCATGGTGGGCGGAATCAGCACGTTGATAGCGGCAATCGGCTCCAGGGTCAGGGCACGCATTTCCAAATTGGTCGCATGGAGGGCACTCTGCATGGAGTCAATGACCTGCCGGGGCAGGAAGGTGGCAATGACGACGGCTTTGGCCTTTTTGCCCCGCTGGCCAATCAGCATCTTTAACTGGATATCGTCCAGTACATAGCGAATGGTGCTGTAACCTACGCAGTAATAGCGGCTGGGGTCATCTACCGTATGGCTTTCGGCCAGGGCTGCCTGAGCTGCCTGCACGCCGGCAAAGTCCAGATTGCGCTGCTGCTCGGCAGTGATGAGGCCGTTTACTTCCATTTCCGCCTCGGCAGTCATGGTGTAGAGGGCACGTCCGGCGGCAGCCACAGCGGCGGTTTTGATGGGGCCGGTCTTTTCAATCAGGGAATTTTTGACTTTTTCTACGATGGCGGCCACCTGCGGCACATCGTGAATCTGGCCGTCCAGCATGGCACGGGTCTTGTGTTCCATTCTGTCGGTAGCAATTACGTGCAGGTTTTCATCATCACCCTCCTCAGCAACGATGCCGATAACGCTGCGGGTGCCGATGTCCAAAGCAAAAATCCGTTCATGCTCCTTGACAGCCTTGGGCGGTGGTGTTTTAATGACATTGATGGCTTCGACTATCTCGGGACGCAATTCTTCTGCTGATTCTTCCACCGGCATTGCTTCCGGTGCGGGGCGGAAGGCAGTTGTTTTCGGAGCAGCGGCTTTTTCCGCTGACTTTATATCAGTGGTGTTTTTCTTGATAGTTGGCATAAAAAAACTCCTCACTTTGCATAAAATAAAAGGTTATTTGTATTATTTCGCGAAATATACATTATAATCCTGTTTTTACGAGGAAAATCTTATAATTAGCTGTTACAGAAATGAGTGTGATACTATGACAGGAAATCGTGAAGTTATTACCGGCAGTGATTTTAAGCGCATGGTGGCAGGTGCTTATAGTGAATTTTTGTTGGAATATGAAGAGATAAACCGCATGTCCGGTGCGGGGACAATGCCGGGCACCCATGTCCTGCGGACTATCGGTGCGGCAGTTATGACGCTAAAAGATACCAAAGATGACAGTATTGGCGGTCTTTCACGCCGCGTGGCCGCAGGTGCGATCTTTGGTGCCCGTGGCAGTGCCGGCGTGGTTCTGGCACAGATGTTCCGCGGTCTGGGCAAGGGGCTTTTGGGCAAGCACAATGCGACTTCCTCGGAGTTTGGCAAGGCCTTCCAGTATGGTATACTCTATGCGCAGCGTGTGATTCCGGAAAAGCCGGAGCGGCCGATTATCACGATGGCCAAGGAAGTGGCCAAAGGGGCTTATCATGCGGTGCGGGCCAATAAGCCGATTTCGGAAATCCTGGAAACGGCTATTGCTGCCGGCGAAAAAGCCCTGGTGAAAATTGGTGAGGAAGATGCCGGAGCGCGGATTATGTTTGCGTTCCTGCAGGGGTGCCTGAAAGGGCTTGATGGTAACTTTGTATCTCCTGCGGTGAGCCTGTCTTTGGGGCTGGAAGCTCAGCAGGTTGGGCTGCCTGACCCGCGTAATGATGTTGTCCGTCCGTATTGCGTACGTTTTTCTGTGAAAAATGTACAAGTGGATATGCAGGAACTGGAAGCCCATCTGCGGGAGTTTTCCACCTTTGCACTGGTGGAGCGGGCAGCAACGGGCGTAGATGTACATTTGCATACGGATCAGCCCGGCAAGGTCATCGAACAGGCTATTGGCTGGGGGCCAATCAAAGGGATTCATGTGACCAATATGAGTGAACCGCATAGTCTGTCGCCGCATGATGCCATTATGAAGGTTGCACTTCTGGCTGTGTCCGAAAATAAGGTACAGGCCAAGGAAATGCAGGATCAGGGGGTACAGATTCTGGTTACGGGCAGTGCTGTAGAAAGTCCTTCGGTGGCAGAGCTTATCAATGCTGCGCATAGCGATTTGGCCTTTGCTTATGTGCTGGTGGCTTGGAACCGGGATTTCTGGCAGGCCTTCCGGCAGGCCAAACGTTTGCTCGGGGAACGCGTTGAACTGGTGCTCTGTGAAAACAAGCAGCAGCAGGCTGCGGCTATCCGTGCGTTTGACCCGAATCTGACGGCAGTAGAGAATGCTATCGTTATGCGGGAAGCTGCAGAAGAAGCAAAATAAGCAATATCGTTCGAGGTAAAAGGCGCGAGCCACAGTATAATACTTTTTCTTCGCTGAGACAAGCTTGTCAAACGCTGCGAAAAAGCATCATACTGTGGCTCGCTTAGTGTGCGTTTATATGCGTGCTTGGCGATGGGTGAAGTTCGCTATATAAAGACGCCGGGGGTACTGGTAATATTTTCCTTCGCTGAGACAGGCTTGTCAAACGCTGCGGAAAACATCACCAGTACCCCCGGCTTAGTGCTTAGATTACAGCAGATATGCTAAGACGCCCGCGGGACTGGTAATATTTTTCCTTCGCCATAGACAGGCTTGTCAAAAGCTGCGGAAAAACATCACCAGTCCCACGGGCTTAGTTCGTCTTATGCGAGATTACGGGAGCAGGTAGCGTATGTAGACGTAGACGGTGGAGGTGATGATGGTCAGAATCATCAAGGGGAAGCCGATTTTGAGGTAGTTGATGAAGGTGATTTTTACCCCGCGTTCGGCGGCCATGCCGGCTACAATCAGGTTGGCGGAGGCGCCGACGAGGGTGCCGTTGCCGCCAAGGCAGGCGCCTAAGGCCAGGCTCCACCAGATGGGTTCGAGGTTGTCGATGCCCATGGCACCCATGTTCTGAATCAGAGGAATCATGGTGGCGACAAATGGAATGTTATCCAGCACCGCCGATACGAGAGCACTGAGCCAGAGTACCAAGAGAGAGGTGGCGGTTACATCACCGCCGGTGAGTTCTACGGCTTTGCCAGCCAGGCTGCCGATGATGCCGGTTTCGATAAGGCCGCCAACGGCGATAAAGAGACCGATGAAGAAGAAAATCGTGGCCCATTCCACGGCTTTCATGGAGCTTTCCACCAGATGATGGCTGCCGCCAGCCAAGAGCAGCAGCAGGAAGCCGCCGGCCAAAGCAATCATGGAGGATTCAATATGGGTGAGAGCATGGGTGAAGAAACCGAGAATTACGAGAGTTAATACGAACAGGGATTTTTTCAGCAGATTGTGGTCTTTTAAGGATTTTTTCTCGTTCATGGCCATGAGTTCTGCCTGCAGTTCCGGCGTGGTATGGAGGCCTTTTTTATAGATGACTTCCATAATCAGAATGACTAGTATCAGATTCAAAATGGCGATGGGGGCCAGATTGTCGATAAAGGCGACAAAGGTCAGTTCCTTCACCGCACTGCCAATCATGATGTTTGGTGGGTCACCAATCAGAGTGGCGGTGCCGCCGATATTCGACGCAATAATCTGCGTCAGCAGGAAGGGCATGACCTTCAGATGCAGTTTCTGCGTGATGCTGAAGGTTACAGGTACCATCAGAAGTACCGTGGTCACGTTGTCCAAAAATGCGGAGAACACGGCAGTAATGAGTGCCAGATAAATGAGTATCCGTTTGGGCTCAGCCTTTGCCACTTTGGCAGCTTTGATGGCCACATAGTCAAAGAGTCCGGTGTGACTTGTGACTCCGACCAGCACCATCATGCCGACCAGCAGTCCCAAGGTGTTGAAATCCACATGGTGCAGAGCGGTTTCCTGCGAGAGAATGCCCAACAGTACCATGGATACGGCACCGAGCATAGCGGCTACAGTGCGGTGGATTTTCTCCGACACGATGACCATGTACATGAAGATAAAGATAATTCCAGCGATAACGTCCATTGTAAGACCTCCTTCATAAATATACACAAAGCAAGATGAAAAATCTCTCGATTTTTCATCAGCCCTTACACGAAATCTAAGCGATTCTGCGTCTATTGGCGCCTGTGCCCTTTGGGTATGACTCGCAAAGATTTCATAGCAAAAAAGCACAGAAAAAGCCTTAAGCTGAACAGACTCCTCCTGTGCCTACGAATATCCCATAAGCGATTTGCTATTAATCTGATTCCATGATAGCATAAAAAAATAGGGATTGACAAGTCAATTTTTGGAAAATGTGTTGACTGTATGTTTACTGTGTATTGTAGAGGTGGAAGTTTATGCGAAAAAGAATACATATTTTGGCTATGGGGGGCACGATTGCAGGCAAAGCGGGCGATAGTGCGGCGACAACGGGCTATCAGGCAGGGGCTGTAGGCGTGGAGGAACTTATCGCGGCAGTGCCGCAGATAAAAGATGTGGCAGAAGTTACCGGTGAGTCAATTGCGGCCATTGACAGCAAGGACATCACGGCAGAAGAACAGCTGAGGTTGGCAGGCCGGGTGCGGGAACTGTTGCTCAAAGGCGAAGTCGATGGCATTGTCGTTACGCATGGTACCGACACAATGGAAGAAAGTGCCTATCTATTGGATTTACTGCATTTTGCCGATAAGCCGGTGGTGTTCACGGGCGCTATGCGTCCCGCTACGGCGCTGAGTGCGGATGGCCCATTGAATCTTTTGGACGCTGTGCGGGTGGCGGCAAGCGATAATGCTCGTGACCGGGGCGTACTCGTAGTGCTCAACAATGCGATTCACAGTGCCCGGCTCGTGACGAAAATTTCCACCACGGCGGTGGAAACCTTTCAATCCCCAAATGGCGGGGCAATCGGCGCTGTAAATGATGGTGCGGTGGTATTCTATCATAGTGCGGAACTGCACCATCTTCCGGGTGCGTTGAGTATCAGTGAAAAATTGACCAGTCAGCGGGAACTGCCCTATGTGCCGATTCTCTACGGTCATAGCGATGATGATGGACGCCTGATCAAATGGGCAGTCGAAAACGGGGCCAAAGGCATGGTTTATGCCGGCATGGGCAATGGAAGTATTCCTGCGCGCGTGGAAACTAAACTGGCTGTTGCCGTACAGCAGGGCATACCGGTCATTCGCGCCAGCAGCAGTGCTTGCGGTATGGTGACACAGGCGGAAGCGTCCTATGAGCAGGCCGGTTTTATCGCCAGCGGCTGGTTGAATCCCCGCAAGGCGCGGCTTTTATTGCAGGTTTCCATAAGCTGCAGCATTTCTCCTGCTGATTGGCAAAAATTTCTTGCGTAAGCAAACAGGAAAATCTTCCTTCATGGCGAATAGTACAAGCAAATAACGATAGTCTTGTAAAATCCCTTGCGTTTTCCCGTAAGGGATTTTTGCCACAAGGAGGATGGGGAATGATTCAATATAACTACAAGTTAAATTGGACAGCAGGAGATCAGGGATTTGAAAGCAAGCTGAACAAGATTTTACAGGCACTTTGCATGCGTCCGGCCAGCAAGCAGGCCAATGCGATTTTTATTCAGCTATCGTTCCATAATATGGGGATGGAAATGGCAGAAAAAATCCGGGAAAAGATTCGGGAATTTTTGCCGCGAGCAGTCGTGGCAGGCATGACGGAAATGCTGTTCAATCCGGAGGGAACGACCAGTTATGTGAGTATCAACTGTGCGTTTTTTCAGAAGGCCAAAGTGCGGCTGCTGGAATATGATGGTGTGCCGGAGGATTTTGGCAGACTGGGTTTGGAAATGGGGCAGAAAGTTGCGGCTATGCACGATGTGCGGGCGGCGATGATTCTTGGCGTCATGGCACCGAAACTGAGTAAGTTTATCGACAATTTTGTAGTGGGCAATGAAAATGTGGTGGTTTTTGGCGGCATAGCAGGTATGTATGAGGATGCTATTGAAGATGCTGCACTGAACAGTACATTGTTTTCTCTGGACCCCGGCAATAAAGAGGCCAATCAGTTTGTTTATGGCAGCAGACCGATGAGACGGGGGATTGTGGTTGTTGTGTTCAGCGGGGAAAGCCTGAGTGTCCGCGGAGATTATACTTTGGGTTGGAAGCCTTTGGGGAAGGAAATGACCATTACGGAAACGGTGGGCTACAGTGGGATCAGCAAGCTGGACGGTATGCCGGCTGTGGATATTTATCGGCATTACCTGAAGGTTAAACCCGATGATCATTTTTTGCAGAACATTGTTGAATTCCCCTTGGTCATTGACCGGAACGGCTGCCTGATTGCCCGTGTACCGCCGGGATTTGATGAGGAAGGGCGGATTTTCTTTACCGGTGATGTGCGGGTAGGAGAACGGGTACGCCTGTCTTATGCTGTGCAGGAGGATTTCCTGCATGAGACGGAATTGGCTAGTGAGAAAATGAGTCAGTTTGCTCCCGAGGCATTGTATCTCAATATCTGCGGTACGCGCAGTATATTCCTGCAGGACAAGGCTCAGCTGGAAAACATCTATTATCATCGCAGCGCCAGCCAGCTGAATGCTTGCAGCGGCACGGGTGAGATTTATTACTATCAGGGACAGGGCGGCATTTTAAACTGTGCTCTGGTGGCTGTGGGCTTCCGTGAGGGCAACAGCAAATCGGCGCTTACAATTTATGAGATGCCGACAGAGGCGGAAGATAATGCGCCGGTACTGCTGTCGGTAAGAATGGCAGCTTTTTTGGATGCTGTGACGCAGGAATTGGAGGAAACGAATCGGGAACTTCGGCAAATGGCTATGGAGGCTGAAAAAGCCAGTATTGATAAATACCGTTTCCTGTCCAGTGCGAGCCGGGATATTGCGGAACCATTGCAAAAAGTTATGGAGATGGAACGCCGCGTGCTGCAGGAAAGCAATGAGCCGCACATCAAGGCGTATGCGGCGGAAGGACGCAAGGCAGGCGAAGTCGTCCATGGCATCATTCAGCGTTTATTTGACTTTTTGGAAATGGAAGCGGGCAATTTCAAGCTCAATGAAGGGGAGTACCGTTTGGACCATCTGCTGGATTCCCTGCGGGAAGAACTGGCAGAAGGGGCTGTGGAAAAGGGCATATCCTTGAATCTGGAACTGGAGGGCAAAGTGCCCAGCGTGCTCTATGGTGATGAATTGCGTCTGCGCCAGATATTGTTGAACCTTTTAGGCAATGGGCTGAAATATACTTTGCAGGGCGCGGTGACATTGCAGATCAAAGCAGAAAAAATTGGGGCAGCAGAAACTATGCTGACAGTTCGTGTCAAGGATACAGGGATTGGCATGACCGAAGAACAGCAGGCTGAACTGCAAAATATTTTGGCGATGAATGTGGATAAAAAAGCCAGCACACTGGACGATACCGGTATCGGCATCAGCGTGAGTCAGCGTCTGCTCAACCTGATGGGCAGCAGTCTGGAAATTTCCAGTAAACTGGGTGTGGGTTCGGAGGTATCTTTCGTTCTGCACCAACGCGTGCTCAGCTGGATTCCCCTGCGTCGGGGAGAATCGGTTACGGCTAAAGTACAGCAGGAAGAAAAGGAAACCATTAGCTTAGAGGAACTGGCAGAAACCTGGGACGCTCTGCGGGAAATCGCCGATGCCTGTGAGCGGGAAAGTCTTGACTATATGTTGGAAAACCTTGAGGCCTATGTGCTGCCGGAGCGCGAAGCTGGTTTGCTGCTGGAACTGCGTACGGCGGCACAGGAAGAAAACTGGGGATTAATCCAAAAACTTTTACAATAAGATAATTTTTTTCTTTTTGACCTATTGACTTTTTGACTATTTGAGCTATAATAAAATTGTAATCAGGAAAGAGAAAAGAAAGACCGGATTACAGAAACGTTACAAATAGTCAAGAGAGGCACAGCAAGCTCCCTTGGCCGGTATAGATTTTAGAAAGGGGTTGCTGATTATGTTTGGTTTGGTTCCGTTTGGTACGCGTAAGGATTTGGCATCTGGCAATGCTCCGCAGAGCATTTGGGACGTTTTCAATGAGCCATTCTTCAATGATGATTTCTTCCCCACCATGTCAGGTTTTAATTCCAATGGCGGCATGCGGGTGGATGTCAAGGACAATGGCGACAGCTACGAGCTGACCGCCGACCTTCCCGGTATGAAGAAAGAAGATGTGAAGCTCAGTTATCAGAATGGTTATCTCACCATCGCTGCTCAGCAGCAGGCTGAGAACAACCAGCAGGATGACAAGGGCAATTACATTCGCCGTGAGCGCCGCATGGGCTCGGTAAGCCGTTCCTTCTACATCGATAATATCGATGAAAGCCGTATTGATGCGGAATTCAAAGATGGTGTACTCCATGTGAAGATGCCAAAGGCAGCAGAAGTTGAACATACGACAACGATTCATATTCGGTAAATGACACGGAAGGTTGTAAAAAATATGTTGCACATTTAGACATATTTTTTACAGCCTTTTTATTTTATGTAATTATAAATATAAATTATTATACTGACTATTTTACACTTGTTTCTAATTATTCCTTGCCTTTTAATAATAATTTGCCTATAATAGTCATTGTGACAAAATAAGATAAAAGTGGATTATTGATTTATCGTAATATAAATATTAATAATTTCGCTAGAAAAAGCGCATAAATGATTCTTTCAGGGCAGGCAAAAAATATGCAAAAAAGTTCATAAATTTTTCTGGTAAAAAAGGATATTGGACTTTTATGTTGAATTGTTAAAGATGGGCAATAGCCTAATATTCAACTTACAGGCGTTTTTGCCGGAGGAGGAATATGAAAGAAGTTTTGCCGATATTCATGAAAAGGCTTATAATGGGGTTGGGGGTTATCACCTTGGCGGTAGGCAGTATGCTCGTGGCAAACGGGCAGACAGAGCTTATCGGGGCGCTGATCATCGGCTTTGTGACGGGCCTGGTATTCTTGGGGAATATGTCCTTGCGGCTGTGGAGAGCCGCGCACGCTGCTGCGAGCAATGCGAAAAGGCAGATGCTTTGGGGGCTGGTTTTGCGTTTGCTGGTATTATTTATAGTACTCTTCGCAGCCGTCCAGATTTCTACGCAGGTGTTTTGCATAGTAGCGTTGGGGTTTGTCCTATGTTATGCTTGGGCGATGGTTCTCATGATCCGCATGAATAGCGCGAAATAAGTAACTCAGGAATTCCTGGGAGGAGGTTGAGGTATATGCATGAAATCGGTGTTCGCGAAGTAGTGCAGTTTGCCGGCTTTACCTTCAATTGGGAGACTCTGGTTATGACCTGGATTACGATGGCCATTGTGCTGCTCATTGCAGTGCTGGCAACCCGCAATCTGCAGATGGTGCCGCAAGGCTGGCAGAATGTGGTGGAGGCAATCGTGGTCTGGCTTCATGAACAGATTGATGCGACCATGGGCAAGAATGGACGCTTTTTGGCGCCGTTTGTCGTGTCGCTCTTTATGTTCCTGCTGGTTTCCAACTGGCTGGGGCTTATCCCAAAGATGGCATCGCCGACAAATGACTTGAACACCACGTTAGGCCTTGCACTCTTGGTCATTGTGATGGTGCACGGTTTGGGACTTTATATGAAGGGCGGTCATTACATCGCACATTTCTTCCAGCCCACGCCGGTCTTTGTCATCATCAACGCCATAGAGGAAGTCGCTAAGCCCATTACGCTGGCCTTCCGTCTATTCGGCAACATTCTGGCAGGTGAAATTCTTATTATCATCCTGCTGCAGCTCATGCCAATTTGGATGCCCATACCGTCAGTTATCTGGCTGGCGTTCAGTATCTTTATCGGCGGGGTACAGGCGTTCATCTTCACCATGCTGTCGATGGCATATCTTGCCAATGCAGTAAAGAGTGAGGAAGAAGGCTAAGACAAACTGGGAATTTTTTAGTTAAAGGTTTTAAGGAGGATTTTTTCATGGAAAACGCAATTATGGTAGCCGCTGCTCTCGTTGGCGCAGGTATTACGATGGGTCTTGCCGCAATCGGCGCAGGTATCGGTGATGGTCTTGTAACGAGCCGTTTCATCGAAGGTATCACCCGCCAGCCGGAAGCAAAGAGCACGCTCTTCACCAACACCCTTATCTCCGTTGGTCTGATCGAGTCCATGGCTATCATCGCAACCGTTGTTGCCCTCATCATGCTCTATGCAAACCCGCTCATCAAATAATTTCTTTTGATGTAGTTGATAAAAAAGGGGGCATAGGAATTGATCGAGTTAAATGGGACGTTTTTTGCGCAGATCATCAACTTCCTGATTCTGGTTGTTTTGCTCCGCGCATTCGCGTATAAACCCGTAGTCAACATGCTCAAAGCCCGTCAGGATAAGATTCAGGAAAGCCTTGATAAAGCCGATGCCGATGCGGCAGAAGCAGACAAGCTGCTGGCGCAGTACAAGGCGAAACTGGCTGCCGCTACCGCAAAAGCTGAAGAAATTCAGAAGAATGCTGAAAAGCGTGCTGCCGAGTTCCGCGAGGCAGAGGAGCAGAAGGTTAAAGCCGATATTGAGCAGATGAAGAAATCTGCTCAGGCCGATATTGAGCGTGACCGCGCAAAAGCTGTTGAAAAACTGCGCACCGAAATGGTGGCGCTTTCCATGGCTGCTGCCAGCAAAATCATCGCCAAGAATATGGATTCGGCTGAAAATGAAGCGCTTATCGCGGAATTTGTGGATAAGCTGGACAAGGACAAGATTGGTGATTTGCCATGCTAAACTTACAGCTTGCACATAAATATTCCCGGGCGATTTTTGAACTGGCGCAGGAAGAAGGTAAATTAGCCCAGTACGGCAAGGAACTTCTGCAGGTCAAAAAAGACCTCGAAACAGTACCGGCTGCGGTATCCTTCTTTGCTAACCCACAGGTGGAGCGCAAAGCGAAAAAGGAACTGGTTAAGAAGATGTATGAAGGGGAACTTTCCCAGAGCATCTACCACTTCCTGCTTCTTCTGGTGGACAAGCGCCGCTTTGCCCTGCTGTCCGTTATTGCGGAACAGTTCAGGGAAATGGCTAATGCCGCCCAAGGCATTGTCATTGCCGATGTGACCACGGCTCAGCCGGCAACGGAAGCACAGCAGAAGAAAATCGCCGCTAAACTTGAAGCAGTTACGGGGAAAAAGGTGGAACTCCGCCTCCACGAAAACAAGGCCCTTTTGGGCGGTGTCGTGGTCAAAATCGGTGACCGCCGTATCGACGGCAGTGTGGCCGGACGCCTCCAGGCGCTGCAAAAAGAATTACTGACGAGCAAGTGAGAAACTGGGGTGACAGCTAAGTTATGAAAATGAATCCGGAAGAAATAACGGCCATCATCAAAGACCAAATCAAGAACTACGAAGTAGACTTGAACGTCGATGAGGTTGGCACGGTTATCGAAATCGGTGACGGTATCGCCCATATTCATGGCCTCGAAAAAGCCATGGCCGGTGAGCTGTTGGATTTTGGTAATGATATATTTGGTTTGGTCCTGAACCTTGAACAGGACAATGTAGGTGCCGTTATCCTGGGCGGCGAAACCCAGATTAAGGAAGGCGCACAGGTTAAGCGTACGGGCAAGATTATGCAGGTTCCCGTAGGCGAAGCCATGATTGGCCGCGTTGTTGACGCTATCGGCCGTCCTATCGATGGCAAGGGCGACATCAAAGCCGACACGTTCCGTCCGGTTGAGTACCGCGCACCGGGTATTGCTGACCGCAAGTCCGTACATGAACCGCTGCAGACAGGTCTCAAGGCTATCGATGCCCTCGTACCTATCGGCCGCGGCCAGCGCGAACTCATCATCGGTGACCGTGGTATCGGTAAGACGGCAATCGCTGTTGATACCATCCTCAACCAAAAGGGCCAGGATTGTATCTGTGTCTATGTAGCCATCGGTCAGAAGGCTTCCACGGTAGCCCGTGTGGTGAAAACGCTCGAAGAAGCCGGCGCTATGAAGTACACCATCGTCGTAGCCGCTACGGCTGCTGACAGCGCTCCGCTGCAGTACCTGGCTCCGTATGCCGGTGTTGCCATGGCTGAACACTTCATGTATCAGGGCAAGGCCTGCCTCTGCGTATACGATGATTTGACGAAGCATGCAGCTGCATACCGTGCTATGTCCCTGCTGCTCAGAAGACCGCCCGGACGTGAAGCATATCCAGGTGATGTATTCTATCTGCATTCTCGTCTTTTGGAACGTGCTGCAAAACTCAGTGACGAACTGGGCGGCGGTTCGATTACGGCTCTGCCGATTATCGAAACGCAGGCTGGTGACGTTTCTGCGTACATTCCGACCAACGTTATCTCCATCACCGATGGACAGATCATGCTGGAATCCGATGCCTTCTATTCCGGTATCCGTCCGGCTATCAACGTGGGTCTGTCCGTATCCCGTGTAGGTGGTTCGGCACAGATTAAAGCCATGAAGCAGGTTGCTGGTACCATGCGTCTTGACCTTGCACAGTACCGCGAACTGGCCGCTTTTGCCCAGTTTGCATCTGATCTCGATAAAGCCACCAAGGCACAGCTCGACCGTGGTGCCCGCATGGTTGAAACCCTGAAACAGGCACAGTACAGCCCGCTCCTCGTACAGGAACAGGTTATGGTGATTTTCACCGCTGTCCGCGGTTTCCTGGCCGATATTCCGGTAGAGCGTGTGGTTGAGTTCCACAATGACTTCCTGAAGTTCATGCGTGCGCAGCATCCGGATATCGGGGCTAAGATTGCCGAACAGAAGAAACTTGATGATGCCATTGAGGCAGATCTTTCGAAAGCTATCGAAGAATTCAAGGAAACTGTAACATACAAAATGGCATAAGGTTAGCGAGGTGATTCTTTTTGGCTAGTTTACAGGACATCCGCCATCGCATTAAGAGCGTAAAGAGTACCAAGCAGATAACCAGTGCCATGAACATGGTGGCGACTTCGCGTCTCCGTCATGCCAAAGAGGCAGCACTTGCCAACAAACCTTATGCAGAAAAGGTCGTGCAGGTGGTACAGCAGATTGCTGCTACCGCGGGAAATGATTTTTCTCATCCCCTGCTGACTAAGCATGAGGACGGCAAAAAGCTCATTTTGCTTGTCACCAGTGACAAGGGCCTTGCCGGTGCTTATTCGTCCAATGCCTGCAAGGCAGCGGAAGCACTGGTGGAGGACAAGAAAAATACCCCGATGGTCATTGTGGGCCGCAAGGGTAGCAGCCACTTCAAGAATCGTGGTTACGATGTGGTAAAGAGCGTTATCGGCGTCAGCGAACGCCCCAACTTTGATTTGGCCAAGAAACTGGCCGATGATTTGGTGGAACGCTTTAAGACCGGAGAAATCCGGGAAGTGCAGATGGTTTATACGAAGTTTATCTCGGCAATCAACTGCGAGCCGCAGGTGCTCAAGCTCCTGCCCTTTGAGGCGGAAGAAGGCACGGAAGGCCCGGTTACCGAGTACATCTATGAACCGGATGCCGCCACGGTACTCGGAAGCCTGCTTCCGCAGTATCTCTATACCACCATCTATGCAGCGCTCCTGCAGTCTGCGGCCAGCGAACTCAGCTCCCGCATGAACGCCATGAGCAATGCAACGGACAATGCAGAAGAGCTTATCAGCAAACTGGACCTCTACTACAACAAGGTACGTCAGGCAGGTATCACCAACGAAATCACCGAGATCGTTGGCGGTGCCGAAGCTCTGAAATAAGGGCATCGTAAGGAGGTTTACCATTGGCAAAAGGTAAAGTCGTACAGGTTATCGGACCTGTCGTAGATATTGAATTCCCGGCTGGCGAACTGCCGGAAATATTGAACGCAATCACCATCAAGGGCAAAGCCGGTGAAGTGGACATCGACCTCGTGGTTGAAGTCATGCAGCACCTCGGCGACAGCGTGACCCGCTGCATCGCTATGAGCTCTACCGATGGTCTCACCCGCGGGATGGACGCCGAAGATACCGGCGCTCCAATTAGCGTTCCCGTTGGTGAAGGCACGCTGGGCCGTATCTTCAACGTACTGGGCCAGACTGTGGATAAGGACCCCACTCCGGTCAAGGCCGCTGAGTATTGGCCGATTCATCGTCCTGCTCCGGAATTTGAAGATCAGGAAACCAGTGCACAGGTACTCGAAACGGGCATCAAGGTCGTTGACCTTATCGCACCGTACGCCCGCGGCGGTAAAATCGGCCTCTTCGGCGGTGCCGGCGTAGGTAAGACCGTACTGATCATGGAGCTTATCCATAACATCGCTACCGAGCACGGCGGTTACTCCGTATTCGCCGGCGTAGGTGAACGTACCCGTGAAGGTAATGACCTTTGGGGCGAAATGAAGGAATCCGGGGTTATCGGCAAGACCGCACTCGTTTACGGTCAGATGAACGAACCTCCCGGAGCTCGTATGCGTGTAGGTCTGACGGGCCTCACCATGGCAGAATACTTCCGTGATGTTCAGCATCAGGACGTGTTGCTCTTCATTGATAACATCTTCCGTTTCATTCAGGCAGGCTCCGAAGTGTCCGCACTGCTCGGCCGTATGCCGTCTGCCGTAGGTTATCAGCCGACC
Organism: Selenomonas ruminantium subsp. ruminantium ATCC 12561; assembly: GCF_000424065.1. Lineage (GTDB taxonomy): Bacteria > Bacillota > Negativicutes > Selenomonadales > Selenomonadaceae > Selenomonas_A > Selenomonas_A ruminantium. The sequence goes on from NZ_AUJE01000001.1 coordinate 29,457, forward strand.
CTGACCACCGATATCGGTGCGCTGCAGGAACGTATTACGTCCACCAAGGAAGGTTCCATCACCTCCGTACAGGCCGTATACGTGCCCGCTGATGACTTGACTGACCCGGCACCGGCTGGTACATTTACCCACCTCGATGCAACGACGGTACTTTCCCGTCAGATTGCCGAATTGGGTATTTATCCCGCCGTTGACCCGCTCGATTCCACCAGTCGTATCCTCAATGCCGAAGTCCTCGGCGAGGAACACTATCAGGTGGCTCGCGGCGTGCAGGCAGTGCTTCAGAAGTACAAGGAACTGCAGGATATCATCGCCATCCTGGGTATGGAAGAACTGTCCGACGAGGATAAGCTCACCGTATCCCGTGCGCGTAAGATTCAGCGTTTCCTGTCTCAGCCGTTCTTCGTAGCAGAAGTATTCACCGGTTCTCCGGGTAAATACGTACCGCTCAAAGAAACGGTGCGCGGCTTCAAGGAAATCCTTGAAGGTAAATACGATGACCTGCCGGAAGCTGCCTTCTATATGGTCGGCAACATTGACGAAGCTGTGGAGAAAGCAAAGACCTTGGAAAAGGAGGGATAATCTATGGCTACGATCCAGCTAGAGATTGTCTCCCCGGATAAAGTGGTTTATGCCGAGGACATCAGTATGCTTATCGTCCGTTCCACGGGCGGCGAGCTGGGTATCCTCCCCAAACACGCTCCTCTGGTAACGGGGCTTTTGCCTCATGCCATGCGTGTGCGTCTCAATGGTTCCGACAGGGACGAACAGCTTATCGCTGTGTCCGGCGGCTTCATGGAAGTCACTCCGGAAAAAATCACGGTGCTGGCCACGGCAGCTGAACAGCCGATTGATATCGACATCAATCGTGCCCAGCGTGCCATGGACCGCGCCAAAGAGCGTATCGCTGCTTTCCATCAGGGAGGCGACGAGGCCAGAAACATCGATATCGAACGTGCCCAGCTGGCCCTGCGGCGTGCAATTGCCCGCCTGCGTGCTACGGGAACGGAAATCGAGAATCTGAAATAAGCAATGAAAGACGGCTTGCAGTTACAAAGAACTGCAAGCCGTTTTCATGTATATACGAAATGGTTAACTTTGGTTCTCCTTTATTACGTGTAAAGCTGATGATGCAGTGCATTCGTCCCAAACTGGAACAGGCGTACCAAATGTTTCCGAATTGAATTTTTCATTTTGGTCTTCGAAATTAGCGAAGGCCTTTTTCACTTGGCCAAAGCCCAGATAGAGCAGCGGCAAGTTGCAGCAGACCATGACGATATTGGCAAAGTCGCTGAGGTTCCAGAGGGCGCTGAGGTCAAAGCCGGCAATGTTGGTGACCATGCCGAAAGCCAGCACCGTCAAATTCACCAGACGGACGGAGGCAATGAACATCTTGTTATGGGAAATCTGCCGGGCGCATATCTCGGAGAAGGATAGGAAGCCCAACAGGCAGGTGAAGGCGAAGATGCCAAAGCAAATGCTGATGACGAGTGTAGCCAGACCATAACCGGTACCACTGCCCAGCAGCTGCGCGCAGGAAGCGAGGAATTTTTCCAGACGGCCTAGTTCCATCCAGGCCGCAGAGCCATTGCCCATCCAGGCCTGTCCCATGATGAGGACGAAACCCGTCAGCGTGCAGATGACCATGGTGTCGAGGAAGACGCCGATAGCCTGAATGATGCCTTGGTCGCAGGGATGTTTGGCATGGGAGACCGCAGCGGGCATGGAAAGCGTGCCCTGTCCGGCTTCGTTGCTCATGAGACCGCGTTTGATACCCTGTGAGAGGGCAATACCCAAAGCGCCGCCGAAGATTGGCTCGGGGTGGAAGGCTTCGGTTACGACCGCATAGAAGAACCAGGGCAGGCGGTCAAGATTCAGGGCAACCATAATCACAACGGCGGCCACATAGATAACGGCCATGATGGGCACAAGTACATCGGTGATTTGGGTAATACGGCGCAGTCCACCGAAGATGGAGAACGTGGTCACGCCCATCAGCAGCAGGAAGAAAATCCAGACAAGCGTGCTGTCAGCGGCCAGCTTCATGCCTGTTATATTCTGCGTAATGGCCGTCATGGCCGATATGGTATTGAAGCCTTGGGCTGGAATGCAGAGCAGGGCATAGACGATATACAGCAGGCTCAAAGTCCCGCCGATGATGGCCGCACCACCCAAAAGTTTGCGGCCATAGCAGGGGAGGCCGCCGACATATTCATCTCCCTGTTTGTCCTTGTAAATCTGCGATAGGGTGGATTCCACAAAAGCTGTAGCCATGCCGAAGAAGGCGGAGAACCACATCCAGAACAGGGCACCTGGCCCGCCGGTGGAAACGGCCCCGGTCACGCCCAGGATATTTCCGGGGCCTACGCGCATCGCCGTAGAGAGAAGGAATGAGGCCAAAGGGCTGATGCCCTGCTCCGTCTTTTGGCTATGTATCAGGGTGTTCAGACCATAGCGGAAATATTTGACCTGCACAAAACCCAACTGCAGGGTGAAATAAATGCCAGTTCCCACTAAGAGAATGATGACCAATGGCAATTCACCGATAATAGGGATCTGGGCGTACCAATTCAAGTTGGTCGGGAACCCCCAGACCAAATCGGCAAGATTTTGGAAGACAGCACATATACTGCTGATTAGTTCATACATGAATAAAGACCTCCTGTGACATGTTTAGATAAGCAGGCGTCTGACTGCCGGAATTGCTATCTAAATTGTAGCATACCCAATATAATATGGATATTGGTGTTTGTGCTGTGTATTTTGTAGTCTGTGCGCATGTTGATTGATGGCATTTATGGTGTGAAATGGTGGAAAAAGACTTAGTAGATTTTGTATATATGAGCAGGAAAAATAAACGTTCTGACGAATTATTAATAAAAGATTATGGGATGCTGGCGGCTGGTTTGCTGGCTGTGGCAGTGATACAGATACAAAATGCACAGGAGTATGCGGAAAGAAAAGTCGGCGTATCATGAAGTCTTATTTATGAAGATTTGACTGTGCGTGTAAAGCAGAAGAAGCAGGTATTTGCTCATGGTAAATGGAAATACGCCCGTTGTCGATGGAATGGCTGTCAGCGGGCGTATTGTTACTTTCGTAATTGTATCACTTTGGTGCCAAGGAAAATTTTCAGGCACATTTTTGAGAATGGATATGATATACTAATGCTAGTAAGATTATCCTGAAAGGGACGATGGTGAATGGAGCGCAGTGAAATTACGAGGCTGGTAAACAAGTTTATCCGGGATTATTACGAGTCTGGCAGTACCACGGGAATTTATGACTTGCTGGCCGAGGACGCCATCGCCTTTGGTGTGGGGTCATTAAGTTACGTTCAAGGGCGGGACGGGGTCATGGAGTTCCTGGCGGCTAACCGGAATAAATTATCCATGGTCAAGGTGCGTAAACTTGCCTGTGGAGAGGTAGGTACTGCCCAAGGCTTTACGATACGGGCAGCGGTAGAATTTTCTACCCATAACCGCAGACATGTCACACACCGCCTGCTGATGATGTTCCGGGATACGGAAAACGGCTGTTTGCTTTGCGGCATCAATGTGCAGCGTGGCTTTGCCAGTTTTTTGTATAACCTGCATTATGACCGGCTGACCAATCTTTACAATAAAAAAGCCTTTTGCCGGAATGTCGCTGATGTGCTGGCGCAATATCCTGATACGGAATTTGAGATTATGCGCTTTAACATTGCCCGCTTTAAGGTCATCAATGACTTGTTCGGTGAAGAGATGGGGGATAAACTACTGCGGTATGTGGCGCAGTTTCTGTCCAGCATTCAGCTCACGCCCTGTGTTTATGGGCGGCTATATGCGGATAATTTCTTGTTGTGTTATCCAACGCGGGGCAATCTGCGGGAGCATCTGATTCATTCGTTGCAGATGCTGGCGGTGTCCTTTGCCTTGGATTATCGCATTGATTTTTATTTTGGTGTGTATACGGTCAAGGACAGGAATCTGTCTGTTAATTCCATGCTGGACAGGGCAGCGATGGCGCTCTTTAAGGCTTCTCGTAATGGCTTGGCGGTCTGTGGCGTGTATGAAGAAGACATGCGGGCCAATATCGTCAATGAGCAGGTCATCGTCAACAATATGAACGGCTCCCTGGAGCGGGAGGAGTTTATTGTCTACTATCAGCCTAAGTACGATTTGCTTACGGAAACGATTGTGGGGGCTGAGGCCCTGGTGCGCTGGGCACACCCCAAGCTGGGCTTTATTTCCCCCGCCAGGTTTGTGCCGATATTTGAGCAGAATGGCTTTATCTATCAACTGGATAAATACGTCTGGGAGAAGGTTTGTCAGCAGCTGCGTGCGGATATTGATGAGGGGCGTACGGTTTTGCCGGTATCCATCAACGTATCCCGGGTGGATTTTTATAGCCCCAATTTGGTACAGGTGTTTGAGGATTTGACGAAAAAATACAATCTTGACCCGCGCCTGTTGGAATTGGAACTTACGGAAAGTGCCTATGTGGAAAATCCCCAGCAGATTATTGAAATCATCGGCGAGCTGCAGGCTAAAGGCTTTGTCATTTTAATGGACGATTTTGGCAGCGGTTATTCTTCATTGAATATGTTGAAGGATTTGCCGGTGAATGTGCTGAAAATCGATTTGCGGTTCTTGTCGGATTCCAAGGGCGTAGAAAATGGCCGGGCGGACAATATTTTGGATTCCATCGTGCGTATGGGCAAAAGGCTGGATTTGCTGGTGATTGCCGAAGGGGTGGAAACCCAAAAGCAGGTAGATTTTTTGCGGTTGATTGGCTGTGAGTTTGTCCAGGGATATTTTTTCTCAGAACCAGTGCCTGGTGAAGATTACCGGGAGCTCATTAAAAACGATTTTGTGGTGGAACGCCGGGAAGTTCTTTATTCGGAGTCTGATAGTGGAACGGTGCTTACGCTTTCCAGTCAATTGAGTATGCTGATGGAGGAACTTCGGGAAATTGCACCGGAGCGGGTTGCTGCAATTGAGAAAAAAATAAAGGAAGAAGCCGCTGCTCTTTGGTGAGCAGCGGCTTTGTCAATTTTTGGTGATGTTCATGTCGGCATGGTCGGCTTCGGCCTTTTGAATCATGATTTTGAGCCGTTCGATATTTTTCTTGTGGCGCTCGATGGCAAAACCTATGCGAACGTGTTCTTCTTCGGTGAAGTCGGGATTCTCATAGGATTTTTTGATGCGTTCCAAACGTTCCTCGACATCGCGCAGCTCGTCTTTCATGGGTTTTACATGTTCTAAAGCGAAACCGTAGACGGCGCGTATCTGGTCTTCTACATACTGGGCATAACCCGGTTCGCCGGAGGATTTTTCCAGCCGCTTGGCGATATGGTAGATGATGTCAAAGGGGGATTCCCCGCTGTGAATCATATGGACAATTTCCATCTTGGCTTGCTGTTCCACGCCGTGGGGCTGGGTAATCAGCGGGTCAAGTTCTTTTTTTTCTGCGTTATCTTCGGCCATTTTGCATTTCCTCCTTAAATCTATGTATTTTCGTGGACAATTTTGTTTACAGTATAACAGATATATCTAGGAAATAAAAGTTTACGAGTTTACACTGAAAATACAAAAAGGCTCTTGCAATGTCTTTTGTCTTTGTGCTATAATACACCTATCCTAAAACGAAGGTGAACCTTGGAGTTCATGTCCGGGAAAGTGGGACATGGGCTTTTTATATGTTCACTTGCGTGCATTGTGAGTGGACAAAAGGTGTATTTTGTAAGAAAAGAGTGTGAGTAAGTATGAAGCGAATGAGCAAAGGCGAAATCCTGACCGTCGGCCTGATGATGTTTTCTATCTTTTTTGGGGCGGGCAATCTGATTTTTCCGCCTGCCTTGGGGCAGGCTGCCGGCTCAAACAGCATTATTGCCATGATGGGCTTTTTGGTAACAGGCGTAGGACTGCCGCTTTTGGGTATTACCGCCATTGCCATGCAGGGCGGTAAATATGTGGAGTTTATGAACCGCAAAACCTATCCGTGGCTGGCTACGGCACTGCTCGTTATCCTCTATCTGACCATTGGCCCTGTGTTTGCAGTACCGCGTACTGGGGCAGTATCCTTTGAAATCGGTATTCGTCCCTTCCTGGCTGCAGAAGATTTGACTCTGGGCCAGTTCATCTACACGATGTTCTTCTTTGGCGCTACCTATTATCTGGCCATGACGCCGAACAAACTCATTGACCGTGTAGGCAAGATGCTGACGCCAGCACTCTTGATTTTCCTGGTTATTCTGTTTGTGAAGTCCTTTGTAACGCCGCTGGGCGAAGTGCTCGATGCAACGGGCGCTTATATCACGGCTCCGTTCTCCCAGGGATTCCAGGACGGCTATCAGACGATGGACCTTTTGGCGTCCTTGTCCATTGGTACCATTGTGGTTAATGCCATCCGCATGCGCGGCACGACGGATAACAAATCCGTCAGCAAAATCTGCATCATCTCCGGTTTTATCACGGTAGCTTTGATGACTTTGGTTTATGGTTCACTTGCTTACATCGGCGCATCGAGCGCCAGCGTACTGGGCGGTGTGGAAAACGGCGGCCAGCTCTTGGCTGGGGCTGTAGGCATATTCTTTGGTCCGGCAGGCAACCTGCTGGTGGCGTTCATCATTGCTCTGGCTTGTCTGACGACCTCCTGCGGTATGATTTCCGGTACGGCCTGGTACTTTAACAAGCTGTCGAACAATCGCATTTCCTATGCCCGTCTCGTGCAGGTGTCCACGGCGTTCAGCTTTGTGGTATCCAATGTGGGGCTGACGCAGATTATCTCCCTTTCGGTACCTTTCCTCGTAGCGATTTATCCGCTGGTTATCGTATTCGTGGTACTTTCCCTCTTTGATGGCATTATCGGCTGGCGTTACAGCATTTATCGTCTGGCCATCAATGTGACCTTGTTCTTTGCTGTGCTGGACGGTCTGGCTGCGGCTGGCATCAAGTTCCCGGCATTGACGGACGTGCTGACCGCGTATGTTCCGTTCTATGATATCGGTATGGGCTGGTTTGTACCGGCTGTAGTGGCAGCTGGTTTGGGCTGGGTTGTGTCTTCTTTCCGTGATGCCCGCGATAATGATGCATTGACGGCAGAACAGTAAAAATTATATACAATTAAGCTGTGTCTTATAAAAAGGCGTTGTTTCCCAAGTGGAAATGACGCCTTTTGCTGTTAAATTGTGCAATGTATACACACATACATTACAAAATGTCTGCTTTTTGCAGAATCAGGCTTGTCAGTGTATACTCTCTATGCTATAATGATATACGAGATATATAACTATTGTTTTAATTATATGGTCAAATGACACAATAGGAGGGGTAAGTATGAAGTTTGCAAAATGGAAAAAAGCCCTGATGGCAGGGCTGGCGGTTGTGGCTATGGCAGCGGTGCTGACAGGCTGTGGCGGCGGTGACAATACCGCGGAGAAGAAGTTCTTGAACATCGGTACTGGTGGTACGGCAGGTACATACTACCCCATCGGTGGTGCCATGGCAGAAGTGCTCAACAAGGACATTGCCGGTATGAACGCTAGTGCGCAGAGCACTGGGGCGTCTGTTGCGAATATCAATATGCTGAAGGATGGTTCTGTGGACTTGGCCATTGTTCAGAATGATATTACCTATTATGCCGTGAACGGCACGGAGATGTTTAAGGAAAAGAAAGTGGATGGCCTGAAGGGCATAGCCACGCTTTATCCGGAAACCTGTCAGGCAGTAACGCTTGATAGCTCCGGCATTAAGACGATTGCGGAGCTGAAGGGCAAGAAGGTGGCCGTAGGTGCTGCAGGCTCTGGTGTAGAGGCAAATGCCCGTCAGATTCTGGAAGCCTATGGTGTGACTTATAATGATATTCAGCCGCAGTATCTTTCCTTTGCGGAAGCCGCCAATGCATTGAAGGACGGCAATATTGATGCTGCATTCCTCACGGCTGGTTATCCGACCTCTGCTGTACAGGATATCGCTTCCCAGCATAAGGTTCGTCTGCTGCCAGTAGATGCAGACAAGGCTGATGCTTTGATTGCCAAATATCCCTTCTATACCAAGACGGTGATTCCGGCTGGTACTTATGCAGGCTTTAATGAAGAAGTTCCGGCTGTATCGGTTATGGCTATGCTGGTTGCCAATGACAAGGTAGATGACAGCTTGGGGTATGAGATTGCTAAAGCAATCTTTAAGAACATTGACCGCATTCATGCTGCGCATTCTGCAGCTAAGGCTATCTTGAAGGAAAAGGCTCTGGAAGGTATGCCGCTGCCGGTCAATGCTGGTGCAGAGAAGTTCTTTAAGGAATAAGAGGGGATTTGTGGGGCTGTTGCACGTTGTGTGACAGCCCTTTTGGTAAGGTGAATGTTTTGCAGAAGGAATTTTTGCTTTGTGTTTTAGGGGTGTTATTAGCCCTGTGGCAGGTGCTTACCCTGCCCTGTCTGGTGCTGCGGGCAGGCGGAGACAGGCTTTATATCGGTGAAGTGGCAGTTGGTTTTCCGCTCTCCCTGCGCTTTATTCACTCTGTCCAAAAGACGCCTGTGGAGGAGTTTTTGGCGGTGAAAGAAGGCTGCCGCAGCTTTGTCCTGAATGCGACGAAATACCAGTCCTTTGGTGTGGGGCTTCCCTTTGATAAAAGAGAGGGGGAGTTCCATCAGGAAGGGGATTTTTATTGGCTGCGGGGGCAGAATCGGAAATTTGACCGACTGGATTTGCGTACAGGTGTGGGAACTGAACTCACGATAAATATTGGCGGGCGTAGTTTTCCTCTTTATGAGCAATATAAGCCGGGGACGCTGGTCACAGTGGAATTGATGCCTTTATGGAAAGGATTGGTTATGCATGAATGAACATGATGTGAAGACCGCTAATGCGGTTCTCAAGGAGTTCGATAAAGAATCGGACACGATGGAATACACAGGGCTGATGAAGAAAATCGTGGCGTTTATTGCCATCTGTTTTTCTGTATTTCAGCTCTATACGGCAACTTTTGGGGTGTTGGATGCCCAGCTGCAGCGTGGCGTGCATTTGGGCTTTGGCCTGACTTTGGTGTTTTTGCTTTATCCGACGCGGAAAAGCTGGTCACGGCACAAGATTCACCCGCTGGATTTAGTGCTGGCTATTTTAGGTGCGGCGGCACCGGCGTATATCATCTATGAGTATCAGCATTTGGTGCTGCGGGCCGGGCTGGTATCGGATACGGATTTAGTCGTCGGTGCTATCGGCATTTTGCTCGTGATTGAAGCGGCCCGCCGCGTGGTCGGGCTGCCGATGGTCTGCGTGGTGCTGGTATTTTTGGCCTATGCTTTTGCCGGTCCCTATATGCCAGGGGTTCTTGCCCATCGCGGCTTGACGGTCGGGCAGCTGGTCGGTCATCTTTACTACACGACCGAGGGTATCTTTGGTATTCCTTTGGGCGTGTCTTCGACCTTTATCTTCCTGTTCATTCTCTTTGGGGCCTATTTGGAGTCCACGGGGCTGGGCAAATTCTTCATTGATTTGGCAAACTCCATTGCCGGCTGGGCTAGCGGCGGCCCCGCAAAAGTTGCGGTACTGTCCTCAGGCCTTATGGGAACCGTATCCGGCAGTTCCGTAGCAAATGTGGTGGGAACAGGTTCGCTGACCATTCCTATGATGAAAAAACTGGGTTATCACAAGAACTTTGCCGGTGCAGTAGAGGCGGCAGCGTCTACTGGCGGACAGCTCATGCCGCCGGTAATGGGGGCAGCGGCTTTCCTGATGGCAGAATTTGTCGGTGTTCCCTATATTGATATTGTAAAAGCTGCTGTTGTTCCGGCGCTCTTATACTTTGCCGGCGTCTGGCTTGGCGTGCATTTTGAAGCTAAGCGGGGCAAGCTCAAGGGGATTCCCCGCGAGCAGCTGCCGCATTTCTTCACGCTCTTAAAAGAGCGCGGCCATCTGGCACTGCCGCTGATTATCATCGTCTATCTGCTGGTATCGGGGTATACCCCCATGCGGGCAGCCTTGGTAGCGATTGTGCTGGCCATTCTCTGTTCGGCGCTCAGAAAGTCTACCCGTATGAAGCCCATCGAAGTCATCAATGGTTTGGAAAAAGGTGCCCGCAATGTGCTTGGCGTACTGGTTGCCTGCGCGGCGGCCGGTATCATCATCGGTGTGGTAACGAAAACCGGTGTGGGCCTGAAATTGGCTTCAGGGTTGTTGACCCTTTCGGGCGGATTGCTTTTGCCGACCATGTTCTTTACGATGATTACGGCGATTATCTTAGGCATGGGCGTGCCGACCACGGCGAACTATGTCATCACCTCCACGATTGCGGCACCGGCTTTAGTGCAGATGGGCGTGCCGGTACTGGCGGCGCATATGTTCGTATTCTACTTCGGCATTATCGCGGACGTTACCCCGCCGGTGGCACTGGCAGCTTACGCTGGGGCAGGTATCAGCGGCGGCAACGCACTCAAAACCGGGGTCAATGCGTCCAAGCTGGCAATTGCCGCCTTTATCATTCCCTATATCTTCGTCATGTCGCCTGTGCTCCTGATGATGAGCGGTACCATGGGCGAACTTATCCTGTCTACGGTGACGGCACTTTGCGGCATGGTGGCGATAAGCTCCGCGCTGATTGGCTATCTGGCTGTGGACTGCAAGGGCTATGAGCGGCTGGTACTCATTGTGGCTGGCATGCTGATGATTCAGCCGGGACTCGTTACCGATGGTATCGGTTTGGCTATTTTTATGCTGATTATCTTTGGCCAATGGAAACGCCGTCCGCATTTGGTGACGGATTAAAAGTAAAAAACTGGCGTATGGTATCGCACCATACGCCAGTTTTTATGCTGTTTTTCTAATTGGTTTGTTGGCTTGTATAACGGGATTTTAGGGGAGCAGGAATTCCTGCTTATCCGTGAATGCCAGTCCCAGAGCATCGGCCACAGGACGATTGACCAGCTTGCCGGCTACGGTATTCAATCCTTCTGCCAGGCCGGCATCTTCTCTGCAGGCGGCTTTCCAGCCTTTGCTGGCAATTTTCAGGGCGTAGGGCAGAGTGGCATTCGTTAGTGCCAGGGTAGAAGTGCGGGAGACAGCACCGGGAATATTGGCTACCGAATAATGCACTACGCCGTGTTTGGTAAAGGTGGGATTCTCGTGTGTAGTCACCCGGTCACAGGTCGCAATGCTGCCGCCCTGGTCGATGGCCACGTCCACAATTACGGAACCTTTTTTCATAGTCTTGACCATATCTTCCGTAACGAGCTGCGGGGTCTTGGCACCGGGCACTAAGACCGCGCCAATGAGCAGGTCGGCACGTGCCACCCATTCAGCAATGTTGAAACTGTTGGACATTACCGTGGCCACCCGGCCGCCAAAAACATCATCTAAATAGCGCAGACGGTCAATGGACAGGTCAATCACCGTCACACGGGCACCCAATCCTGCGGCAACTTTGGCCGCATTGGTGCCGACTACACCGCCGCCGATGATAACCACCTGTCCCGGTGCCACGCCGCTGACACCGCCCAAGAGGACACCTGCACCGCCATAACGGCTTTCCAAAAACTGTGCACCGATTTGTACGGCCATGCGTCCGGCAATTTCACTCATGGGAGCCAGCAGCGGAAGCGAACGGCCATCTCTGCCCACTACGGTTTCATAGGCAATTCCCGTCACATTATGTTTCAGCAGGGCCGCAGTGAGTTCTGGTTCCGGTGCTAAATGAAGGTAGGTAAAGAGAATCTGTCCCTCATGAAAAAGGTCATATTCCTCCGGCAGAGGTTCCTTTACCTTGATAATCATTTCGGCATCAGCAAATAACTGTTTTTTATCCGCTGTGATAGACGCTCCCACGGAAACATAATCCTCATCGGTAAAGCCGCTGCCCAGACCGCCGCCTTGTTCCACGAAAACCGTATGGCCTGCCTTTACCAGTGCTTCTGCGCCAGCAGGGGTAAGTCCAACACGATTTTCATTATTCTTAATTTCCTTAGGTACACCAATCCGCATGATATCGCCTCCATAACATGATAACACTAAATCGATATTGATTTTCCTAAGTAGTTCTTCACTAAAGCCATATTTTCCTTCAAGCAGTTTTTGGTTTCTACAAAAAAGCGGCCCGCAGGCACTTTCGAGCCTGCGGGCTGTTTGGGGTTGCTGAAGCAGTTGTTTTCCTGCTCCATTTTGCCGTCAGTTTTTAGATTGCAGAGTCGTCCACAACATCTGCGAACTGAGGGAAGTGACGGCATGTTGTTCAAACGCTTCCTGCATTTTTTTTCCCAGACCAATCGTGTCCAGGAGCACTGCGTCCGTGGCTTCTTTTAGGAGGAGAATCTGTTCCTCCAACGTAGAAAAGCTGATGCCGGGTTCCAAAACGTCCGAACCTCCTGTGGAATTATATTTGGTCATAAGACCGTGTACTATTATACTAGATGAAAATATTGCTTGGCAATGGGGAACGGAATTTTTTGACAAGGGCAAAGACGAAAGGTATAATATTTGCATTGTATTAAAGCTGTTAGAGAAAGTGAGGCTTTTATGATAACCAAAGAATTAATTGCTCGGATAAATGAACTGTCCCGCAAACAACGTTCTGTGGGCTTGAATGATGAGGAAAAGCAGGAGCAGAAGAACCTGCGGGAAATCTATTTGGAAGGTATCCGCGGCCAGATGCGGCAGATGCTCGACAATATCGAAATCGTGGACGCCCCGGTAAATGCTCCAGTAAATAAAATGGGGCAGAATCCGAAGATTACCCATATCAATGAGGTAGCCATCAATCTGCGCCCTTACTTGCATTGATTTATCTGTAAATGCGTGAAAAGGGACTGCCACCCATGGATAGCAATCCCTTTTCAAAGAAGGGGTCCAAACTGCCGCTGCCTTAAATGCCCAAAACCTGCGATCAGCAGGTGGGTGCCCTAAGTTTAGCTTCCGCGAGACGCCGAGGCGAACTTCCACTAAAATCAAATCAGGCTCCCTGTAAAAAATGTAGGTTGGACATTTCAAAAGCCCGCGCACACCCCAGGCTTATCCTTCTTTGTAAGTATAGTAGCACAAAAAAAATGCAAGTGCAAGACTTGACAAATACAAACTTTTGAAAATATTTACTTAATTTGGTTATTTTGGCAAAAATTTGTAAAAAGAGCCTGAATCATATATAATTAAGGGCAGATAATGATGTCGAAAAGGAGAACTTGCCATGGAAAATAAATTCAGTGTAGCCATAAGCTTTGGCCGCGATTTGGGTTGGATAGATTATGATGGAGAGAGCAAAACGGCAACGGTCAATATTAATAATGAAGAGGCCAAGAGCCTGACGGAAAAATATTTGGCAGAGACGCACAGCATCAATGTGCCTCATGAAACCCTCATGGACTTTACGCCGGAAGAAATCGACCCGCTGGCCGATGTAAAAAGCTTCAAACTGGCACTGACCCGTCTGTGGAACAACACGAAGGTGCATGTGGATTGGAGCAGACCGGTAGATTACGTAAAAAAGCATCCCAGCTACTAAGAAAATCGCATAAATCGTGACCGGCTCACTTTACGGTGGGGCGGTCTTTTGTTATGTTTAGGACAGAAAATTTTGGTCGAGGGAGTGTTGTTTATGGGGAAAGTGGTAATCATCGGCTCTGGGCCGGCGGGGGTGTCGGCAGCGCTTTATGCCCGGCGGGGCGGGGCAGAGGTGACGGTATTCAGCAAGGGGCTGTCCCTTAGCGGGCTGGAGAAAGCGGAGAAGATTGAAAACTATTATGGGCTCGCTGAGCCGATTTCGGGAGCCGAACTGCATGCGCGGGGAATTGACGGAGCAAAAAAGATTGGCGTGGAGTTTGTGGAAGATGAACTTCTAAGCTTGATGTTCAATGATACCTTTACCGGCTTTAAGATTACGGGTAAAGACCATATGCTGACCGCGGACAGCGTAATTGTGGCAACGGGGGCGTACAGGCAGTCACTCAATGTACCGGGTGTGAAAGAATTTGCGGGCAAGGGCATAAGCTATTGTGCAACCTGTGATGCGTTCTTTTACCGTGGCAAGACAGTGGCTGTGGTCGGCGCTGGCGTTTATGCCCTGCATGAAGCGCAGGCGCTATTACCGCATGCGGCACAGGTATTTATGTTGACGAATGGTACAGAACCTGTCGCAGAAGTTCCGCAGGCAATCCGCGTCTGCACGGCAAAAATCGCCGCTATAGAAGGCGGCGAACGGGTGGAGAAGGTGCTCTTTGCCGATGGCACGCAGTTAAAGCTGGACGGCGTATTTATGGCTTTGGGGACGGCAGGCAGTACCGCCATCGCCAAAAAAATTGGTGCTCAGCTGGATGGGAATCATATCCAAATTGATGCCCATGGTGCTACAAATGTTCCGGGGCTATTTGCAGCTGGCGACTGTACCGGCGGGCTTTTGCAGATTGCCAAGGCGGTATATCAGGGCGCTGAGGCAGGACTTTCTGCCGTAAAGTACCTGCGAACTAAATAGCCCAGCCGTGATGCAGCGGCCCTGCGCCATGCCCCAGATTGAGGCCGGCCTGCAGAGCGCCTGTGATATAGGTCTTGGCGTTCTTTACGGCCGTTGTTAATTCTTCCCCTTTTGCCAGATTGCTGGCAATGGCAGAGGACAGGGTACAGCCGGTGCCGTGGGTGTTGGGATTGTCGATATGTTCGCCTTTCAGCCACAGGGGGCCGTCTATGGTATAGAGCAGGTCGTCGGCATCCTGCAAACGGTGGCCGCCTTTGCAGAGCACATTGCAGCCGTAAGTTTCGTAAAGTTTTTGGGCGGCTAGTATCATATCTTCGTGGCTCTTGATTTCCATATCGGCCAAAACCTCGGCTTCCATGAGATTGGGGGTAATGACTGTGGCCAGCGGCAGGAGTTGTTCTTTCAATGCTGAGATGGCGTCTTCATTCAGCAGCCTTGCTCCGCTGGTGGCCACCATTACGGGGTCGACCACGATGTTTTTTGCGTGATACTGGGTGAGTTTAGCGGTGATAACCTCAATCAGTTCGCTGTCAAAGACCATGCCGGTCTTGATGGCATCCGGGAAAATATCGGTAAAGACGCTGTCCAATTGTGCGGCAAGAAAATCAGGGGCCGTTCTAGCTACGGCGATTACGCCTGTGGTATTTTGCGCAGTCAGGGCGGTGATGGCGCTCATGCCGTAGACGCCGCTTGCAAGCATGGTCTTGAGGTCAGCCTGAATGCCTGCTCCGCCGCTGGAGTCGCTGCCCGCAATGGTCAGAACGGTTTTGAGTTCGCATTTTTTTTCCATAATCAAAGCTCCTTTGCAATAAGCTGTCGCAGGTTTGCGGCGGCTTTTTTTATGTCCTCTTGGGCAAAGATGGCCGATACCACGGCGGCGCCGGCAATGCCCGTGTCGGAAAGCTGGGCGATATTATCTGCGCCAATGCCGCCGATGGCCACCACGGGGATATCCACGGCAGCCGTGATGGCTTTCAGTGTATTCAGGGGGACTTCGACGGCATCGGTCTTCGTGCCGGTGGGAAAGACGGCGCCTACGCCTAAATAATCGGCGCCGTCCCTGCAGGCGGTAACAGCCTGCTCGATAGTCTGCGCGGATACGCCCAGAATTTTATCCGGCCCTAAAAGTTCGCGTGCTTTAGCGGCCTTCATATCGTGCTGGCCGATATGAAGGCCGTCTGCATCACAGGCCAGCGCAATGTCCAGATTATCGTCCACGATAAAGGGAACATGGTAGTTTTGGCAGAGGGTCTTTATTTCCTTGGCGGTACGCAGAAATTCGTCAAAGGACAGGTGCTTTTCCCGCAGCTGTACACAGGTCACGCCGCCGGCCAGGGCTTTTTCTACCGCTGCGGCAAGGGATGCGCCATTGAGCCAGCGGCTGTCGGTGACGGCGTAGAGCTGTAAAGCGGCAGCGGTAATATTAGCGGATTTCATATTTTACCCCCTTATTTAGTTCTGCAGCCGTCAGGTGACAGATGGTGTCGATTATGCGGTTGCGGTAGGTGGCATTGCCTTCATGGGGAAGAAGGTGCTTATGGGCAATCTCGCCGGCCAACCCCATAGCCATTACGGCGGCAGCGGAGGCTTCCAAAGGCTTTGCGGGACTTGCGGCAATGCAGGCGGCAACAAGGGCGGAGCATTGACAGCCGGTGCCCGTGATACGGCTCATTTCCGGATGGCCGTTGCGGATGATATAGCAGTTTTTCGTGTCGGCAACCAAATCAATGGCGCCGGTAATGGCCACAATGGTGTTTAACTGCTGGGCGGCCTGCTTGGCAAATTCGCAGGAATTTGCGAGGTTTTCCTCGGTGATGCTGTCCACGGCGGCGGCATCTACGCCCTTAGTATTGCCTGTGCCATGAATCAGGGTCTTGATTTCCGAGATATTGCCCCGCACGCAGGTTATGCTGCCGGTCTGTAAAATATCCAGCGCGGTTTGCGTCCGCAGCGTGGTGGCGCCAGCCCCTACCGGGTCGAGCACAACCGGATGGTTTAATTCCTTTGCTTTGCGGGCGGCGCTCAGCATGGCCGGGATGGTGCGCTCGTTGAGCGTACCGATATTCAGGCAGAGCCCTGTGGCAAGCTGCGTGATTTCCGCCGCTTCGGCTGCATCATCGGCCATGACGGGGCTGGCCCCACAGGCCAGCGTGATATTGGCCACATCATTTACCGTCACATAGTTGGTGATGTGGTGAATCAGCGGCGCAGTCTTGCGGATGTTTTCCCATGTGTTAAACAAGTTGATTCCTCCTTCAGTTGGAGGGAAAAGGGCAAACGAAAAGGACTATCCAATTTTTGGATAGTCCCGAAAAAACGTTATTCCTACTTCCCTACGTTGGCATTATCCAAATCAGGTGCGGTCGAAGTGCATAACTTCCTCTCAGCCCGTCTGCGAGCTCCCGTGTATGTGATTATATCTTTAGTTTAGCGGTCAAGGATAGTTTTGTCAAATAAATGTGGTTATTAATAAAGTAAATATCTTCTGTTTTGCTTGTCTTGATAATATTGCCTTTCGGTGCTATAATCGGGGCATAGAGAAGCGTATGACAAGGGGAAACGCCATTCAGGTCGTTGCCCCTTTGTCGTTTGTGGAGGGATATTTTTGTCGGGGAAAATTTTTACGATTGAGGAGAAGTGCAAGGCCTGCAACAAATGTATTGCAGTCTGCCCCGTAGATGCAGCCAATCAGGTTTATCGGGCGTATGACCGGGAACGTAAGGTAGCGGTAGGTGAACGGTACTGCATTTCCTGCGGCGCGTGTATTAAGGCCTGCGACCATGGCGCCAGAGACTATCGGGATGATACGGAGCGTTTTTTCGAGGACTTGGCGGCAGGGGAAACGATTCATCTGGTGGCAGCACCTGCAGCTCAGGTAAATTTTCCGCAGCTTTTTCGCCTGTTTGGCTGGCTGAAATCCTTAGGCGTAGGCAATATTTATGATGTGTCGTTGGGGGCAGATATTGCGACCTGGGCATATTTGCAGGCGAAAAAAGCCTTGCATTTGGACTCCATGATTGCTCAGCCCTGTCCATCTATTGTGAATTACTGTGAACGTTATCTGCCGGAGCTTCTGCCGTCGTTGGCGCCGATTCAAAGCCCGTTAATCTGTCTGGCCATTTATTTGCGGCAGGTTGAGCATTTAGAGGGGAAGATTGCTTTTTTGTCGCCCTGTATTGCCAAAGCGGATGAAATAGAAGACCCCAATACGGGCCAGCAGGTAGCCTACAATGTCACATTTGACAAATTAAAACAGAAACTATTGGCGGAAAATATTGCCCTGGACCAGTTTCCTGAAGTGGGATTTGCAGGAAAAAATTCCGGGATTGGCCATGTTTACAGTCGGCCGGGCGGGTTGAGCGAAACGGTTCGGCTGACGAATAAGGATATGTGGATTCGTCAGCTGGATTCTGTGCGCGTTTCCTATCCGTATCTGCGCGAATACCATAACCGTCAAAAGGAGCATAAAACTGTTCCGGAACTGGTGGAGATCCTGAATTGCAGGGGCGGCTGTAATTTTGGTACGGGGACAGACCACTGTACAGCGCTGGATGATGTGGATTACAAGATTAATGCCCGCAAGCGGGACAAGATAGCCGAGCAGGTTACGGAAAAGGATGAAGGGACAATCTACGCCATTGAACAGTATTTTGCTGAAACACTGGCTTGGCAGGATTTCCGGCGCGAATATACGAACCGAAAAATTAAAAATGGCTTCTTTGAAGATGAAGATTTGGAAGAAATCTATATTCATCTGCGTAAGTATACGCCGGAATCCCGTGAAATCAACTGCCATGCCTGTGGTTATGGCAGCTGCAAGCGATTCGCTCAGGCCGTGAAACTGGGGATTAACGTAGTCGAAAACTGCATCAGTTATGAGCGCAGCGGCCTGCTGCACGATACGCTGACGCCGCTTTTGAATCATGCCGGCCTGGAAGATGCTTTGGAGCATTTCCTTTGGAAGTATCAGATAAACGAACTGGAGAATGTATGTGTGTTGATGATGGATGTGGATGATTTCAAGCAGGTCAACGATTCCTTTGGGCATGATGTCGGGGATGAGGCATTACGGGCCGTGGCCCAGTCTATTCTTGAACATATAAGCCGCAAGGATG
Organism: Selenomonas ruminantium subsp. ruminantium ATCC 12561; assembly: GCF_000424065.1. Lineage (GTDB taxonomy): Bacteria > Bacillota > Negativicutes > Selenomonadales > Selenomonadaceae > Selenomonas_A > Selenomonas_A ruminantium. The sequence continues at coordinate 48,005 of NZ_AUJE01000001.1, forward strand.
CTGCCGGTCGCTGGGGCGGTGATGAATTTATGATTATCCTGTCCAATACGGAATTTGAACGAGCACAGGAAATCGCCGAGAGCATCCGTGAATCCGTCAGAAAGGCGAATGTTCTGCCGGGAGGAGCGATTTTTACTTCCAGCATTGGCATAGCAGAAGCCAGAAAAGATGATACCCCGCTGACCGTTTTTCAGCGGGGTGACAGAGCCTTGTATAATGCCAAGAAGTTCAAGAAAACACAGGCTAAATAATATTTGCATGAAAAAAATAGTCAATACACCATGTGCGTGATGTATTGACTATTTTTGTGTTTAAAAGAATAAAATCAATGTTACCGCGATGTTGACTATAGTAGCCACAGCTACAGGGATAAAGGTGCGTTTAGCCAAATCCATCGGCGAAAGGCCGGCGGCACCAGCCACAACAATCATGACGGCGGCGATTGGGGAAAGGGAACGTGCCAGGTTGGACACGAAGTTCATGGGCAGTACCAAAAGCACCGGAGCGATGCCGGACAGGGCGGCCACTTTCGGGGCCAGCGGCACAAAGGCGAAGAACGTGGCGTTGCCGCTGCCGGTAATCAGCGTGGCGGCGATGATGATGGCGACGAAGACGAACATCATGCCGATACCGCCAAGACCGGCGTTTTGGGCGCTGGTAATCAAGGTATCAATGGCGCCCAGAGAGATAAGGCCCTTAGAGAATGTTTCAGCGGCAACAACGAGGGTGACAACCGTGGCCATCTGCAGGCCCATGCCGTTCCAGAAAGCGCCGATATCCTTGCAGGCTTTGAGCCCGTCGCGATGGCGCAAAAATTCAATGAGCATGGTCAGGAAAATACTGATTAACGTAGCCAGGCTGATATCCATTTTGATGCCCGTGTGTTCGTTGAGCCCGAAGAACAGTACCAACAGCAGCGGCAGCATGGGCAAAAGCGCATAGAAGGACGGCACAGCGGGTGTTTCCTGCGCTTTTGCCTGTTCTGCGGTTACGGCAGCGGATACGTCCTTACCTGCCATTTCGTCCGGATTTTTGACGTCAAGATGTTTCTGCACGAAGAAGTGGGCAATGGCGAGCGCGCCAATGGTGCAAAGGCCGACCGGCACCTGATACTGCATGAAGTAAGGCACGATTTCCATGCCGATGAGTTCCGCGGCAAAGATGTTGTCAGCGCCAGCCGGGCCCCAGCCGGGGGCAGAAGTGGTCGCGATAACGGCGCAGGCGGCGATGCGGCTGACGCCTAAGCGCACCAGTACCGGATACATGGTCACCATGAGCAAGAGTCCGAAGCCGGAGGCAGAACTGATGAACATGGCGAGAAAGTTGCCGAGTACAGAAGTAAGAGCCAGTACCACATAGGGATGGCCGAGTTTTTTCAAGGGCTTGATGGCGATGCGTACCAAAGCGGTGCTGGCGCCAATGCTGTCCATATATTTGGAAAAACCGCCAATCAGCATGATGATCATGCCGAGTTTTGCCGCACGGCTGCTAAAGGCCAGGCTGATGGACTGAATGATATCCAGCCAAGGCGAACCGGTTGACTGCTTGGCTGGGAGAATTTCACCCAGACCGAAGACGAGTGTCAGCACCATCATCACGATGCCGGCGGTAAAAAGTACAGGCTGCGCCGGGTACTTTTTGAGTACGAAGCGGGCAACCCAGGCCACCACAACGATGGCAATGAGAAGACCTAACATAAAAAATAATACCTCCGTAATTAGCAATGTTACATTCTTTTATCTGCTGTTGTGCATTGCTAATGCAATATTGTATTAGTGAAAATTATTGTGAAATAATATCAGATAATACTTACTTATCATATAATAACTTGCGGTTGACTGCAAGGAGCGTTTTTGCGATTGCGTCTCGTTATAAAAATGAATCAAATTCATTTTTTTCTTTTCAGCAGCGTTTTTTTTCGATATAATAGAAAACAGAATGAAATACATATGAACGGGGCGATGCGGTTATGGAAGAAAAAATGGGCCGCCGGGAGCGGAAGAAGATGTTATCCCGGCAGGCGATATTGGATGCGGCGGTAGTGGTATTCAGCAAAAAGGGCTTTCGTGAAGCGTCCATTGCGGATATTATGAACGGTGCGGATTTGGGCACGGGAACGTTTTACAATTACTTTCAGTCCAAGGAAGAGCTGCTGGTGCATCTTTTGGGGCGTTTTGTTGCCGAAGTGAATACTGCGATTGAGGAATTGCGGGGTGAGGGCCGGCCTGCTTGTGAGCTTCTGTCCGTTGCTTGTATGATGACGGCGAAGTTCCTGGACGAAAATCGCTATGTTCTGCCGTTGTTCTTAGCGGCGGCTGACCATTCAGGGCTGCCGGAAGATGCCGAGGAACGCAAAAAAGTGCCCACGCCGGGCTTTAAGCCGCTGTATGAGCGGATTTTGCGTGAAGGGCAGGAAGCTGGCGAGGTGCGTGATGATGTGCCCGCTGAACTCATCACGGAGATGTTTCATTCCATTTATCAGGCGACGGCGTTCAGCAAACTCTCGATTTCCTTTCAGGAAAACGTGGCGATGAAGATGCGGCTGCTCTTGGATGGGATTAAGAAGCAGCCGAAATAATGTGTATTGTGTTTTTAGGAGAAGGATTAGATGATTAGTGTAACGAAGCTGTTATTTGCGCGGGAATATTATGGGGATAATCTGCGCTATACGAAAAATGCCCACACGATGCGAAATGGGGCGGCCGAAGGCATGGGGCCGGTGGTGGTCTGGAACTCCACGAAAACCTGCAATCTCAAATGCATGCACTGCTATATGCAGTCGGATGCGCAGAAATACAAAGACGAGTTGACAACGGAAGAAGCCAAAAAGTTTATCGACGATTTGGCTGATTTTCATGTGCCGGTGCTGTTGTTCTCCGGCGGGGAGCCGTTGATTCGTCCGGACTTCTTTGAGCTGGCGGAATACGCGCAGAAAAAGGGCGTACGGCCGACCCTTTCCACGAATGGCACCCTGATTACGCGGGAAGTTGCCCAACGCATCAAGGATATCGGCGTGGGCTATGTGGGCATCTCTTTGGACGGCCTCAAAGACGTCAACGATAAGTTCCGTGGCGTGGAAGGCGCTTATGAAAAGGCCATGCAGGGCATTGAAAACTGCGTGGCTGTAGGCCAGCGTGTGGGCCTGCGCTTTACCATCAATCACCATAATATTGAGGAACTCGACAATATCTTTGATTTTATCGAGGAAAAGGGCATCAATCGCGTATGCTTCTACCATCTCGTGTATTCCGGCCGTGGGGAAAAGATGGTCAATCAGGACGTAACGCCAGAACAGTCCCGCAAGGCGATGGACACGATTATCCGCCGTACCCGCGATTTTGAGGAACGGGGCCTCGAAAAGGAAATCCTCACGGTGGATAATCACTGTGATGGTGTTTATATGTATTTGAAGGCGTTGGCTGAAGGCCGTGATGAAACGGCAGAGCAGATTAAGAAGTACATTTCCATGAACGGCGGCAACCGCTCCGGCATTGCCTTTGGCGAGGTTGACCCGCTAGGATATGTGCACCCGGACCAGTTCACCCAGCATCATACATTTGGTAATGTGCGGGAGAGAAAGTTCGGCGATATTTGGACGGATGTTTCGGCAAGTCCGATTCTGGCCGGCTTAAAGGATAGAAAGCCTCTGCTCAAAGGCCGCTGCGCCAAATGCAAGTTCCTCGACAACTGCAACGGCAACTTCCGTACGCGTGCTGAAGCGGTGACGGGGGACTTCTGGGAATCTGACCCATCCTGCTATCTGACCGATGAAGAAATCGGCATCAAGTGAGGAGGGCGCAAAATGAAAATTGTATCCTGGAATACGACCAACAATTGCAATATGTACTGCGCCCATTGCTACCGTGATGCAGGCTGCAAGGCAGAAGATGAACTCTCCACGAAGGAGGCGAAAAAGCTCCTGCGGGAAATTGCCAAGGCCGGTTTCAAAATCATGATTTTTTCCGGCGGCGAACCATTGACCCGTCCGGATATTGTGGAGCTTGTGAAATATGCTTCTGATTTGGGGCTTTTCCCGGTGTTCGGCACCAACGGCACGCTGATTACGCTCGAAATGGCCAAAGCCTTGAAAGAGGCTGGAGCTCGCGGCATGGGCATTTCGCTGGATTCGCTGGACAAGGAAAAGCACGACAAATTCCGCGCCTTCCCCGGTGGCTGGGATGGCGCGGTACAGGGCATGAAGAACTGCCGCGAAGTGGGGCTGCCCTTCCAGATTCATACGACGGTGATGGATTGGAATCAGCAGGAATTGGAAGCGATGACGGATTTTGCCGTGGAAATCGGTGCCAAAGCCCACCATTTCTTCTTCCTGGTGCCGACCGGCAGAGCCGCGACGATTGAGGAAGAATCCCTGCGGGCGGAGCAGTATGAAGATGTGCTGACCCGCATTATGAAGAAACAGCAGGAAGTGGATATTGAATTAAAGCCGACCTGTGCGCCACAGTTCTTGCGCATTGCTGACCAGTTGGGCATCAAGACGCGATTCCATCGTGGCTGTCTGGCAGGCATTAGCTATTGCATCATCAGCCCGCGGGGTAAGGTACAGCCCTGTGCTTACCTCAATATGGAATTGGGCGATGTGCATGATACGCCCTTTGATGAAATCTGGAATAACAGCGAAGTGCTGAAGAAACTGCGTACGCTGGAGTATAGCGGTGGGTGCGGCAGCTGCAATTACAAAGGTGTCTGCGGCGGGTGCCGGGCCAGAGCGGCTTATTACCATGGCGGGGACTATATGGCGGAGGAGCCTTGGTGTCTCTATCATGGACGCAGAGGCGAATAAGAAGGATTACCACCGTGGGTTCGTGGTAGTCGGGCGGGGCCGTCAGCATTGCCACGATTCCGCTTAGCCCCTTTGCTAAAATATTTTTTTGCCTTTTATATAACGGGAAACGTCTAAACTCACTGCGTTCAAACAAAGACGTTTCCCGTTATTTTTAGTGGTATGGGCAAAAAAATATTTCTTAACGCCAAGGGGCGAACGCTCCACTGCGGCAATGCTGACGGCCCCGCCCTGAGTTACTTACGCATCGGTGCCCTCGCGCTGGTTGACATCGGCGTGGTGGAGCGTGCCTATTTATAAATGTGTGGACAAATGAAGAAAATGTCAGTAGGTTGCAGGATTGCAATGTTGAGGGGGTGAACCCAAAATCAGCAGAGCAGCAGGCACTAAGGCGGAGCGGCCGGGAACTGGCCACAGCGAAGCGTATGGCCGCTGGCGTAAAGAAAATCATTTTTGCCCACCACAAGAAAAAACGCATAGCATCTACTGTTTGAACGCAGTGAGTTTAGATGCTATGCGTTTTATAAGAGGCAAAAATGATTTTTAGCCAGCGGTCTTAGCGTAGTCGTGGCCAGTTCCCGGCCGCTCCGCCGCCTTCCCTGATGATTTGTATCCTTTAATAATGCACTAGGCGCGGTTACGTATTCATAATCGCATCAACGGACTTAATGCACGCATTGCGCAATCCGTATTCTTCGAGTGCCGTAACCCCGCGGATGGTAGTCCCCGCCGGACTGCAAACATTATCTTTGAGCACGCCGGGATGGGTGCCAGTTGCGAGCTGGAGTTTGGCCGAGCCGAGCACCATTTGGGAAATCAGCTTATAGGCATCTTCGCGTTTTAAGCCGTATTTTACTGCCGCATCCCCATAGGCCTCGATAAAGAGGTCTACAAAGGCCGGGCCGCAGCCGGTGACGGTGCCGCCGATGCCCATGAGGTGACTGGGCAGTTCCTGTACCAAACCCACGGCGGCAAATAGTTTCTTGACTTCTGCGTGTTCCTCTGGCGTAAGGGTATTGCGCTCCTCAAAGAGCAGTACCCCTTCACCGACCATAGCCGGGGTGTTGGGCATGATGAATTGCAGGCGGACACCTGCGGGCAGGGCCTTTTCATAGCGGGCAAAGTCCCAGCCGGCGGCGATGGAGATTAGGGCTTTGCCCTTTAATTTATCGCCAAGCTTTGCCAGGACGCTTTCAATCTGGTAGGGTTTGCAGGCCATTACCAATGTATCACAGGTATCTGCCAGTTCCTGTACGGTCTTTACTGCGGTAAAGCCGATAGCGGCGGCGTTTTTGGCCAGTTTTTCCTGGTTGGGGGCAAAGGCATAGACGTTATCCTTGGCGATGGCGCCTGCGTTAATAAAACCTGCGGCGAGTGCCTGTGCCATATTTCCCATGCCGATAAATCCGAGTTTTTCCATCATGTACCTCCTGCAATATATATTGAAGTTTTGACGTAAATCACTGCCCCTATTGTAACATAAAATCAGAACAGACAACGCGATTGCAGAAAAAATTTCTGGCAGGTGTTGTTTATTTTTGGCGGTGCGTTATAATAAGATAGCATTTTGACTTTGGCGTAAGTATATTGAGGTGAATAGAATGTTAAACACAAGGGACATGGATATGCTTCATGGCTCTTTTTGGGATAAGCTGATTATTTTTGCGATTCCGTTGGCGCTTACCGGCGTTTTGCAGCAGCTCTTCAATGCGGCGGATGTGGCCGTTCTGGGGCAGTTTGTGGGCAAGAATGCCATGGCGGCCGTGGGGAATAATATCTCCGTTATCGGCATCTTGGTCAATCTGTTTATGGGATTGTCCTTAGGCTCGAATGTGGTGATTGCCCGCTTTATCGGGGCGAAGAAGCCGGAAAGAGTGGGCACAGCGGTGCAGACGTCCTTTGCCCTGGCGGTGGCAACAGGCTTTGCTCTGCTTGCATTTGGTGAGCTGATGGCTGCGCCGATTATCAACTGGCTGGAGGTGCCGGCCGAAGTTGAGGAGATGGCGGAAACGTATCTGCGGGTGTATCTTTTGGGCCTGCCCTTTATCGGCATGTATAACTTTGAAGCGGCTATCCTGCGCGCCCGCGGGGATACGCGCACGCCGCTTTTGGCTTTGGCTGTGGCCAGTGTGGTCAATATCGCGCTGGATCTGCTCTTTGTCCTTTGGGGCTGGGGCGTTATGGGCGTGGCGCTCGCTACGGTTGTGGCTACCGGCGTCAGCGCCTTTATTCTGTTCTGGTTCCTGACGCATTCGCAGGATATTTTGCGCCTGCATTTTGACGGCTTTGCGCTGGACGGCCATCTGCTGCGGGATATTGTCGCCATTGGCCTGCCTGCGGGCATTCAGGGCATGGTCTTTTCGTTCTCGAACATTTTGATTCAGGCAGCGGTAAACAGCCTGGGGCCGGATGCCATGGCGGCTTCGGCGGCCGCGTTTGCCATTGAGGTCAATGTTTACTGCGTGCTCAACGCCTTTGCGCAGGCTACGACCACTTTTGTGAGTCAGAACTATGGTGCGGGCAATCTTCCACGCTGTTTCCAGATTACCAAAGTGGGCATGGGGCTGGATATTGCCTTTACCGTGGCGATGGGCGTTATCGTGATTGGCTTTGCGCGGGAATTCCTGTCCTTGTTCAATGCCGATGAAACGGTAGTGGAGCTGGGCATTATCCGCTTTTGGTACATTGTGGCGCCGCAGTTTTTGCAGGTCTTTATCGATGTGTTGTCCGGTGCTCTGCGTGGCTATGGCTTTTCCCTGCCGCCGGCACTGCTGGCACTTGTGGGCATCTGCGGGGTGCGTATTACCTGGCTTTATACGCTTTTCCCTGCCAGTCCCGACTATGGCACGCTGATGGCCTGCTATCCCGTGAGCTGGCTGATTACGGGGATTTTTATCGGAATTCTTTATCGTTATTGCCGGGGGCATATTAAGCTGATTCGGGTGTAAACAGGATAAAACACGAAAATTAATTATCATGAATATGGGGATTGTGCTATACTAATGGTTAGAGAGCTTTTGTAAGCGAAAGGAAGATGACCATTATGATAGAATACAATCCCCATTCTTTGCGTGCCGAAGAATTTATCAATGATGCAGAAATCCGCGAGACATTGGACTATGCGGAAGCGAACAAGGATAATTTTGCCCTGATTGATGAAATATTGGAAAAAGCCCGCCCGGTCAAGACGGGGACGGGCTATACCTGCAAGGGGCTGAGCCATCGGGAGGCCTCGGTACTGCTGGCCTGTGAAGACCCGGAACGGGTTGCCCGCATGTACACGATTGCCGAGGAAATCAAGCAGGCGTTTTACGGCAACCGCATTGTGCTGTTTGCGCCGCTGTATTTATCCAATTACTGTGTAAATGGCTGTGTCTACTGTCCTTATCATGGACAAAACAAACATATTCCCCGCAAGAAACTCACACAGGAGGAAGTGCGGGCCGAGGTTATGGCGTTGCAGGATATGGGACATAAACGTCTGGCCATTGAAGCCGGCGAAGACCCCTTCAATAATCCGTTGGAATATATTTTGGAATGTATTCATACGATTTACAGCATTAAGCATAAAAACGGTGCTATCCGTCGCGTGAATGTGAATATCGCGGCTACCACGGTGGAAAACTACCGCAAGCTCAAAGAGGCAGGCATTGGCACCTATATTCTTTTTCAGGAAACCTACCATAAGGAAAGCTACGAGCGACTCCATCCCACGGGGCCGAAGCACGATTATGCTTACCATACCGAGGCCATGGACAGGGCGATGGAAGGCGGCATAGATGATGTGGGCCTGGGCGTGCTCTTTGGTCTGGAAGGTTATAAGTATGAGTTTGCCGGTCTGCTCATGCACGCAGAGCATCTTGAGGCTGTGCATGGCGTCGGCCCGCATACCATTTCCGTACCGCGTGTGAAAAAGGCCGATGATATCGACCCGGAAGCCTTTGACAACTCCATCAGCGATGAAATCTTCACGAAAATCGCTGCCTGCATTCGTTTGGCCGTACCGTATACCGGCATGATTATCTCCACCCGCGAATCTGAGCAGGTGCGCGAGCGCATGCTGCAGGTGGGTATCAGCCAGGTCAGCGGGGCCAGCCGTACCAGTGTGGGCGGCTACACGGAAAAGGAACGGCCCACGGATACGGAACAGTTCAATGTGTCCGACCAGCGCACTCTTGATGAAGTAATCAAGTGGCTGATGGAAACGGGACATATTCCTTCCTTCTGCACGGCCTGCTATCGGGAAGGGCGTACGGGGGACCGCTTTATGAGTTTGTGCAAGAGCGGGCAGATTGTCAACTGCTGCCATCCCAATGCCTTGATGACCTTAACGGAGTATTTGACGGACTATGCCAGCGAGGAAACCAGAGAACTGGGGTATAAGCTTGTAGAAGAAGAACTCAAGAAAATCCCTAAGGAAAAAGTGCGTCAGATTGCCGCCGAGCATATCGAAGCCATCAAACATTCGGATAAGCGGGATTTCCGCTTCTGAGGAAGTGCTTGTATTTGCTGGGCAAACCTGCTAGAATGGACATTGGATTTCCCTCGTGGGACAAAACAAATAAATAGAACGGGAGCTCGCAGACGGGCTGAGAGGAAGTTGGGCACTTCGACCGCACCTGATTTGGATAATGCCAACGTAGGGAAGATTTTATAGACCGGGAAGGACTTTATTCAAAGTTCTTCCTGGTTTTTATTTTGCAGGAGGGAAGAAAATGAGCAAGACTTACACAACACAGATGGATGCAGCCCGCAAGGGGATTATTACGCAGGAGATGGAAATTGTCGCCCGTAAGGAAAAGATGGCATCCGAAAAACTGCGTCAGCTATTAGCAATGGGACAGGTGGTTATTTGTGCCAATAAGCGGCATAAGGCGTTAGACCCTGAGGGCGTAGGCAGTATGCTGCGAACCAAAATCAATGTGAATCTGGGGGTATCCAGGGATTGTAAGGACTATGATTTGGAAATGCAGAAGGTCATGAGTGCCGTGGATTTGGGCGCCGAATCCATTATGGATTTATCCAGTCATGGTAACACCCAGCCCTTCCGAAAAAAATTGGTGGTCGAATGTCCCGCGATGATTGGTACAGTGCCCATCTACGATAGTGTCATACACTATCAGCGGGATTTGGCAGAACTTACGGCGCAGGATTTTCTTGATGTCATTCGTCTGCATGCCGAGGATGGTGTAGACTTTGTGACCTTGCATTGCGGCATTACGCGGGACACGGTGCGGCAGATTCGGAATCAGTCGCGCAAGATGAATATCGTCAGCCGTGGAGGAAGTCTGGTTTTTGCCTGGATGAGTATGACCGGGGAGGAAAATCCCTTCTATGAATATTTCGATGCGATATTGGATATTTGCGCAGAATATGATGTGACGATATCATTAGGTGATGCCTGTCGTCCCGGATGTCTGGCTGATGCCACGGATAACTGTCAGATTGATGAACTCTCTCGTCTCGGAGAACTTGTGGAGCGGGCTTGGAAGCGCAATGTGCAGGTGATGGTAGAAGGTCCGGGGCATGTGCCGCTCCATCAGATTGCTGCGAATATGGAAATCCAAAAGACACTTTGTCATGGTGCGCCGTTCTATGTGCTAGGGCCGTTGGTTACCGATATTGCACCGGGCTATGACCATATTACCGCAGCCATTGGCGGGGCGGTGGCCGCTATGCATGGCGCGGCCTTCCTTTGTTATGTGACGCCAGCAGAACACTTGGCACTGCCCAATCTTGAGGATGTGCGGCAGGGGATTATCGCCAGCAAAATTGCCGCCCATGCTGCCGATATTGCCAAAGGCTTGCCGGGGGCCAGAGAACAGGATGACAAAATGGCAGCTGCCCGCCGGAGACTGGATTGGGAGGCGCAGTTTGCCTGTGCGTTGGATGTGGAAACCGCACAACACATTCGTCAGAGTCGTCTGCCGGAGGAGGGGCATAGCGAAACCTGCAGCATGTGTGGCAAGTTCTGTGCTGTCCGCAGTATGAACAAAGCGCTAAACCATGAGTATATTGATATACTGTGATGTGTACTTTTCAATATAGTAAGTTACAATTGCGAAAAACTGTAATGACGGCAGGATTTTTTCTCGTAGTTAGCGAATTAGTGTTTGTTAATATTGTTTGCGACCCTAAGGGAGGTATTACGCATGGATTTTATTGAACTGGCGAAAAAGCGTTATTCCTGCAAGAAGTTCCAGTCGGACAAGGCCGTGGAGCAGGAGAAATTGGACAGGATTTTGCTGGCCGGCCAGCTGGCGCCTACAGCCAAGAACAGCCAGCCGCAGCATGTCTATGTGCTGAAATCGGAAGCTGCTTTGCAGCTTGTGGATGGGCTGACACCTTGCCGCTATGGTGCGCCGGTGGTGCTGGCGGTGACCTATAACAAGACGCAGTGCTTCAATTATCCCGGTGATAAATACGATTCCGGTGCGGAAGATGCTTCCATTGTGGCCACGCATATGATGCTGGCGGCCGCAGAGGCGGGCTTGGACAGCTGCTGGCTGAACTACTTTGACCCGGATAAGGCCGCAGAGGCCTTGGAATTGCCTGCAGAGGAAACGCTTGTGATGCTTTTGGATGTGGGCTATGGTGCAGAGGGGGTACGTCCGCTGCCAAACCATGAAAAGACGAAAGCAATGGAAGAATTAGTTACTTACTGCTAATCTTCATTTTGTTTTCAGAGTCAATCATCATATTTTCATTTATTTCTGTTATACTTTGTCTTGTTCAAAGGTTTGCAAGTTTGCAAGACTGGAGGAAACAAGATAATGAATCAGATGAAGAAGATTAGCAAGAACATTAGCAGTAATATGATGAACAAAATGCGTCTGCAGCAGGTTAAGGCCTCGTTGACCAAGCTCACTGCTGTGATGGTTGTGACCATGACCGTACTGGCGCAGAGCCTGATTGCCGAAGCGCAGGAGGCAGAGCCGGACATAACCAGAGATATGCGTGCGCTAGAGCAAAAAGGTGCGTATCTCACTGGCCTAAAACATCGTATCAAGGCTGAGGACAGCCTGATGCAGAAGATTTTGGCCGATGCAGTGAAGGATAATGTGAATCTAGGACAGGCCGCTGACGGTATCAGCGATGTTCTGCGCTATACCCTGGTCATCAAGGACAAGGATTACAGCCGCCGAGTGCCGCAGGCGATGAAGAAACTCACGGACAGCGGTTATGAAGTGGTGAAATTTCATAATGCCTGGGGTGGTAAATTCTATCAGGGGATTAATGTGCAGCTGTTAAGCCCCACGGGCGTCAAGACGGAATTGCAGTTCCACACGCCGCAGTCCTATGCGATTAAGCAGGCATCCCATGGCGTATACGAAATCCGTAGAAATCCCGAATCTACGCCGGAGGAAGTGGCTGATGCTACGGTCAAGAGCATTGCCTATAACAAGCAGGTAAAAATGCCTGCGGGGGCTAAGGATATTGTTTGGGAAGTAACGAAATAAATTGCCAAAAGGCTCGCTGGATAAAAACAGCGAGCCTTTTGGCGTATGGTCTTATGTATGGAGCACAGGCCGTTTAGGCACTGATGCTTTCTTTTTTCTCTCCCGGAATATCCCGGATGGCGTCGTCACCATGCTGGCCGGTGCGGATGCGGACGGCATCTTTGAGTTCGGTGACGAAAATCTTGCCGTCACCGAATTGGCCGGTACGCAGGACGCTTTCACAGGTGGCGAGCACTGTGGGTACGGGGATTTCGGAAACCACGGTTTCTACTTTTATCTTGGGCACGAGTTTTACATCGTATTTCTTGCCGCGGTAGATTTCCTGATGGCCTTTGGAGAGACCACAGCCGAAGACCTGACTCACGGTGATGCCCATGACACCGATGCGGTTGAGGGCGCGCAAGAGTTCATCGAGTTTGGAGGAACGGGTGATGATTTCGATTTTGGTCAACATGGCAATCATCCTTTCTCAGCCATATTCATCTGCATGACGGTATTGGCCAGCATTTCGCTGGAGGTTTCAAAGGAGCCTAAGAGCGGGCTGGAGGTCAGCACACCGCGGGTATAGCCGCGCTCGCCGTGCTCGATGATATCAAGGCCGGTGAGTTCTTCGGCTTCGTCGGCGCGGGTTTCCATAAAGCTGTGTACCAGCTGGTAGAGGACAAAGGAACCGCCGATAGCCAGTGCATAAGCCACGACAATGGAAATGAGCTGTGCGGTAAAGAGGTGCGTGTCACCATAGAACAGGCCGTTGGCACCAGCCGGATTGACTTCCGTGGTGGCCCAAAGCCCCGTGGCAATTGCGCCCCAGGTACCGCCGATGCCATGCACGCCGAAAGCGTCAAGGGAATCGTCATAGCCGAGTTTTTCTTTGAGAACGGCTACGGCAAAATAGCAGATTACGCCGCCAATCAGACCGATGAGTACAGCGGGCATGGGCGTTACGAACCCTGCAGCCGGGGTGATGGCCACAAGACCGGCCACACAGCCGGATACTGCGCCTAAAATGGTGGGCTTGCCATTGAACTTCCATTCCACGAGTACCCAGGAAACGGCGGCAGCGGCAGCGGCTGCCTGACTGGTGATAAAGGCATTGGCGGCAAGAGCATTAGCGCCAAGAGCACTGCCGGCGTTAAAGCCGAACCAGCCAAACCAAAGAAGCGTTGCCCCAAGAACGGTCATGGGCAGGTTATGCGGCAGCATGGCCGTGTGCTGATAGCCATGACGCTTGCCCAAGAGCAGACAGATGGTCAGCCCTGAGACGCCGGAGAGAATATGGATAACAAGACCGCCGGCAAAGTCGAGGGCACCGAGTTCGGCGAGGAAGCCGCCGCCCCATACCCAATGGGCCATGGGATTGTAGATGAAGATGGCCCACAAGAGGATAAATACGGTAAATGCGGCAAATTTCATGCGTTCAGCAAACGCACCGGTGATGAGCGCCGGCGTCAGCGCGGCAAACATGCACTGGAAAGCGACAAACGCCAGTTCGGGGATGGTGCTGCCCTCCAGAACTTTTAACCCAATGCCCGTCAGGCCGATTTTGTCGAGATTGCCGATAAAGCCGTTTACATCCGGGCCAAAGGCCATCGTGTAGCCGATAAGGATAAATTCAACCGAGATAAGCGCGAGGACAAAGAAACTCTGCATAATGGTAGTGAGTACATTCTTGCTCCGCACCATGCCGCCATAGAAGAAGGCAAGACCAGGTGTCATGATAAAAACCAAAGCGGCGCTGATGAGTACCCATGCGGTATCGCCAGTATCAATCATCATAATCAATCCTTTCCCTAACAACAAGAATAAGTCCTGCAAACAGGAAAGGCGCCCATAGCGCAGTAAACCTGCACTACGGACGCCTTTGTCCAAAACGCTATGAACGCACAAATCCCCCATCACCCGGTACCTGGTGATGGGGGACAACGTTGTCCTGTTTGCTTATGACGTCATTATAGACGCTGAAAAAGTGGTTGTCAAGAAGTTCAACACGTGTATACAGAATATTTGTAAGGACAAAAAGCTATTGTTTCCGCAGCATACCAATTTCAATAGGAGATTCTCCCGCTATGCAGTAATAGTAACGATGATTGCGAAATTCGACCACGGCTACATTGCGGATTTGTTGCAGGCGTTCCATATTCTCGGCAGATATGCCATAGAGCCTGCCAACTTCAGCCAGGGTTTGCTGAGGGAAATCTTTACGTCGTTTTTTGCGATGAAAGCGTAACCAATTGTAAAATTGCCAGAGAATTATCAGTAAAATTGATGCGATAACAACGAGTGTCATAATTGTGAGTGTGTGTAACAAACTGGCGTTTGTGTTAACATACAATTTATTGTATAGAGTGATGATGATAAAAAGCCATAAAACAATAGTAAAAGCAAGCGACAAAATATTTTCGATAATGCGGATGAGCAAATGCCGTTTATTTTTTGCTTCATATATTGGGGACTGTTGCTCGCTAATATCCATTTTCTTCAAAACCAATGAACTCCTTTGGTGGTTAATTTTTTATACCCCGGTCAGGGCTGACCCATACTGCTGTAGTGGTCATGTCGCGTTTTAGCCCCACAGGCGTTGCAACCACAGCGGACAGGGCATTGAATATCCAGTAGATAACGGGGTACCATATTACCCAAAAATAAGTTTTGAGCAGCGACCTGTCATAGCGTGAATCAATGAGAATACTGACTAAAAATTGCAACAGACAAGCCAGTGAGATGAGTGATCCCTTCCAGCTTATCAGGGGATTGCCTAAATCCGGCAGCATGGCGGCATAGCTGCTGCCGGTAAAATCAAAGAGCATACGGGCAAGCCATAGAATCCCGCAGATTACAAAGGAATAAGCCCAAAAGATGCCCAAAAAGTAATCCAGATAAATCGGCCAAATACGTCGTTCCTTGTAGTGACGCCATACGTCGATATGGGTGCGGATAACCTCGACTCCGCCTTGTGCCCAGCGTTTTCGCTGTACCCATATTCCTTTCAGGGTTTCTGGTACCAGCATCCAGCAGACCATGTTGGGTTCATAGCGGATATCCCAAAATTTAGTTTCCATTTTCCAGGTCATTTCGATATCATCGGTGATGGCGGTATTGCTCCACATCCCCGCATTGATGATGGCGGTGCGGCGCCATGCAGCCACTACGCCGGATACGGTCATGACCTTGCCGATAATGCGCTGTGTGCGCTTAATGAGTCCGATAACGCTGGCGTATTCAGCTGTCTGAATTTTGGCCAGCAGGCTGGTGCGGTTGCGTACCTTGGGATTGCCTGTAACTGCACCAACACGGGGAAAGTTATTGAAGTGCCATACAGCCCATTCAATGGCATGTTCATCAAGCATGGAATCTGCATCCAGCGTAACAATGATTTCGCCATGGCTCATGGCAAAGGCCAGATTCAGTCCATTGGCCTTGCCGAGGTTTTTTTCCATATGCAGTATTTTGAGGCTGGGATATTCATCCATTAGGCTTTCTAATACCTGTTGGGTATTGTCGGTGCTGGCATCGTTTATGACGATGACTTCGAGATTTTTGTAGTGGTTGGCAAAGATAGAGTGTACGGCATCGGCAATATCCCGTTCCTCATTATGCGCCGGAATGAAAACGGAGACTAGAGGCTTATGGGTGAGTATGGGGGGATTTTTATCCCGGCCACGTTCCCGCCGCCAGTAAAAGCAAATACCGCCAATCATCCATACAAAGCTCATAATGATGGGATAGTAGAATACAAAATCAGCCAGCCATAAAATAAATGCGTAAATCAAAATAAAATTTGTTCCTCCTTGGAAATTTTATTTCTCCCAATGAGCAAAGCCCAATGGGTAATAACCGAGATTTTTCATGCCCGCAGCTTTTAAGATATGCATCTGTCGGCTGAACGTTTTATTGTCCAGCCAGCAATGGTTATCCCAGTCGTAGGTCTGAATTTTTACCAAAGTTTTGCCGGTGCCTTGTTTGTCCTTAATAATCCGGGCAATTTTTTTCAGGTATTCATAAGGCTCGTCCTCTTTATCCATAAAGGGGTAGGCCATTACTACGGTGTAATCGTATTTGGCTAAATAATCATCATAGCTTTGGGCAAGCCAGTTTTCCGAATCTGGATAAAGCAGGGCGCCGGCGTATATATCCCGCATGATTACGGCATGCGGGTGAAGGCTTTTAAACGCATGAATTGCTCCGTCGGCAGCTTTATCCAGGGCCTCCTGTTTCCATTGGGTAAAGGCGGCAAGTTCTGCCTTGTCGGCTGTGTTTATAGCGGATAAATCTTTGCCGAATTTCTGCTGATAGGCTGTTTGCGCCGGAGTGGAGAAATCTTCGTCCTGATTGAGGTATAGGTCATCCTGCAGCAGGATGCCGTCTATTTGTGTGTTGGCAGCTAAATCATAAAATAGTTGGTTGACATGGGATAGCGCATCCTGGTCAAAAGGACTTATACGGTGGTACCATCCTTTTTCGCCACGGGATATTACGGCATTGTCGTCGTTTGCTTTGATTAAGGTCTGATAATTCAACGTGGGCAGCCAGGCTAATACCGTGATAAGCTGCTGCTGCAGGCGGTTGGCAACATCGCCCAAAATGTCTGCCCGCACAGGAATCTGGCTGTTGGCAAAATATACTTCATCCACATTGCCATCGCCGTCCGGGTCAGCGAATGCCTGCAAAGCCACAGTGTTGATGTTATTGTTGGCGAGCTGTGTAAGCAGTTCATTTACATTTTGTTGATATTTGGTTGGGTTTTCATCGTAGATATTGTCCAAATCCGCTTGTGCCATGCGGATACCGGCAGAATCCCAGGTGTCGTGATTGACAGTCAGCAGCTTTTTCAGGCGGTTGGTATCAAAATCGCTTTCCATGATGATGCGTTTGGCATAAAGCAGGGAGTCTTCGCTGGCTTCGTTAACCCCGCCGTCCAATAGGAAGGTCGCCTCCATGCCCGATTGGGCAGCGATTTCTACGGCTTCTTTGGTATAGATGCCGTAAGGCCAAACCATGGCACGCGCCTTATGGCCCAAATGCTCCTGAAAAAGCCGCTGTACTTCCTGAATATCGTTGGTTATCCGTGTATGGTACTCGGCATCGGTTTCATAGCGCCCGGCAAGGTAAAGATGGCTGCCGACAACACCGTTCCGTCCGCCCTGCGGATTAACGTCCTGCTGTTTGTGCATGGCGTGGGTGTGGGAGACTACGGTCACAAGGCCGCTATCCTCCATTTCCTTTAACTCATCCCAGGAGGCAGCATCCCGTACATCGTTGGGTTTTTCCTCATGGTTGGTCCAGGAACTGACGATAGCCAGCATGCCTGGTGCCTGATACTTTTTTAGCAGGGGATAAACTTTGGTATAAAAAGAGCGATAGCCATCATCGAAGGTGATCATCACGCTTTTGTCGGGCAGCTTGAGCTCGCCACGGCAATAGCGTATATATTCGTCAAGACTGGTGAAGTGATAGCCATCATTTTTGAGAAACTTCAGATGTTCTTCCAGACGTTTATGGCTGACCGCAAAGGCGTCTCCGGCCCGGTCTACTTCGTGATAGCAGAGAATCGTCACACTGGCAAAAGCCGCGTGTGTTGGCAGTACACAGGCAGCACACAGGCATAAAATAAGAATCAATTTTTTCAGCATCATTACCACCTCCAATTATAGCTTGCAGAAAATTGACAGCCATTATTACGGCGGTTATTATTGGTGTTTGCCTGACGAAAATACTGGTAAAAAGTCGTTCCCAGCTGCAATTGTTGGTTATGGGGGAAATCCTTGATGTATTCCAGCCGGATATGCGGTGTACATTCCATGCGGTCATCATTGTCGTGTCCCCAGCCCAGACTGGTTTCGCATAGCCAGCTGGTGGAGATTTTGGGATAATTCCATGCTCGCTGCCAGCTGAGTGTATAATCCAGCCGGCGGTTAGGGGAGTCATAAAACCATTCTTCCCGGTCGTAATTGGCATGACTGTAACCCAGGAGCAACCTGTCGCTGAAATTGCGTTTTACCTGCAGCAGCTGATTGATTTCCAGTTCGTATTCTCGGTATTTATTCTGGTCGGCAAGCGTTGCCCAGGTATAGCTGGCATTAAAAGCCGTTTGTGGCGTTAGCTGATGGTTGAGGCTGATGGTTTGGTAATGTTCGCGTATGCCGTTTTTTATCGTGCCCGCATGATTGTGCAGGCGCATACCGTATTCATAACCGATACTGGCCGCATCGCTCAAATCGAATGCGATGGCTAAATTGTAGCCATTTTTGACCTTGGCGCCATTGTAACGAATCCACTCGCCAGCAATTTCGCCCCAGGTGTATTTTTTTCGCAACCCGATAGCGTGCTGCCAATATACCGCATGGGAATCATCATCATTCAGCCAGCTGCGGCGGATTTCACGGGAAAGATAAACATTGTGTCCCCAATAGCTGTCATAGCGGATATCGGCTGACTGCTGCCGGTTGCGTTTATTGTCCAAAGACGTCTCGTAGAATGTAGTGAGACTGTGGAGTGTCTGACTTTCATATGCGTTTTGCACAGATAAAGCACTCATATCGCTGTCATCTTCAGCCAGAAGCTCTTGCAGGCTGGTGCGGGTATCGGCCAAAAGTTCGTTGTTCATTTTGTTGGCAGCCTGTGTAACTTTTGCCTCATGGGCAATTTCTGGATTTTGGCTGTGTTGGAGCTTTCGCAGGATTTTATCTGCTTCGTGGTAATAGCTGCGCTCCTTGAGTCCTTCATCCCGCCTAAAATTGAGGTCTTCATTATTTAGGTCACGACCAGCGTTTACCAGACTTTGTGCATAGAGCAGCTGATAGGATTCTTTTTCGGCTTCATCCTGCCCCAATAGGGCAAACAGTTGGCGGGCAATTCCGAGTTTACCGTCAAGGATAAAGGCCGCGGCATCGCTGACGATGATGTTGTTGTATCGGGGCGCGATATTGGCTGCCTGACGGTAGGCGGCGATAGCTTTGCCTTGCTGTCCCAGGCGTGCCAATGTGTATGCATATCCTAGTTGGACATAGGGAACATTTTCTGGTTTTTCGCGTGAAAGAATTTCTTCATAAATCTTTTTGGCCTGACGGTATTTTCGCTGCCGCAGGCAGACTGCAGCTACATTTTCCAAACCATATACCGGAAATGACCGCCAGTCTTGTACATAGGTATGAAAAGTATCCAAAACTTTTTGCGGTTCATTACACGCACGCAAGGCCTGCAGGTAATCGCTGAGCATAAATTTATCTACACCGGGTTTTATATAGGGACCTAAGATTATTACCGCGCGGCTTGGCTCATTGCTATTTATATACATGGCTGCACGCCGGGCATCCATTTCCCGCAGAAAATCCTGCTGTCCGGCGGCAATGGCTGCTGAACGTGCCTGCTGGAAATATTTTTCCGCCGCGACATAATCGTGCCGTTCAATAGCCTGTTGTCCTTCGCGATTTAGCTGGGCGTAGTCTGATGCTGCTGTGGCAGTTGTCATTTCGCTTAGTGGTGTGGCCTGTCCTGTACCATATAAACTGCTCGCCAGTAATATGCCAGCGAGCAGTTCCCTTTTTTGCCAATTTATGGTCATTGGCATCAATCCTTCCTTTGTTGAACTTAAATGGAAAGTATTTCCATAGCCAACTATTATAGGATAATAAATAGGTACTTTCAATAGGTATTAAGTCCCACCCTATTTAGTGTTGGCTTTGTGCATGTAGGGACCATAAGGTGATGTATCAGCTGCTGGAGAATAAAGGTTTATACTGCGTTAATATAGCGGGTATAGGCGTAAAAAAATGCGACGGAGAATGGCATAGTGTGACCAGCTGTACAGGTGGATATTGAATATTAAACAAAAATTATACGAAAATTAAATGAGGATTAAAAATAACGTTTTTTTATAAAATAAGAGGACTTAAAGCCTATTGAAACCACGATTTGATTAATCTATAATATCAAGTTATAAAATGCCTTCAACCCAATTCCCACATAGGAAGAATGGAGGGATTTTATAGATGATTCTTCTTTATTTATATAGGTATATAGGCCTTCATGGAAAGATAAAATTAAGAATATTTATAGTTTACATTGACAATGATATGTATAGTAAATTTTGTCTTTATGGGGAACTGGGGGCTATTTTATCTGATGGTGAAAGGATTGTAGGACAAATTGGTGAATGGTTGTAGTGGAAAAAAACATTCCCATTTGGAAGCATATGTCAAAAAGTGCTTTCTAGGGGCTGTTTTTATGGGGGTTGGATTATCTGCGTCGCCGGTTCAGGCTGCCTCGAATGATGTATGGATATACGATTCGATTATGCTGCTGGCCAAGGAAGGTTATATGGATATGCCGGAAAAGCCATTGAACGCATATTCCAAAAAAGAACTGGGGCAGATGGTCGCACAAGCATTATTGGAGTTTGAAAAGAACCGTACAGGTTCATTGGCTGATGAATATGGTCGTATATCCCGTTTGTTGGTAGTTGATGAAGTACAGCTGAAACTGGCTAAAGAACAGGAGCGGGAAGCTGAATCACGGATTAAGAGCGCACGCAGCAAAGCGGCAAAAGATACGGAAATGTATGTCCGCCGCTCGATGCAGGGGCAAAATCGCTTGGAAGTTATGCAGCCGTTAAAAGAAAAAAGCGATAGTTCACTGAGAAAAATAGAGCAAGCATCTAGAGATTATGCTCAAGCCAAAAGCCGTGTTGAGCAGCGGGCTAAAATGTTGGATTATGTCCGCAAAAGACAGCAGGATTTGTTGACTGGCCTGAGCGGTACAGGACAGACAAGTGGTTCAGATGTTCAGATAAGTGCGACTAGCGGGTACGGAGAAAGTACTGTAGCAGGCGGCTATAATGGTTCTGTGGTGCCCTCTTCGGTGTTGGATACTGTGGGCAGGCTTAGAGCAGAATTCCTGCCTGAGTTGGAAGAAAACGGCAGCTTGGATAGCATGAATGCCCGTCAGCAATTAGAATCCAACATGCCAGTAGAAGATGTACCGGATCAGCAATTGAAGCTGGATGCGGAAGTGCGTTATGATGTCCGCTATGCTCGCGGTGCTTATGATAGCGGCAACAAACAGCGTGCTCGTGTCCGTTTATACCCGGATTATAACATCGACAACAACTGGCATGCTATTGGTATGTTGGAATGGGAAAAAGCCTTTACTGGTAATAAAGATGATAAAGATGGCAGATTAAAACTGGATCGTTATTATTTGAGCGGTAATGTTGGGCTCGTACACATGGATTTTGGCGCCTTTGGCAGCACGATGGCGGAAGGCAATATCTATGACAGCAAGTTTATGGGGGGGCGCTTACAAGCTGGTAATCCCGTTAAATACACTTTGGAATATGGCAAGGCCGCTGTTGATGGAATGGATAAATCGTATGACTTTACCATTTCTTATCAAGATGCAGTTTATGGTGTCGATGGTGGATATTATCATTTCAAGTATAAAGACGGAAAAAATCAAAATATCTATATGGCCAATTATCATCATAATATAGGCTTGTTGGATGTAGGCGCGATGCTTTTGCATGGCAGGGACAGCGGCCATAGCGGAAAAACAGGTTATGTATTCACACTGGGCTACACGCCGCAAAACAGCTGGCAGCCATATACGTTTAGCAGCTGGCTCAAATACTATTATCAACCTCAATCGACTTATATCCGGCATACCATGAACGGTATGGCGGATGTTATGCAGCCTTATGGCGGCTTTAAGGGTTGGGGAATTGGTATAAATTATAGTCTGCCGGATGCCTGGACTTTGGGGTTGGAATTTTATCGTTTACAGGATCTTGATTATGGCAGACGCAGCAATACCATTTGGTTTGCGGTAACCAAGTCGTTCCAAAATTATCATGAATAAGTGTAGTTGGGGTAATAGGATATAAATACAAGGAATGAAAGGATGATTTAATTTAATCATGAATGTACTGGGGAAACTGAGTATTGGGCAAACAAAACTGGCCGTAGTGGGGTTGGGGTATGTAGGAATGCCACTAGCGGTAGCTTTTGCAGAGAAATTTTCGGTTATCGGTTATGACTGCAATGCGGAGAAAGTTGCTGCTTATAAACGCGGTTATGACGTTACGGCGGAATTAGGCAATGAAGTGCTGAAGTCCGTCAATATTGATTTTACGACCGATCCACAGCGCCTATCCGAGGCATCTGTTATTATTATCGCTGTGCCTACGCCTATAAATGGGGATAAGACACCAGATTTACTTCCCGTAAAGGGAGCTACGGAGATTGTAGCCAAACATATCCAAAAAGGTACAATAGTGGTGTATGAATCAACGGTTTATCCTGGGGTTACAGAAGAAATTTGCCGTCCTTTGCTGGAAGAGATTTCTGGATTGCAGGGGGGACGTGATTTTAAAATTGGGTATTCACCAGAGCGCATAAATCCAGGCGATAAGAAAAATCGTTTAAAGAGCATCACCAAAATTGTTTCCGGTGAGGATACCGAAACATGCAAGGAAATTGCAGATGTATATGGGGCGATAATTGATACGATTTATGAGGCTTCTTCAATCAAGGTAGCAGAGGCTGCGAAATTGGTCGAGAATACTCAACGGGATATCAACATTGCGTTTATGAATGAACTGGCGATGGTGTTTCATCAAATGGGGATTGATACAGATGAGGTTGCTGCTGCGATGGATACCAAGTGGAATGCCTTGAAATTTCGTCCCGGTCTGGTGGGCGGGCATTGCATTGGCGTAGATCCGTATTATTTTATCTATAAGGCAGAAAATTTGGATCAGTATTCCCAATTGATTTCAGCCGGACGGCGCATCAATAATGATATGAGTAAATTCGTGGCTAATGAAATCGTGAAAGTAATGTTGAAGTCGGGACTGGATGCTTCCCATGCGAAAATTTACTTAATGGGCATGACGTTTAAGGAAAATTGTCCTGATACGCGCAATTCCCGTGCTGTTGATGTTTATCATCATTTGCAGGAATACGGCCTGCAGGTTTATGCCTCCGACCCGATAGCAGATAAGCGGGATTTTCAGCGGGAGTATGGGATTGAGTTAATAGATGAAGAGTCGATAAGTAATGCGGACTGCTTGGTGTTCGTAGTGGCACATGATTGTTATGCGAAGCAGCCTTTGACCGAATGGCACCATTTTTATCGCAGTGGTCATAAAAATCCCTCGGTGCTTATTGATGTTAAAAATATATATGGGCGCAAAGCCGCGGAAAAGGAAGGATATATCTACTGGAGTTTGTAAGCGGAGAGGAGGATTATATTCAGCGTGAATTTTAAGAAACTAGGTCTTATGGTAGCGATTTGTATTGCGGTGATTATTGGGGCGCTTATATTTATTCGGGATTATCTGATTGAAAAAACAGAATTTATTCCCGATATAACGGATTTGACGCATAACTACCTGGCTGAGGATGAAATTCGTGAAGCAATGGCAAAGCGACAGGCTGCGGATATCAAACCTGCTGAAGTGATTACCACCTTGCAAGATGGAACCCCGCGTATAGCACTGGTGTTTGATGGCATGCCGGATAGGCCGCTGGCTGCGCGTTTGTTGGATGTTTTAGCAAAACATAAGGCTGAGGCCGTGTTCTTCGTTGAGGGGGATAATGTGGCTGATGAGCCGGAAACGATGAAGTTAATTCGCAGTGCAGGACAGGAAGTGGGGAATTATACTTATGTGGGTCTGGCTGCTATGGAAAAATGTTCTGTTGAAGAACAGGTAAAGGAGTTATGCCGCACCCAAAAAGCGATTACCATGCATGATCCGCTGACCCCGAATTTGTTTCGGGCACCACGGACGATTTATGGTGATGATTTATTGAAATCTGTACGTGCAGCAGGTCTGGAATATGCGGTTAAGGAAAACGTGCGCTTTCAGCCAGGAAATATCCATAATCAAACGGAAGCGGACCGCTATGCAACTTCCATTATAAATGGCAGTATTATTGCCATTCCTGTGAATCCTTATGTGGAACAAAAGGTAAACGATGTTGCTGTTCGGGAAGAAAAGCCGATAATGGATAAGAAACCCACCATAAAAGATGATAATTCAGCGGCAGTTCCACCTACTGTTGATTTGGCAACGGAGTTGGATTTGCTGCTTACCGCTTTTGAGGCAAGGGGCGTGCAGGCT
The DNA here is from genome assembly GCF_000424065.1 of Selenomonas ruminantium subsp. ruminantium ATCC 12561. Taxonomy (GTDB): domain Bacteria; phylum Bacillota; class Negativicutes; order Selenomonadales; family Selenomonadaceae; genus Selenomonas_A; species Selenomonas_A ruminantium. The sequence continues at coordinate 72,384 of NZ_AUJE01000001.1, forward strand.
GTGTTTGTGAATCAATTCCGCAAAATACATTATATACCGGCTAATCTACCGATATTCAATCAAGATAAACAAGGAGACGTTAAATGATAACCGTAAAGAACAATCCCGTGGGAAATACGGATTCCGGTGCAGAAACACAGGATGTTCTTCTAGCAGAAAAGCCTGACCGGCGCATGCTTTCCTATGTTCCCAATGAGGATGGTCTGAGAAGTAACCATGACCGCCGGGGCGCATTGGAAGATGATGAAAACAGGCCAATTGATTATAAATTGTATCAGCAGGAGGACAAGCGCGGAAAGCGTTATTTGGTAGATTACGAGGTCACGGTTAAGATTGCTGATCAGGCAGGAAAAAGGACTTTTGTGGGAAGAGCCGTAGATATCAGCGCGACGGGAATGTTATTAAAATTTCCCCGTGAAGATACGGAATATATTCATAAGGCGGAACAGGTTCAGTTGAACTTTGTCATCACACCAGGATCTATGCCTGAAGGCTATGAGATGAAAATCAAGAACTTAAAGGCGCGCTGTGTACGTTTTGTAAAAAAGGAAGATGGTACATTACTTTGCGGCTTGGAATTTATGGATACGTTGGCGCAGTATGCTACACGTAAACGGCAAAATTATCTGTTGGGAGCTGCAGCATTTTGTTTGTGCATTATCACGTTTGTCATCATTATGATGCGGGCGGAATCTGTAGTATACTTTCGCTTTAATCGGTGGTTGTATTTGTACAGTATTATTGCGGCAACATTCCTTTTATCACGTTATTTTTTTGCTATTTTTTACAGGCCGGTGCCTATAGATCCGAATTATACACCTGGGGTTACGGTAATTATTCCCTGTTTCAATGAAGAAAATTGGATTAAGCGGACGATTTATAGCTGCATCAATCAGGATTATCCGGCCGATAAGTTAGAGGTTATTGTCGTGGATGACCATTCTAATGACCATTCGGTAGAGCGTATAAAAGAGGCGATTGCGGAAATCAAATCAGCGGATACAGAAAGCGGCATCTACCATACGGATACGCGCATTCGTTATATTGTGCAGCCTGTTAATAAAGGCAAACGGGATGCTATGGCGGTGGGGGCTGTGGAAGCGCAGCATGAGCTCTTGGTCTTTGTGGATTCCGATAGCTTTTTGGACCCTTTTGCGGTACGCAATATTGTTCAGCCGTTCAAGGATAAGGATATGGGCGGCGTTTCCGGCCGTACAGATGTAGCCAATACCTATACAAATGCTCTTACCCGGATGCAGTCTGTGCGTTATTACATCGCCTTTCGGGTTATGAAAGCAGCAGAGAGTTATTTTGATTCTGTCACGTGTTTATCTGGCCCGCTTTCCTGTTATCGTCGGGATTTGGTGCTGAAGTATGCCGATGCCTGGCTTAATCAAAAGTTTTTGGGACAAAGAGCCACTTTTGGTGATGACCGCAGTATGACCAATTTCATTTTGCGCCATAATCGTACCGCATATCAGGATTCGGCAGTTTGTGCTACGATTGTGCCTAATACGTATACGGTTTTTTTGAAACAGCAGATGCGGTGGAAACGCTCCTGGCTGCGGGAATCGTTAATTGCGGGGCGCTTTATTTGGCGAAAAGAACCCTTTATGTCGTTGAGCTTTTATATGGGATTGGTTGTGCCGATTGCTGCACCGGTTATCGTATTGTATAACCTGATTTATGTACCGGTAATGCATCGTGTTTTTCCGCTTACGTTTTTAGTCGGCATGCTGCTTATGGCCTTGTTGATGAGTATGGCACAGCTCTTCCTGCGTCGCAGCAGTACGTGGCTTTTCGGCATGTGGTTCTGCTTTTATTATGAAGCTGTACTTTTGTGGCAGATGCCTGTGGCCTGGTTTACCTTTTGGAAATCCACTTGGGGGACGCGGATGACCCCGGCTGATTTGGCTGAACTCGAAAAAAAGCGGCGTGAAAAAGAACAAAAGGAGGCAAAGAAAAAGCATGCTTCCCAAAAATAAAATAGATGAACGGGTCCTTGCCCTGCAGGATAGTGCTTTTACGCAGTGTAAAAACCGCAGAAAACGAGTGCGTGTAGTGGTGGAATTTGTCGTTTTGGCAATTATGATTTTTGCCATTTATAATCTCTTTTATTCGCTGAAAACGTATCAAGCATATGACCATAATGCAGTTAACGCTGGTGAGCAGGATACAGGTTTTGTTGCCTTGTCTTATTTTGGGGTGGATCACATTGGGGATACCTCCACATTAATTGGACAAAAACAGCTGTATAAGCATTTACAGGAATTAAAACGGCAGGGATTTGTAACCATCACGCAACAGGATATAAAAGATTATTATCAGCTGAATAAACCTCTGCCGCCGAAATCCTTGTATCTGATGTTTGAAGATGGGCGGCGTGATACAGCGATTTTTGCCCAATCTGTTCTCGAGGATTTGAACTTTAAAGCCACGATGATGAGTTATGGTGAAAATATCGAATCCCTTGATATGAAATTTCTGAAACCGTCGGAACTTGAAGAGTTAGAGGATTCTACTTTTTGGGAACAAGGGACCAATGGTTATCGTTTGGAATATATCAATGTTTTTGACCGTTATAACAATTATATTGGTGAAATTGATCCGCTGCGTTATGCGATGATTACACCTTATTTAGAAAGACGTTATAATCATTATCTTATGGATTACATTCGCGATAAGGATGGCGTGCCGAAGGAAAGCTATAATCATATGCAGCGCCGTATAAGTTACGATTACGAACACTTACGAGATGTTTATGCAAGGCATTTTGGTAAAGTACCTGCCATATATGTTCATATGCATGCGAACACCGGTAAATTTGCCAACAATAATGCGGTTAGTGCCGTAAATGAAAAGTGGATACGTGAGTTATTTACAATGGCTTTTAATCGGGAAGGCTATTGTTTCAATCAACGAAACAGCAGCATATATGACCTTACTCGTATGCAGCCCCAGCCGTATTGGCCTGTTAATCACCTGCTTATGCGGATAAAATACGACATCAATACGCCTATTGAGTTTGTGATGGGGGATCGTTCTCGTGCGGATAAGTGGAATTTGTTATCCGGGGCGGCAGAACTGGAAAATGAAACGTATACATTGACCACCTTGCCGGAGGGCGAAGCGTTGTCCGAAGTGCGGGAAAGCAGCAATTTGCCGGATGTAAAAATATCGACCAATTTATTAGGCAATTCCTTTGGCGCACAGCAGATTTTTCTGCGCAGCGACAATGCCCGCCAAAATTATCTTTGTGTAGAATTGGTCAACAATGAATTGCTGGTAATCGAAAAGACAAATTACAGTAAAGAGGAATTATATCGGGAAAAAATACCGGTTATCCTGGGCGAAAAAATACCTTCTGTTGAAGAAAATAAGCGGGAGGCAGAAACCCAGGAAAATATCGCGTTTGCCCGTTATGCGCCAACAGCTGAGCAGGCAGAAGAATACTATGGCCGGGCAAAACAAAGAGAAGCTATGCCGGCAGCAACTGTTGAAGATGGGGCAGAGGCATATGAACATGTGCAAAGCTTTCATCGGCGCAGCGTCCATAAGCTGGAGATTGATTTGAAGGGAAACCGCTTGTCCTTGAAACTGGATGATAAGAATATACCGCAGGATATTACCGTAGCGGAAAATGGGCAGGGCGGTGTTTTGCTGGGGGCTTCCTGGCAGGGCGAGGCATGGAGCCAGCGAAATCTTGCTGATGATGTCTATGATGCGGTTTTTGAAAAGTTTACCATTACGACCAATACAGGAAAAGATGAGGAAAAAGTACTGTTTACGACAGAACTTTCCGGCTGGGATAAGTTTGTATTCCAGGCAAAGGAAACCTGGGAAAGTATTCTTTGCTGGTTCTTGCGCAATGGGTAAATGAAGGGAGTGGTTAAGATGAAGCGATATCTTTCTTTAGTCGCATGGGGGCTGTCGGTGTTTTTCTTAACAGGCTGTGCTCAAGGAGCTGTATTGCAAAGCGGCAGTCATGCTCCGGTGGAATTATCCTCATGGGTCGCATCATGGGACAAGGATAAGGGCCTTGCCGAGTACCGTCAGTTCAAAAATCAATTATCCAGTATTGGCTGTTTTATGGCTTATTACGATAGCGAAGATAAGTTGTTCATACCAGCAGAAACTAAGGAAATCGCGGACTTTGCCCGCAAGGAAGGGCATAAGCAGCGGTATCTCACGATAACCAATGACTGGCAGGACAAAGAAGGACGGCAAAATCCCAAGGATAGGGATTTACTCAAAAGACTGTTCATCAATGATGAACGCAAAGAGGAATGTGTTCAGGAAATGTTGGCTGCAACCAAAGAGCTCGAATGTACCGGCATAGAATTGGACTACGAAGCCTTTTTTAAGGATAAGGAACTTCTGCAGGATTATTTGTCATTTACTTATAAATTGTCTATGGCTTGTATAAAAGAAAACTTAGACCTGCGTATTGTCTTAGAACCAGGGATGCCTATGGATGCAGGGCTTTGCAAGGGGCCTGAGTATGTGGTCATGTTTTATAATCTTCATGGCAAGCATAGTGGGCCGGGAGCTAAGGCGGATGTAGCGTTTATTCAAAAGACTATCGGGAAAATGGCGGCTATTCCCGGACGGAAAAGTGCAGCCTTTGCTACTGGCGGCTGTTTGTGGGAAGATTATGGTTTTTTGGGACTTAAGAAAGGCCCTGTTCGTTTTGTCGATGAAGATGAGGCAGCTGCTTTGGTGCAAAAGCATAGTCTCACGCCTGAACGTGATGCCGAAAGTGCTGCGCTGCATTGTCAATATGAGGAAAATGGGCATCATTATGAGTTATGGTATGCTGACAGCGAAACCATAAATGCCTGGATAAAACTTGCTGCCGACAATGGTATTGAACGAATCAGTTTGTGGCGCCTGGGAGGCAATACCGACATCAAGGCGGTTAAAAACCGGTAAGGAATGAAAGGAATCTGACGATATGATGGGATTGCAAAAGTTGAGCAGTTACCTGCGTAAGGGGGCAGCAGCCGTTTTTTTCAGCACAGCATTGCTTGCTTATCCAACGTACTGTGCAGCGACAGATTTTGAACAGTTAAGGCTGCAAAATGCCGGGCATTTGGCGGAGGCAAAGCGTTATTTGCCCACTACCGAAAAAGCCGTTATCCTGACTTTTGGCGGTCTGTCCAAGAAGGTGCCGCTGCAAAATATCCTGAGCTATATGGCTCAGGAACATTTGCGGGGAACGTTCTTTGTAACGGAGCGGGAATTACAGCGTAATGGTGATAATCTGCAGCTGATAAAAGCTTATGGTCAGGACTTTGCTATGGGATTAACGCCGACAAAAACGGGGACCTTTGCTGATTATTGTGCGCAAATCCAAAGGCTCGATAAAGCGTTGCAGGAACGCTATGGTGCAAAGAGCAAATTTGTCCGCATTATGACCAGCGGCGGGGACAGAGCGGCTATGGAAGAAGCCATTTCGGCTATGGGCTGTACCTTGGTCGGGCAGGGGCTGAATGTCGTTCAGTCCAAGCATAAGGATGCGCAAAATCCGCAGGAAGTAATGCCGCAGATTTTTGGCAAATGGACAACTTCTCTGAACAGGGGAGAAATAGTCTATATGCGCACAGATTTTTATACCAATGATGTTCTGGCTGCGGAAATGCTTAAAGAAATCAAGCAGAAGAAAATAGATAATATTGGCTATAAAACGGATGATAAGGGAGAGCCGAAGAAGTGTAATGATTCGGTTTACCATACAGCATCTCTGGCAGATGTGGCTGGAAACAGCGATTTTCATTACAGCTATCCGGTGAACCAAGATGATTTGCCGATAGAAATGCAGCCGGAATATGGCAATAATTGGGTGACCGATGAAAATTTCTCCAGCGCTTTTTACAGCCGTTATATTGGGGCACCGGAAGTCAGTGCCAACGATAGAATGTTGGGCTTTTCCCGCGAGGAGATGACCCGTGCGGATAAGACGGGACTGGTTAAAACAGCTCCGCCGCAAACGGTGTTTCTGACTTTTGATGACTGGGGCAATGATGATTCCATCAATAAGATTTTGTATGTATTGCGCAAACACAATGTTCATGGGACATTTTTTATCATCACGCGCAATATGCTGAACAATCCGAATCTGTTACGGGCGATTGCCATAGATGGCAATGAAATCGGCAGTCATACCAATAATCATGTTGCCATGACGGTACAGGATAAGCGCGGCCGGCAGATTCCTGTGGAATCGGAAGAAGAATACCGTGAAGATGTGACGTCTTCCTATCCCAAATTGCTTTCGGTGGTGGGGGATATGCGGCTGGCTAATGGGCGTCCGGCGCTTACCAGACTGCTTCGTCCGCCGACGCTGGCGGTCAGCCGTATGGGCGTAAAGACGATACTCAATGCAGGTTTTACATACATTGTCAATGGCTATGGCAGTACAGAGGATTATGGGGCAGTATCGATGCAGTCCTTGGTGGGCATTATGAATCATATCGTACATGACGAAAAAGGCAAGGTTCGTCAGGGGGCGATTCTCATCATGCATATGAGTGCGACGGCCCAGCGTACACCGGAGGCTTTGGATATACTCCTCACAGCAAATGACAAGCTGCCGGAAGGACATCCGGGAAAATTTAAGGTGGGACTGTTGGGGGACTATCTTATTGATGGTTATGACCAAAGACAGCCTATGAAAAAACAGGACCAATAAGACTGCAGTAAAAATCACAAGCAAAAAAAAACAAAATAGTGTATAATATGCATTAAGAGCAACCGAATAAAACTCCGAGCAAAAATATCTAAGGTTTATGATTTTGTGTGGCTATGATATTGCGCCGGGGCCCTGCTGGAAACGGCAGGACCTTCCATTTTGAAAAGGGGTATATTTTGATAGTGGTGGCTATGCCAACTGCCGGCGCAGTTGGCTGCATATCTGCGATTCCTGCAGATGTAGATGACAGTACACCAGGTGAAGACTATCCTTTTCGTATGGAAAGGATAGTCTTTTTTATTGAGGGAGAGTTTAGTTTATGAAAGAAATGCGCACTGAAGATGCGGTGGGGCAGATTCTCTGTCATGATTTAACGCAGATTATAAAGGGGGTTACCAAGGACGCCCGCTTCCGCAAGGGACATGTGATTCAGGCAGAAGATGTGCCGGTTTTGCTGTCCATGGGCAAGGACCATATTTATGTTTGGGAAAACGATGATACGGTGCTTCATGAAAATGATGCGGCCGAAATCCTGCGGCAGCTTTGTCAGAATGAATATATGACGGCATCAGAACCTAAGGAGGGGAAGATTGAGTTAACGGCGACGGTTGACGGCATATTTCAGGTGGACGAGAGCCGCTTTGATGCGGTAAATGAACTGGATGATGTGACCATTGCCACCCTGCCCCAGAATATGCCGGTCAAGGCGGGACAGAAACTGGCAGGTATGCGGGTTATCCCTTTGGTCATCAAAAAGGACAAGATGGAGCAGGTGAAAACGGTGGCTGGCAGCCAGCCGTTGCTGCGTCTGCGTCCTTATCGGCAAAATCTCAAGGTAGGCGTGGTCACTACGGGTACAGAGGTGTTTTTGGGCCGTATCGAAGATACCTTTACGCCGGTAATCGAGAACAAGTTAAACGCTTTTGGCCTGACCATCAATGAGCACCGTTTGTCCGATGATGTGGCGGAGCACACGCAAAAGCAGATTGAAGAACTTATAGGTCTGGGCATGGATATGGTTATTTGCACCGGTGGTATGAGTGTGGACCCGGATGACCGGACGCCGGCGGCCATTCGGGATGCCGGCGCGCAGATTATAACCTATGGGGCACCGACCCTGCCGGGGGCTATGTTCCTGCTGGGGTATGTGCAAAAAGGCGATAAGGAAATTCCGGTTATGGGCCTGCCCGGCTGTGTGATGTATGCGGGACGTACGATATTTGATTTGATTCTGCCTCGTATAATTACGGGGGAAAAACTGACGCGCAAGGAAATACGCCATTTTGGCATAGGGGGACTTTGCATGAACTGCAAGGTCTGTCATTATCCGGCTTGTGGATTTCAGCATTAAGGAGGGACGACATATGCAAGACCTATCTTTGGAAAAAGCTGTGGATCTTTTGCTGGCGCATTGCCAGCGGGTAACCGCAGTAGAGGAGGTGCCGCTGATTTCGGCACTGGGCCGGATTCTGGCTGAAGATTATATAGCCGCTTTTGACAATCCTCCCTTTGACCGTTCACCTTTGGACGGATATACCTTTGCAGCAGAGGAAACGGCGGGGCATGGGGCGGATAAGCCTGCTCAGTTCAAGATTATCGGCGAGGAGTGTGCGGGAGATTTCTTTGACCAGCCTGTGCCGGCTGGCTGTGCCCTGCGGATTATGACGGGCGGCGCCATTCCCAAAGGCTGCAACTGTGTGGTGCGGCAGGAAGATGTGACTGTGGACGGCGATACACTCACGGTTCCCTTCAGCCTTGAACCGTATACGAATTTCTGCTATGCCGGTGAGGACATCAAACAGGGGACGAAACTGGCGAAAAAAGGTACGAAGCTTACGGCAGCGCATATCGGCGTACTGGCCAGCATGGGCTTTGCCACAGTCAGGGTTTTGGGCAATGTGCGCATTGCCATTGCCAGCACGGGTGATGAGTTATTGCAGCCTGGCCAGCCCCTTGCTCCCGGCAAGATATACAACAGCAATCTTTATCTTTTGGCCAGTCGTTTGCAGGAGTTGGGCTTTGCTCCGGAAGTGGTAGGTATCCTGCCTGATGATGTAGAGGCGGCAGCTAAGGTTATTCAGGGGTATCGTGACCGGGTAGATGTGTTCCTGACTACAGGAGGCGTATCGGTAGGGAAAAAGGATATCATGCATGGCGTGGTAGAAAATGTAGGCAAGCGTCTTTTCTGGCGCGTGTCCATGAAACCCGGGGGGCCGGCACTGGCCTATACTATGGGCGAAACTTTGGGTATCGCCCTGTCGGGCAATCCCTTTGCTGCTTATGCTACTTTCGAACTTCTTGCTGTGCCGGTTCTTTCGCATATCAGTGGCAACGATAAGATTCTGCCCCAGCGTACGCAGGCGGTGCTGACGGATGATTTCCCCAAGGAGAGCAAGGGGCGGCGTTTTATTCGGGGGTACTATGAAAATGGCAAGGTGCGTTTGCCGGAACAGCATGCTTCCGGGAGCCTTTTTTCTATGGTAGGCTGCAATGCCTTTGTGGATATTCCGGCAGGTACGGGGAAACTGGCGAAGGAAACAGAAGTGGACATTGTGCGCCTGTATCGTGTGAAGTAAAGGATTGGATTTTATGCAAGACCAATATGAGAGAAAAATTGAATATGTGCGCATCTCGCTCACGGACCGCTGCAATCTGCGGTGCCGCTATTGCATGCCGGAATTGGGCGTAGAAAAAATGCGTCATGAAGATATTCTGACCTTTACGGAAATCCTGCGCATTGTGCAGGGAATGGCTGCTTTGGGGGTGAAAAAAGTACGCCTGACCGGGGGCGAACCCTTGGTCAGGCGCGATATTGCTGAACTGATTTTTGCTCTGCGGCAGATTCCCGGCATTGAACAGGTGGCGTTGACCACCAATGGCGTATTGCTTTCGGAGTTGGGCGAGGATTTGATGCGTGCAGGACTTACAGGGCTGAACATCAGCCTGGATACCTTGCGGGCAGAGACTTTTACGGAAATCACCCGCCGTCCATTGTTTACGCAGGTGCAGGCCGGTGCAGCAAAGATGCTGTCCTTGGGCATGGAGAACATCAAGTTCAACTGTGTGCCCATATATGAGGTCAATGATGGTGAAATTCCGGCGCTTGCGGCACTGGCTAAAGCATATCCCGTTAAGGTGCGGTTTATCGAGCTTATGCCCATAGGCTGTGCTTATGCATCGGGGTATCGGGGCGTGCTTATGGCAGACGTGCAGAGACGGCTGGAAAAAGCCTATGGCAGGCTGCGCCCTGTGCGAAATAAGCAGGATGCGTTGCAGGGGCCTGCCGAGTATTATCGGCTTGCCGGATTTGCGGGGCAGGTTGGTTTCATTGACGCAATGGAGCATAAATTCTGCGCTGACTGCAATCGTGTGCGGTTGACGGCGGAAGGCTTTTTGAAACTTTGTCTGAATCAGAAAAACGGACTGGATCTGCGGGCGTTGCTTCGGCAGGGCATCAGTGACGATAATCTGAAACTGGCATTGCGGCAGGCCATTTTCCGCAAGCCGGCAGAACATTTATTCAAGGACAGTCAAAATACAGCGCGGGACAGCCGCGCCATGTATCAAGTGGGAGGTTAATTTTTGATGGGGAAGATTCATGCACTGTGCACCAGCGAGAAAAAAGGGACGCTCAAAACCCAGCAGGATAAAGTGGTTTTTGTCACAGAATGGGGCATTAAAGGCGATGCTCATGCTGGCAAATGGCATCGGCAGGTGAGTTTTTTAGGCCTGCAGGAGATAGAGGATTTTCGTAAGTTAGGTGTAAAGGTGGAGTTTGGTGCCTTTGGCGAAAATATTGTGGCTGAGGGCTTTCGCTTTAAGGAACTGCCTGTTGGCACTCGGCTGCGAGTTGGCGAAGTCTGGTTTGAAATCACCCAGATTGGCAAGGAGTGTCACAAGGGCTGTGCCATTCGTCAGCAGGTAGGTGATTGCATTATGCCCCGCGAAGGGATTTTTGGCCGGGTGCTGCATGGCGGCGAAGTCAAAGTGGGGGACGAATTGGAACTTGTCCCCAATGGAGAAAAAATGCCGCTTGAAGCGGCAGTCATCACAGCCAGCGACAAGGGCAGCCGTGGTGAGCGTGTAGATGAAAGCGGCGCAAAGGTGGCGGAAATCCTTACGGTGGGCGGTTACACTGTAGTCGAAAAAATAATCCTGCCCGATGAGCAGGAACAGTTGGAAAATAAGCTGCTGGAATTGGCTGAACGCGGCATAGCGCTTATCGCCACCACTGGTGGTACAGGCTTTTCCCCGCGCGACATTACACCCGAAGCCACGCTGGCGGTCTGTGAGCGCTTGGCCCCCGGCATTCCTGAAGCCATGCGGGCCATGTCGCTGAAAATCACCGACAGAGCCATGCTCAGCCGTGCCCAGGCAGGCATTTGCCGCCGCAGCCTGATTGTGAACCTGCCCGGCAGCAAAAAGGCCGTAGAAGAATGTTTGGGCTTTATTTTGCCGCTACTCAAACATGGGATTGATATTCTGCGGGGAGAAACGGGAGAGTGCGGGCGGTTACAATGATATACTAAGGCGCCCGCGGGACTGGCAATATGTTTCTTTCGCTTAGACAGGCTTGTCAAACGCTACGGAAACATACAGCCAGTCCCGCGGGCTTAGTGCGTGCATTACAGCTATATGCAAAGGCGCCGCGGTGGCTGGTAATATTTTTCCTTCGCCATAGACAGGCTTGTCAAAAGCTACGGAAAAACATCACCAGCCACCGCGGCTTTGTGCGATATGTATGTGGTTTATATCAGCTTGTTATGGTGCCTGATAATCAACTGAAAAATTGAATGCCAAAAGAACCGTCATAAGCTGTGACGGTTCTTTTGGCATTTAATTATGTTGTTCGCCAACGACTTCGCTGTGTTCCAGTGCGAAATCCAAAAGCATACCAATTAATTCGTTGCGTGTACGTCCCGTGTCCTCTGCTAGTGCGTTAATTCGTTCCAAGGTATCGGTTTTTAATCTTACGGAGAAGACCCGGTAGCCATCATCGCCACGCAGTTTCTTTGTGATGAGAAGCTTGCTACTCATGTTATAAAGAAAATACACAGGCTTCTGAATCGGTTATTCGAGATGCAGACATGGCTAAAGAAATGATGGGGTATGTGAAGTATAATATTCTGACGCAATCATCACAGGCCATGCTGGCACAGGCGAATCAAAATGGCAGTCAGGTGCTGTCGTTGCTTCAGTAACAAACGAAAAGGACAAAAACACTTCTGCAATAACAGGTCTTGCAGAAGTGTTTTTGTCTATTAATTATTGTTTGCATATATGTTATACTGATGATAAATGAAGCTGTAGACTCTGGTGGAGGTGGTATAACATGTTGGCAGAGATGATTGATACTAAGGAAGAATTGATTGCAGGGCAAATTGTGATGATGGCCCCGGCTGGAACAGGGCACAACACGATAGCGCATAATCTTCATCTCGTAATAGGAAACTATCTTTATGGTAAGCGTTGCCGCATGTTTGGAGAGATATATGTATTCTTAGATGAGGAAAATCATTTTATTCCGGATTTGATGGTGGTATGTGAGCCATCGCAGATAAAGCCCAATTATATTGAAGGGGCGCCTGATTTGGTGATTGAGATTTTGTCTGCCAGTACGAAGAAACGGGATATCGGGGTAAAAAAGAAAGCCTATGAGCGTTTTGGGGTGAAGGAATATTGGATAATCAATCCGGTCGACCGTTCGGTGGAAGTATATCATCTTCGTGATGGTGTATTTGAATTGGATGATGTTTATTATGATTATTCACAGGAGGATTGGGAAGGCTTGACGGCAAGGGACAGACAGGAGGCAAAGTTATCGTTGAAGGTGTCTCTTTATGATGATTTGGAAATTCCCGTCAAACGTATCTTTGCTGATGTCTAAGAATTACCGCTGAGGAAACAGCAAAAATTTTATTGAATGGATAAAATTGTGACTTGACAGGGTTATCCACAAATGGCTTGTAGATAACCCTGTGGATTCTGTGGATAACCTGTGTCAAAACAAGCAAGTTATCCACATTAATCCACAGTTTTCTGTGTACAAAGTGAATAACGTAAAAAGACCGCTTTTCCTGTTCGTAATTCCGACAGATGAAAAGCGGTCTTTGGTTATTGCGTTTGTTTTCCCGTTAACATGATGGATAGAAGAACGGCGCAGGCTAAAAAGAAGGGGTAGAACAGGCAGGGGATAATGCTCAGGCTGGTGATGCCGGCCAGTGCGGAAGCGATGAGCAGCTGTGCGCCGTAGGGGATAATCCCTTGGGCGATACAGGAGAAGGTGTCCAAAAGTGAGGCGCTGTCCCTTGGCTCGATGTCGTATTCTTCGCTGATGGTTTTGGCGATGGGGCCGGCAACGACGATGGCAACGGTGTTGTTGGCCGTGGCAATATCCATGAGGATGGTCATCAGGCCGATGCCCAAACGGCCACCGCGGGTGCCTTTGAAATAACGGCGGACGAAGTTCAGCAGGGCTTCAAAGCCGCCGCCGTCCCGCATAATCGCACTGATGGAGGCCGCAAGAATGGTGACAATCATGGTTTCAAACATGCCGTTCGTTCCCGCGCCCATGGCGGAGAAGGCTGTGGATAGTGTCGTGGTGCCGGCGGCGATGCCGAAGGCGAAAAACAATATAATGCCTGTTCCGAGTACGCAGAATACATTGATGCCGATAAGGGCCATGATTAAGACGATGAAGTAAGGCAGGGCCAGCAGCAGGGAATAATCAAAGGTGCCCAAATCAACTGCTGCAGATTGGAAGGCCATGACAAAGAGCAGGGCCAGGGTCGCCAGGGCCGCAGGCAGGGCAATTTTGAGATTGGCATAGAATTTATCCTGCATGCGCGTTCCCTGCGTGCGGGTAGCGGCAATGGTGGTGTCGGAGATAAAGGAAAGGTTATCGCCAAACATGGCGCCGCCGACCACCGTGCCAACCGTAAGCGGCAGGCTGAAGCCGGCGCTGGCGGCAACCGAAGCGGCAATCGGTACCAGTACGGTAATGGTGCCAACGCTGGTACCCATGGACATGGAAATCAGGCAGGCAATCAGAAAAAGTCCGGGGACAGCAAAGGTACCGGGCACGAAATTCAGGAGCAGATGGGCGGTACTCTCAACCCCGCCCGCTGCTTTGGCAATGCCGCCAAAGGCACCGGCCATCAGGAAGATGAACAACATAATGGTGATGTTCACATCACCGATGTTTTTGGCACAAAGCTCGATATTGCCGAGAAAATCACGCTTGCGGTTCTGAAAGAAGGCGACAATCAGCGCCAGCCCGAAGGCTACGACTACCGACATCACATAGAAGCCCATCTGTCCCTCTATCGGGGCGATGTATTCATACCATATGCCTGCTCCCAGATACAATACCAGGAAGACAAGAATGGGCAGCAGGGCCGCTGCCCGCGCCTTGGGCGGGTTATCATATTGTTTCACGAAAAATCATCCTTTATCCAAAATATCCTTTAATTTGCTGGCGACCATTTCCGGCGTGATGGCGTTCATGCAGGCATTGGTTTTATACTGACATTTTGTTTTGAGACAGCGTCTGCAGTCGTGCGGACTGATGACGAATTCGTGTCCTGCTGTCAGCGGGCCGTAAACATCCGGTTGGGTTGGCCCCCAAAGAGATAGCGTCCTGCAGCCAATGGCATCGGCGATATGCAAGGGGCCGGTGTCACAGGAGAGCAGCAGGTCAGCTGTTTTTAAGAGGGCGGCCAGTTCCAAAAGACTCGTCTGTCCGGCAATGGACAGGCTGGGACGGTTCATCTTGGCCTGTGCTTTCTTTATGAAAACTTCATCGCTGGGAGAACCGCAGAAGACGACCTGTACATGGGGCGGCAGGCTGCTTAGCGCCTGGCCGAAGTTTTCCGGTTCCCAGTTTTTGTCCGGCCAGGTGGTGCGGATCGTGACCATTAAAAGCGGCTGCTGCTGGTCGATATCATGTTCCTGCCAAAAATTTTCGGCAAAGTCCTGCAGGCTTTCGGGCAGATTCAGCGTCAGTCCCGGTTTGAAGGATGACAGTTCAAAGCCTAAGGGCAGCAGGGCGCTCAAATAGCGGTGTACCTTGTGGGAACTTTCGATATTGGGGGCCATTTCGCTCATAAAGAGGGGATTGCCTTCGTGGCGTTCGTGAATGCCGATACGGCGCTTGGCACCGGAAAGCCGTGCCAGAATTCCGGTCAGGAACAACCCCTGAATATCCAGTACCAAATCAAAGTGCCGCGCCTTCAATAGAGCGCGGGCTTTTTTCAGTTCGCGGTAAGCTGCGGGCAGGTCAAAGTGGGCAAAGGCTTTGTCCAGCGGGCGTCTGTCCCAGACGAGAACTTCGTCAATATGAGGATTTTCTGCCAATAGTTTATCTGCCGGCGGGCTGACCAGCCAGGTGATGTGCGCGTTTGGCTGAAGTTTTTTCAATTCCCGTGCCACAGGGGTGGCGTGGAGTACATCCCCAATGGCGGAGAGCCGCAGAATAAGAATTTTTTGCGGAAGTTTATTTTCCATAAATATTGGTTTTGCCTTTCGTTCATAGTACAATAAAATGATAGACTTATATTAGCATAGTAACGGGAGATTGTCCAAAATGTTAAAGGATATTACGATAAAATCGCTGGCCAGCGATACGGTGTATAAGCGGGGGCGCAATTACTATCGGGCGGGCGAGGTGGAAGACCTTGCGGCCTTGAATGAAGCGCAGACGCGCTGGAGTGCCGTGGTTATGGGAACGGAACCCTATGAAGTAGAAGTGCGGCTCGACAAAAGCGGCAACAATGTGGAGGGCTATAGCTGTGACTGCCCGGCAGCAGCGCAGTATTTGGGGGCTTGCAAGCATGTGGTGGCAACACTTATGGCCATTCAGGATGAGCAGGAGCTGAATAAAGTCACGGGGGGCAAGATAAAAGATAATTTTGCCCGCTTGGGCATCTCTACCGCCCGCGACCTGCTGGAACATACGCAAAGGAAAAAAGAGCAGGAACAAAGCCTGGCCAGTCAGCGAATGTTTTCTTTTTTTCAGGAAGCGGCGCAGGCAGACAAGGTATCGTACAGCATTGGTGCGGCCCAGTTCGGTCATTTGGAGCCGCGTCTGTTCATTGATGAATACTATGGCAGCTACAAAAGGTGGCTGGAATTCCGTTTTGGCTTAGATAAACTCTATGTGGTGAAAAATGCCGGTTCCTTTGTCGAGTCCATGGAAAACGGCAAGGATTGGCAGCTGGGCACGAGGAATGTGGTAAACCTTGCTCAGGTGCGTTGGGGCGATGAACAGTCGGCCAAAATCTATGCGCTGCTGAAAAAATACTTCCGTGCCGAGCAGGGCATGTTTGCGGCCGGTTCGACCAATCGTTACTATTATATGAGCTACCATTCCTATCTCTTTGACCAAAAGCAGTTCCGCCTGTCCGAAGATGCCTTTGCTGAGTTTTTGGAAATCATGGGCGACAGCCCCTTTGAATTGCGCCTGAACGGGGCAGAAACGGAAACTGTGCGGGCGGTGCCGGGCAATCCGCATATCGAACTGGAGCTTCGGGAAAATAAGGGCAGCGGTGAACTGGTGGTGCAGGAAACCGATATGGTTCCCCTGGATGACGAGTGCCGTTTTATCTATCAGGAGGGGCGGATTTTCCAGACGGAGAAAAAATTTGCCCAGGGCTTAAAGCCGCTGCTGCGCACCTTTGAGGCGGCCGATTCGGTAAAAATCCGGCCGCAGGATATGGCGGCGTTCTTTGGCAAGGTTCTGCCGCAGATGGAAAAAGCGGCAGAGGTGAAAATCGCACCGAAATTTATGGAAGAATATGTGGTGCACCCCTTGTCGGCAGAACTCTATATTGACTACGAAGGGGACGGCATTGCAGTGCGGCCCAAGTTCGCCTATGGGGATGCGGTATTCAATCCGCTCGTGGAAGCAGAGCCGCCTTTGCGGGATGGCCGCAAATTGGTGCGGGACGAGAATAAGGAGCAGGAAATCATCATGCGGCTGATGCATTATGGTTTCGGCAAAAAGCGTGACCAGCTGGTACAGCGGGATGAAGAGCGCAGCTACGAATTTTTGACCGAGGAACTGCCGAACCTGCCCGACTGGGTTGATGTTTTCTATTCCGATGCCTTTGCCAATCGCCCAGTGCGTTCCATGCCCAAGGTGACGGCAGGGGTCAGTGTCAACGATTCGAACCTGCTTGAAGTCAGTTTTAATGCCAAGGATTTGGACTTCAATGAACTCATGGAAATCCTCGACTCCTATCGGCAGAAACGGCGCTATCACCGCTTGAAGGATAAGACGTTTATCACCCTGGGCGACCAGCAGATGCAGGCTATTGCCGATTTCGTGGACAATACGGGGATTGCCAAAGCCAAGGCTGATGGCATGAAGGTGGAATTGCCCATGAGTCAGGCCATGTATCTGGACGAACTGGCGCGGGAAGACGAGGCCCTGCGGTTAGAGCGCAGCCGGGCGTTTCGTGCCATTGTGCGCGATATCCGCCATCCGGAGGAAAGTGCGGCAGAAGTGCCGGAGAGCCTTAAAGGCGTACTGCGTGACTATCAGGTGACGGGCTTTAACTGGCTGTCGAATCTTTCCGCCTATCATTTGGGCGGGATACTGGCAGATGATATGGGCTTGGGCAAAACCCTGCAGGTTATTGCCTTCCTGCTTTCCAAGCAGAATTACCAGGAGCCTCCGTCGCTCGTTATTGCGCCCACTTCGCTGATGTACAACTGGCTAGAGGAGATAAGCCGCTTTGCGCCGGGACTCAAAGCCGCAGCTGTAGCAGGCACAAAGGCCGAACGGGAAACGATTCTCGCGGAGGCCGATGCCAGCTTCGATGTGCTGATTACGACCTATAATATGTTAAAACGCGATATTGCCATGTATGAAAAACGGCGTTTCCGCTATGCTTTCCTTGATGAAGCTCAGCATATCAAAAATCCCATCACGCAGAACGCGCGGGCGGTGAAAAAGCTCAAGACCAGCGGTTATTTCGCCCTGACGGGTACGCCGATTGAAAATACGCTGACGGAACTTTGGTCGATTTTTGACTTTTTGATGCCAGGCTATCTGCTTTCCCATAAAAAATTCAAAGACCGCTATGAAACGCCCATCGTGCGGGAACAGGACGAGCGCAGCTTAAAAGACCTCAAGCGCCATGTCATGCCCTTTATCCTGCGGCGCATGAAAAAGGACGTGCTTACGGAACTGCCAGACAAGGTGGAGCGCAAGCTGGTAAGTTCCATGACGCCCAAGCAGGAAAAAGTCTATCAGGGCTGGTTCCTCAAGAGTCAGAAGGAATTTGCCCAGCAGATGGCGGCAGGAGATGACAGCCGCATCAAAATACTCGCCATTCTCACGCGCCTGCGGCAGATTGCCTGCGACCCGGCGATGTTCCTCGAAGGGTATACAGGTGGTTCTGGCAAGCTCGACCAGCTTGAAGAAGTGGTCAGCGATGCTGTGGAGGGGGGGCATCGCATCTTGATTTTCTCCCAGTTTACCACCATGCTTTCCCATATTGGCGAACGGCTCAAACAGCAGGGCATTGCCTATTATTACTTGGATGGCTCTACGCCGTCCTTGGAGCGCATTCGCTTGGTCAAGGCCTTTAATGAAGGCGCGACGCCGGTATTTTTGATTTCCCTGAAAGCGGGCGGTACAGGACTAAACCTCACCGGCGCCGATATGGTTATCCACTTCGACCCGTGGTGGAATCCTGCTGTGGAAGACCAGGCTACTGACCGTGCCTATCGTTTGGGGCAGAAAAATAATGTGCAGGTAATCAGGCTCCTGGCCAAAGGCACGGTTGAGGAAAAAATCTATGAACTGCAACAGAAGAAAAAATCATTAATAGACCAGATGATACAGCCGGGCGAAAACTTCCTGTCCAAACTTACGGATGAGGAGATTCGGGAGCTGTTTCAGACTGACCAACGCTTTTCGCATGGGCAGCATCTACATGCAGAATAAGCTGGAACAAGTTTGCGAAGGCTTTTCCAAGAACACCTACTATCGCTTCCTAAAGAATCCGCGCATCAACGGGCTCTGCCTATGAAAAAATACAAACTGTAGCCGTTGTCCGTGGATAGACCACAGGCAACGGCTTTTATAATGGAGAAAATCACAAAAAGGCGATTCACTGTCTCTTCTGAGTCAGCGAATCGCCTTTGCTGTTAGGGGCGCGGCTATTATTTCGCAGTCCCTTTTACAATACCGCAAGCGGTAGTAAAGGCCTGTCAACGTTATAACGAGCCATCTGATAAGGAAGTAGATAAGCTTGTTGCAATACCGCAAGCGGTAGTAAAGGCTTGTCAACCTCAATCGTATGATTGGGTTCCTCGATTATTCGGGGTTACAATACCGCAAGCGGTAGTAAAGGCCTGTCAACAGTGACGCTCAGAAGCCGCGTGGTTCCTGGTCTCTAAACCCTGTTTTTGAAAAGGTTCGCCATTTTTTGCCAAAATCCTGCTGGCTGGAAAATTTTTTGTTCCGAAAATGCATGATTTTTTGCCTCTATCCCTTGCCAATGAAAAGAAGCTGCAACAAATATTTTCACAATTTGTTGCAGCTTCGTTATTTCACAGTGGCGGAGTGGGAGGGATTCGAACCCTCGCACCAGTTACCCGGCCTAACGATTTAGCAAACCGTCCTCTTCAGCCTCTTGAGTACCACTCCATATGGCGGAGAGGGTGGGATTCGAACCCACGCACCCTTTCGAGCCTACCGGTTTTCAAGACCGGACTCTTCAACCACTTGAGTACCTCTCCGTAATTAACAGTAATATTATAGCAGGTTATCCGTGAACTTGTCAAATGGCGGGGATTGCGCTATACTATCATACGTTGCTAAATATTAAAGTAAGAATTTGCAAGTGCAGGAGTTGAGGGCGTTGAAAATTGCCTTTTTTGATTCCGGTATGGGGGGACTTTCGGTTCTGCATCATGCCATGAAGGTTCTGCCCCATGAGGAGTTTATATTCTATGCCGATGAGGATAATGTCCCTTATGGCACGAAAAGTACCGCGCAGGTGCAAAAGTTTGTGGGGGAGGCCTTTGATTTCCTGCTCAAGCAGGATGTAAAGGCCATTGTGGTGGCCTGCAATACGGCAACCTCGGTGGCGGTAGCGGAGATGCGCCGTCGTTATGATTTGCCCATTATCGGCATGGAGCCGGCGGCCAAGAAAGCGCTGGACATGGACGGCACGAAACGTGTGCTGGTGACGGCGACGCCGATTACGGTCAAAGGCCGCAAGATGGAACTTTTGATTGAAAAGGTGGATAAGGACCATTTGGTGGATCGTCTGGCTCTGCCGGAATTGGTGACCTTTGCCGAGCGTATGGAGTTTAACTCGCAGGCCGTGACGGATTATCTGCAGGAGCAGCTTCAGCCCTTTGATTTGTCGAAGTATTCTTCGCTGGTGCTGGGCTGTACGCATTTTAATTATTTCAAGGACACCCTGCGGGAGATTCTGCCGGAGAATGTGCAGTTCGTGGACGGCAATGAAGGCACTGTGCGGGAACTTATCCGCCGCCTTAAAGAACGCAATCAGTTGGAGCATAACGCGCAGTCGGTAACGTATTTTTATTCCGGCCGTCAGGTGACAGACCCCATGGAATTGGAACGACTGCAAAAATGCCTTGCGCGGCTGGAAAAGATGTACCGGATTTGACTTGACTTTACTGGTCTTTTGTTCTAGTCTATACAATGTGCGTAAAGTGTTAAGGAGGGTTTTTATGCCAGTAAATATTGAACATCATGTAAACTTCTACGACACGGACGCTATGGCGGTGGTACACCATGCCAATTATATCCGCTGGTTTGAAATCGGGCGGGTGGCTTATTTGCGCTCCATCGGTATTACCCTTACGGAAATGATGGACGATGGCTATGTGTTCCCCATTACGGACATCAGTGCCAAGTACGTTTCGCCGGGTAAGTTTGATGATGAATTGATTATCGAAACCACGGCGACGGCGCTTACGAAGGTGAAGATGTGCTTTAAGTATCGCATTTTGCGCAAGGATACCGGAGAGCTGCTGGTGACCGGCAAATCACAGAATGTCTATACCAGCAAGGAAACCGGACATATCACCCGCCTGCCGGAAAAATATCTTACGCGTTTGCAGGCGGCGATGGCGAAGGAAAAAGCCGTGGCAGAGGCGCAAAATAGAGAAAAATAAACAGGGAATTTTAGGGAGGAATTATAGTGGATTGTTTAACCTTAGTGTTATTAGTTATCCTGGCTGTGATTTGCATGACGAAATTATTCTTGGCCTATTTGGGGACGGAAGATATCCGGGTAGATGCAAGCAGCCCGGTGGAGCTGGAGTCCAAGGACGAGAACAGTCTGGTGCTCTCCAAGAAACTGCGCTTTTATAATGAAGGCAAACAGTGTGCCACCATTATGGATGCCATCTGCCGCAGCCAGCTGCCCTATGAGCAGTATGATGGCATTGAAGTGCGTCCGAAAGCTGAACGTGAAGGCGAAGTCCGTGAGGACGATTACTTCGAAGCAGTGATTATTCAGAAGAAGGGCTACAAGGGCGGCGAAGACAGCCTGAACATCTTTGCCAAAATCAAGCTTACGCCGCGCAAGGGCATGAGCCTTAATGAAGCGCTGTCCCACATGGTTGACCTGCCGGTGGACTTCATCTGGCAGGAAACGGGCCGTACGGTTCAGCATTACAAGAAACTGCGTATTGAAATCACGGCTGATGAAATCGCCAAACTCGCTGGCGTTCAGCTG
This sequence comes from Selenomonas ruminantium subsp. ruminantium ATCC 12561, assembly GCF_000424065.1. Taxonomy (GTDB): domain Bacteria; phylum Bacillota; class Negativicutes; order Selenomonadales; family Selenomonadaceae; genus Selenomonas_A; species Selenomonas_A ruminantium. The sequence goes on from NZ_AUJE01000001.1 coordinate 93,804, forward strand.
GTAAAGGATTAAGGAGGGCATAGATATGGCTGAAGAAATGAAACTTATCCCGGTGCCCACGCGCATCTTAACGGAAAAAGATGATATTGTAGATGCCATCGAGCATTACACGAAAGATAAAATCGGGGAAAACGATCTGCTCTGCTGTGCGGAATCCGTAGTGGCTATCACCCAGGGGCGTTTCGTGCGTCCGGAGGATCTTGAAATCTCCGACCTGGCGAAATTCTGCTGCCGTTTTATCCCGGATTACGGCTCGCTGGCTTCGCCGCATGGCATGCAGTCCCTGATGGACGTAGAAGGCAAGTGGCGGGTAGCCTTTGCCCTGTTTGCCGGCTTCATCGCTAAAATCTTTGGCAAGAGCGGTATGTTCTACGTTTGGGGTGGCAAGGAAACGGCCATGATTGATGATGTTACGGGTACGATGCCTCCGTTTGATAAATGTATCGTTTATGGGCCGGGTGAACCGTACGAAGTCGTAAAACGCATCAAAGAGCGTCTGGGCTGCTTCGGTGCGATGATTGCTGACGTTAATGACCTCAAACGCAGCCGCGTGGTCGGTATTACCGATGGGGTAGACGGCGAAATTGCCCGCAACCTGCTCATTGATAATCCGTTCGGCAACGCTTCGCAGAAGACGCCAATCTGCATTATCAAGAATTATAAGCAGTATCAGGAAAGCAAATAAGTGATTGTAAGGAGAGCTGTGCTAGTTCACGGCTCTTTTTTAGGAGTGATGATATGGAGCGTTTCAGGCATCGCGCTGCCGACGAGCTGCGCCCCTGCAAAATTCACCGCAAGTTTCAAAAATACCCTGCAGGGTCTGTGCTCATCGAGATGGGCAATACCAAGGTAATCTGCGCCGCAACAGTGGAAGAACGAGTGCCTTTCTTTTTGAAGGGCACAGGTGAAGGCTGGATTACCGCAGAGTATTCGCTGCTGCCAAGTGCCACTGGTACACGCACTCAGCGGGAGGCAGTCAAGGGCAAGCAGTCTGGCCGCACGCAGGAAATCGAACGGCTGATTGGCCGTTCTTTGCGCTCCGTGGTGGATACCAAGGCTTTAGGGGAACGCACCATCATGATTGACTGCGATGTGATTCAGGCCGACGGCGGCACGCGTACAGCTTCCATCACGGGAGCTTTTGTCGCATTAGTGGAGGCGTGTTCGACCTTTTATCAGAAGGGAAATGTCTTTCCGGTGAAGGACTTTCTTGCTGCCATCAGTGTGGGCATAAATAAGGATAATGAACCAATCCTTGACCTCTGTTACGAGGAAGACTCAACGGCCATGGTGGATATGAACGTGGTCATGACGGGCTTTGGCAAGTTTGTCGAAGTGCAGGGGACTGGTGAGGGACGGCCTTTTGACCATCAGGAACTCACGCGTCTGTTGGCTTTGGGGGAAAAGGGCTGTCAGGAACTTATTTCCTATGAAAAGGATATTTTAGGCGGCCAGCTCGTGTGGTTAGTGGGCCGTGTTGGTTGATTTTAGGGGAGTTTTTACATGAAGAAGATTGTCATTGCCACGAAAAATGCAGGCAAGGTACGGGAATTGAAAGATGCTTTTGCCCATCTGCCGGTAGAAGTGGTGGCTTTGTCGGATTTTGGGCCATTGCCGAATGCGATTGAAGATGGGGAAACCTTTGCGGAAAATGCAGCCATTAAGGCACAGTTTTATCGGGATAAGACTGGCTGTGCCTGCCTGGCTGATGATTCCGGTTTGGAAGTGGCTGTGTTGGGCGGGCGCCCTGGTGTCTATTCCTCCCGTTATGCCGGTTATAATGCGGAAGACTGGGCCAACAATCAGAAGATGCTCGAAGAACTCTGTATTGCCGATGTGGAAGAATCTCCGGCGAATTACCGTTGCAGCCTGTGCTTTGTGGATACAGATGGTACGATACTGACTGCTGATGGGCGCTGTGATGGTGTGGTCAGGAAGATTCCCCGCGGGAAAAATGGTTTTGGTTATGACCCCTATTTCTACACCAACGAGTATGCTGGGCGTACCATGGCTGAATTGACTATGGAAGAAAAGTCCCGTATCAGCCATCGGGGGCGGGCTTTGCGTAAATTGACACAGAAGTTAGAGGAGCATCTGGCATGAAAATCGGCATTGTCAGTGACAGCCACGGCAGTTATCAGGCTATAGATTCGATGCTGGCACATAAGGAGGCACAGGGAGTGGCTCTGTGGCTCTTTGCTGGTGACATTGCCATGGATGCCGATTATTTGGCTATGGTAACGGACAAAGAGGTCATTCGGGTAGCTGGAAATAACGACTGGCCCGGTGGCCATTTGCCCGACTATGAAACAGCCGATATCGCTGGACATACCATCTTATTGACGCATGGACACTTGTTCGGGGTGAATTTTGGCTTGAACAACCTGCAGCAGGCGGCGCTGGCTGTTGGAGCGGATATCGCTGTATATGGACATACCCATGTTGCGGTGCAGGAGATTATCGATAATGTACTGATTGTAAATCCTGGCAGCGTTGCCCGTCCACGCGATGCAGCCAATGGTTCGTTTATGGTGATGGATTTACAGCCGGGGAAATCTCCCCTTGTAAAGCTGATAAGAATATAAACAAATTTAATTTTATAATCATTATCAAATGGAAAAGTTTTATATTTTTTTCTAAAAAAGTCCTGCTTTTAGCAGGATTTTTTTTGCGAATATCTAATATAAATATTGATGTGATAGAAGTCACTATTAGTGGTAACCAAGGTACATAAAAGTGAATTCGATTCACTATTTATGCGGCTCAGGCACAGCTTCCGAATGCTTGAAAATCAATAGGAAATGTGTTATTATGGGCCTGCTGATGTGTGATAAAGTGTATTTATGGGAGGGATTACTTTGCGAGAAATTGACGCAAAACAAATCACGGAAACCGTGGCACAGATGTGCAAAGAAGCGGCCTATTACCTTCCGGATGACGTGTACAACGCCATGAAGAAGGCAAGAGAAACGGAGACTTCTCCGGTAGGTCAGAACGTTCTCGACCAGATTATTCGCAATGCGGAAATCGCCAAGGCTGAAGACCGTCCTTACTGCCAGGATACGGGCATGACCATTGTATTCCTGGAAGTCGGTCAGGACCTGCACATTACGGGCGGCCTCTTGGAAGATGCGGTAAATGCCGGTATTTCCAAAGGGTACATCGAAGGTTATCTGCGTAAATCCGTGGTCGGCGAACCGCTCTTCAATCGTGTGAACACCAAGGACAACACGCCGGGTGTCATCTACACGAAGATTGTCGCTGGTGACAAGCTCAAAATCACCGTGGCTCCGAAGGGTTTTGGTTCCGAGAACAAGTCCGGCGTTAAGATGCTGGTGCCGGCTGATGGCGTGGAAGGCGTAAAGAAAGCCGTTATGGACATCATTCTCCATGCCAGCATGAATCCGTGCCCGCCGATGGTTGTCGGTGTTGGTATCGGTGGTACTATGGACAGAGCAGCCCTCCTTTCCAAACTGGCGCTTACGCGTTCTGTTGATGAACGCAATCCGATGCCGGAATATGCCAAACTGGAAGGCGAACTCCTCGAACTCATCAATCAGACAGGCATTGGCCCCCAGCTGGGCGGCAATACCTCGGCGCTGGCTGTAAACGTAGAGTGGGGCCCCACGCATATCGCGGGTCTGCCGGTAGCAGTAACCATTTGCTGCCACGCTATGCGCCATAAACAGCGTGTACTTTGATGGAAGACGGGAGGAAATATAAATGGCTGAACAGATTCGGATTCAGACTCCGTTTACGGAAGAAATGAGCCGCAAGCTTAAAGCAGGCGATGCGGTACTGATCTCGGGCGAAATCATCGCTGCCCGTGACGCTGCTCACAAGGCAATGACGGAAGCGCTTGCCCGTGGTGAAAAACTGCCGGTTGACTGGCAGAATCAGATGGTTTATTACCTCGGCCCGACGCCGGCAAAACCGGGTGACCCCATCGGCTCCTGTGGCCCGACGACTTCCGGCCGTATGGATGCTTATACCCCGACCATGCTCGAACAGGGCATCAAGGGCATGATTGGCAAGGGCTCCCGCTCCAAAGAAGTGGTCGAGTCCATGAAGAAGAACGGCGTAACCTATTTTGCAGCCGTTGGCGGTGCAGCAGCACTGATTGCCAAATCCGTCAAGAAATATGAAGTTCTTGCGTACCCGGAACTGGGCCCTGAGGCTGTAGCACGTCTTACCGTTGAGGATTTCCCGGCTATCGTGGTTATTGACTGCGAAGGCAACAATCTCTACGAAACGAATCAGGCTAAGTATCGTACGCTGAAAGATTATTGATAATCAAAGTATGGTGGAACAAGGCGGGCACGAGATTCTGCCCGCTATTCCAGGAATTATTTTAGGAGGTATAGAATGTTTCACACAACTTTTTACGTGCGTCGTCTGCATTCATTAGTAGGCCTCTTGGCGCTTGGTATGGTGCTCTTTGAGCATATCTTCACCAACTCCATGGCCCTGGGCGGCGCTCCTGCACTTAACGGAGCCCTCGCAATGATGGAGCTCATCCCAAAACCGATTTTCCTCGGTCTGGAAATTGGTGCAATCGCTGCACCGCTTCTCTTCCATGCCATCTATGGCATCTACATCTGCCTGCAGGCTAAGAACAACCCGGGCCGCTATGGCTATGTCCGCAACTGGCAGTTTGCCCTGCAGCGCTGGACGGCTTGGTTCCTCGTTGTGTTCCTCGTATGGCACATCTTCTATCTGCGTATCTTCACGAAAGGTATCGCTGGTACGCCGATTTCCTATGAACTCCTGCAGAGCTATTTCGTGTCCAATCCCGTATATGCTCTCTTGTACATCCTTGGCATGTTTGCTGCCATCTTCCATTTCTGCAATGGTATCACCACCTTCTGCATGACCTGGGGTATTGCGAAAGGTCCCCGCATTCAGAACGTAATCAGCCTCATGAGCATGGGCCTTTGTGCTGTGCTGTGCCTGGTGACGCTGGCATTTATGGGCAGCTACTTTGTGATGTAATTGCCTTGTGTATGGCAAAGTAAAGGAGAATTTCAATGGCTAATAAACCTGAAAAAAAGATTATTGTCGTAGGCGGCGGCCTTTCCGGCCTCATGGCTACGCTGAAAATCTGCGAAGACGGTGGTAAGGTTGACCTGTTCTCTTACTGCCCGGTAAAACGCTCCCATTCCCTGTGCGCACAGGGCGGCATGAACGCCTGCATGGACACCAAGGGTGAGCATGACTCCATCTATGAACATTTCGATGATACCGTATACGGCGGTGACTTCCTGGCTGACCAGCTGGCTGTTAAAGGCATGGTTGAAGCAGCTCCGAAGCTCGTGCATATGTTCGACCGCATGGGCGTGCCCTTCACGCGTACGCCGGAAGGTGTGCTTGACCTCCGTAACTTCGGTGGCCAGAAGAACAAACGTACCGTATTTGCCGGCTCCACGACGGGCCAGCAGCTCCTCTATGCTCTCGACGAGCAGGTTCGCCGTTGGGAAGTCAAGGGCGGCGTAAAGAAATATGAATTCTGGGAATTCATCAAAATCATCAAGAACAAAGACGGTGTTTGCCGTGGTATCGTTGCGCAGAACATGAACTCCAACGAAATCCAGGCATTCCCCGCTGATGTCGTAATCCTTGCTACTGGTGGCCCTGGCCAGGTATATGGCCGTTGCACGGCTTCCACCATTTGCAATGGTTCCGCAGTATCCGCTGTTTACCAGCAGGGCGCAGAAATCGGCAACCCCGAATTCCTGCAGATCCATCCGACGGCTATTCCGGGTTCTGACAAGAACCGTCTGATGTCCGAAGCCTGCCGTGGTGAAGGCGGCCGTGTCTGGGTATATCGCAAGAACCCCCAGACGGGCGAAAAAGAACGCTGGTACTTCCTCGAAGATATGTATCCGGCATACGGCAACCTCGTACCGCGTGACGTTGCTTCCCGTGCAATCTACAAGGTTGTTGTGCACATGGGCCTTGGCATGACCAACCCGAACCGCGTATACCTCGACCTCTCCCATATTCCGGCTGATTATCTGGAACATAAACTGGGCGGTATCCTCGAAATGTACGATGATTTCGTAGGTCAGGATCCGCGTAAAGTGCCGATGGAAATCTTCCCGTCCATCCATTACTCCATGGGTGGTATCTGGGTAGACCGCGAACACCACACGAATATCCCGGGCCTGATGGCTTCCGGCGAATGCGACTACCAGTACCATGGTGCAAACCGTCTGGGTGCAAACTCCCTGCTGTCTGCAACGTACTCCGGTACCATCTCCGGTCCGGAAGCTCTGCGCCTTGCCCGCAGCGGCAAGCTTGGTGACGCGCTTACCAGCGAAGAACTGGAAGCAGCCCGCAAAGAGTGCGTAGAAGAATTTGACAAGATCCGCAATATGAACGGTGCGGAAAATGCACATCAGATGCACCATGAACTCGGTGACATCATGTACAAATACGTATCCATCGAACGCGATAACAACGGCCTCAAACAGTGCATGAAAGAACTCCATGCCCTCCTGAAACGTTGGGATAACATCGGCGTTACGGACCATGGCAACTGGGCTAACCAGGAAGCAATGTTCGTTCGTCAGCTCCGCAACATGATCATCTACGCTATGGCTATCACGAAGTCCGCTCTGCAGCGTGACGAAAGCCGCGGCGCTCATGCTAAGATTGTCCTCAAATCCGACTATGATAGCTGGGATGCAGCCAAGAAAAAGGCTTTCGATGAGAAAAATGGCAAATACCATTTCGATGCCGCAACTGGCCGTGCTATGACGGATGATGGTAACGATGATCTGCTGTTCTTTGGCCGTGATGATGAGAAATTCATGCGTACCACGGTAGTATCCTTTGACGCTGCCAACAATGAACCGGAAGTTACCTATCGTGAATTTGAACACTCTCTCATTAAGCCGCGTCTGCGTAACTACGCTGTAGCTAAGAAAGAGTAAGAGGGAGGACAAACAAAATGGCAGAACAGAAAAAAGTCAGATTCGTAATCGAGCGTCAGGATGGCCCTGATTCGGCCCCCTATACGCAAGAATTCGATGTAGATTACCGTCCGGGCCTGAACGTTGTTGCCGCCCTGATGGAAATTCAGAAGAACCCCGTCACCGTTGACGGCAAGAAGGTTGCTCCTGTTGTTTGGGAATGCAACTGCCTGGAAAAAGTTTGCGGTGCCTGCATGATGGTGATTAACGGCAAAGCCCGTCAGGCTTGCTGCTCCCTGGTTGACAACCTGGAACAGCCCATCCGCCTGCAGCCGGCTCGTACGTTCCCGGTTATCCGTGACCTCTTAATCGACCGCTCTGTTATGTTTGAAAGCCTCAAACGCATTCAGGGCTGGGTGGAAGTTGACGGTTCCTGGGATGTTAAAGATGCGCCGATTCAGAACCCGTACACCGCAGAGACGGCTTACGAGATTTCGCACTGCATGACCTGCGGCTGCTGCATGGAAGCATGCCCGAACGTTGGCCCGCAGTCCGACTTCATTGGCCCGTCCCCGACGGTTCAGGCATATCTCTTCAACCTGCATCCGCTGGGAAAATTCGACGCTCCGAAGCGCTTGAATGCCCTGATGGAAAAAGGCGGCATCACCAGCTGCGGCAACAGCCAGAACTGTGTGCAGGCCTGCCCGAAGAACATCAAGCTCACGACTTATCTCGCACAGCTTAACCGCGATGTGAATAAGCAGGCGTTGAAGAATATCTTCAACCATTAATTGCATAGGCAATAAGCGATACGGCCCTCGCCATTTGGCGGGGGCTTTTGTCCGTCCTTTTTCTTGTTTTCGCTTGCTTATTGCCCCTGTTTAGGTATAAAATATTAATAAGTGGGTATGTTGCCCTAAGGATGATAATCGGCAATATAGGATGATAATTATGAGAAAAAATAATCGTATTCCCTTAAGCCCGTGTTTACGCCGTTTCCGGTTCTATTTTGATTTGCTGGGCAAGACGGCCAGAGACTATTTGTTCTTCACCGATTTACAGGAAAATCTGGTGATGGTATCGCCGAATATGGTCAATGATTTTGACCTGCCCGGTGAAATTATGCATGATTTTGACCAATACTGGGTACCATTGGTACACCCTGAGGAAAGGGGCGCCTATCAGGCATCCATCAGCAAGGTTATGGCTTCGAAGGTTCCTTGTGAGCATAATATGGAGTATAGGGTCAAGAATCGTAAAGGCGAGTATGTATGGATTTGCTGCCGTGGCCGGGTGGGGCTTGACCGGGACGGTAATCCCTATATGTTTGTGGGCACGATGTCGCGCATGGCTCAGCGCAATCAGGCAGATGAAGTGACCGGCCTCTTAAATAAATATCAGTTTGAACATGCAGTAAAAATGGCTCTGGCTCAATATCGGGCTACTGGAGAAGGCGGGGCTATTATGGTTTTCGGGCTGGATAATTTCAAGATTGTCAATGAAACCCACAACCGTATGACCGGAGATTTGGTTCTGAAACGGGTGGCTGATGTGATTGGCAATGTCATTCCGTCAGAGCTTACTTTGTTCAAACTGGATGGGGACGAGTATGCCCTGATTTATCCTGGTGCCAAGGTGGATGAGGTTGCGGATATTTTTGCCAGTGTGCAAAGTGCGCTGTCACGTCCACAGGACATTGATGGTCATCAGTATTTCTGTACGGCTTCCTGTGGGACCGTGTTCTACCCGGAGGCCGGCAAGGATTATCTGGTGCTGCATAAACATGCAGAAGCGGCTATGGACATTGCCAAGCGGGAAGGAAAAAATCGCAATGTGTTGTTCAGCAAAGAACAGTACAATCGCTGGGTACGCTCCATTTCCATGCGTGACAGCATTTGGGAGAGCGTGGAAAATGGCTGTGTGGGCTTCAGTCTGTTCTTCCAGCCACAGGTAAGTGCTGTAGACCAGCAGCTCATTGGGGCCGAAGCCCTGCTGCGCTGGAAAAATCCCAAGGGGCGTATGGTTGCACCAATGGAATTTATTCCCATTTTGGAAGAAACCAAGCTCATTATTCCTGTTGGCAAGTGGATTGCTGAAGAGGCTATCAAGACTTGTAAGCGGTGGCGGCGCTTTGTGCCGGACTTCCGTGTCAGCATCAATATGAGTTATGAGCAGATTAAGGACTTGTCCTTCAAGAACTTTGTGGAGGATTGTCTGGAACGCTACGATATGCCGCCGGATTCGATTATTTTGGAACTTACCGAAAGCAAAATCGTGGCGGATTGGAGCTTTATCAACAAGCAGTTTGATTCTTTTCGTCATTTGGGCATAGCCGTGGCCATGGACGATTTTGGTACGGGCTATTCCTCGCTGGCATCTTTGAAGAACCTTTCCTGCGATATTGTAAAGATTGACCGGGAGTTTGTGAAAAAGATTTTGGAAAATGACTTTGACCGCCGTTTGGTGCAGTATGTGGTTGACCTTTGCCATAGCATTGGTATTTCCTGCTGTATCGAAGGCGTGGAGGAAGAAGCGGAGTATGAGCTTCTTACCAAGGAATGCAAGGCGGATTCGATACAGGGATATTTATTTGGTCATCCGGAAAGCGTGCCCGATTTTGAAGAAAAATTCCTGCAAAGCTAAGATTGGAGAAAGAAACATTATGTCAAGAAACAAAGAACAGGAAGATATTTCGCTGTTAGGCAATAAGAAGGTTAAATACCATTATGACTATTGCCCGGAGATTTTGGAAACGTTCCAGAATAAGCACCCGGAAAATGATTATTGGGTAAAGTTCAACTGTCCGGAATTTACGGCGCTTTGCCCGATTACAGGACAGCCGGATTACGCGACAATCTACATCAGCTATGTACCGAATGAAGAGATGGTGGAGAGCAAGTCGTTGAAACTCTATCTGGTGAGTTTCCGCAATCATGGTGATTTTCATGAGGATGTGGTGAACGTCATCATGAAGGATCTCGTCAAGCTGATGGAGCCTAAGTATATTGAAGTTTGGGGCAAATTCCTGCCCCGTGGCGGCATTTCTATTGACCCTTATGCCAACTATGGCCAGCCGGGTACGAAGTTCGAGGAACTGGCATGGCGCCGTTTTGCAGAGCACGATATGGTCGCGATGGATAAGGTGGACAACCGCTAATAGTATTCCGGGAGGAGAGAGTCCTTGCTAAGACGTCAAAAACGCATTGCCCTAATCAACGATATAACTGGTTTTGGCCGTTGTTCGGTGGCGGTGGAACTGCCGCTGATTTCGGCCATGAAGATTCAGGCCTGTCCAATGCCTACGGCGATACTGTCGGTACATACAGGCTTTGAACACCACTATCTGGACGACTATACAGCGCGGATGAAGCCCTATATGGACAGCTGGGAGAAAAACCAGCTGTCCTTTGATGGTATTTGTACAGGCTTTTTGGGCTCTGTGCAGCAGATTGCCATTGTGGAAGAATTTATCCGCCGCTTCAAACAGCCGGCCACAAGAGTGATGGTTGACCCGGTAATGGGGGATAACGGCAAACTATACAGTTCCTATACCATGGAGATGTGTGCGGAAATGCGGCGTCTGCTGGCTCATGCGGATTTGGTGACACCTAATCTTACTGAGGCCTGTATCCTGCTCGATATTCCCTATCCGAAGGATGGGCTGGTCAGCAATGAAGATTTGGAATATATGGCCAGCGAATTGTCTGCACAGGGGCCTTCTCAGGTCATCATTACCGGGCTGCATGGACAGGATACGTTGCGCAATTTCATCTACGAAGCCGGACGGGGCAAGGTGCTGACGGTGGAGAAAATCGGCGGCGACCGGTCGGGAACAGGCGATGCCTTTGCGGCGATTGTGGCAGGGAGTCTCATCAATGGAGAAACCTTGGAACAGGCGGCGGTCAAGGCGGCTGAGTTTATCAATAAATGCCTGCAATATGCGGAAAAACTGGATTTGCCGTGGAATTATGGCATGCCATTTGAAGAATATCTTAGGGAGCTGAAATAAATGTTAGTTTATGCAACCCATAAGGGGGGCAGATACTTGCCTTTGGAGGAAAGTCTTCGCGAACAGCCGGAAGGCAAGCGGAATCTTTATGTGAATATCACCAACGAGTGTAACTGTGCCTGCACCTTTTGCCTGCGCAATATGAAAAAGATGGCCGAAGAATCCAGCTTGTGGTTGAAAAAACGGCCCACCGTAGAAGAACTGAAAGCCGCGCTGGCTGCAGTTCCCTGGGAATATATCAAAGAAGTCGTGTTCTGCGGCTTTGGCGAACCGACCATGCAGCTGGCTGTGCTTACGGAACTTCTCCATTATGTAAAGGAACAGCATCCGGAACTACCGACCCGCTTGAATACCAATGGTTTGGGTGAACTGGAATACGGCCGGGAAATTGCCGAGGATTTTCAGGGGATTCTCGATACCATCTCCATCAGCCTTAACGCCTCCAATGCGGAGCGTTATTACGAGCTGACCAGGGCAAAATACGGCCTGAAATCCTATGAGGCTATGCTGGATTTTGCCGAACACAGCAAGAAATATGTGCCTAATGTGGTACTGACCATTGTGGACAAGGTCGAAGGACCTGAGGAAATTGCCAAATGTCAGGCCATTTGCGACGCCCGGGGACTGACATTGCGGGTGCGTCCTTACGAAGACAGCTGATATGGTAAATTAAAGGAGCGGTACAACCTTTTCTGCAGCGTTTGACAAGCCTGTCAAAGCGAAAGAAAAGGTTATACCGCTCCTTTTGTGTATAGTCGTTACCGTATTTTATCAGTCATCACTCATATTGCTGATGGTCAACAGCAAGTCAATGCAGCGTACATAGAGCCAGACGAGCGTAATCAGCAGGGAGAAGGCACAGTACCATTCATAATCCTTGGGCAGTCCCTGTGCAACAGCCTCCTGAATCTGATGGTAGTCGATAAAGAGGCAGGCCGTAGCAATGCCGATGATCAGCAGGTTGATGCCAATGCCAATCAGGCCGCCATCCATAAAACCGAAATCCACGCTGAAGAAGTAGGACATCACAAAGCGCAGCAGATAGGCCAGCAGCAGCCCCATTAAGGCAATGGTAACGCCCTTGGTGAACTTGCCATCTACTGTAATCCAGCCCTGGCTGAACACCAGCGCAGCCGCAATGGCGATGGTAAAGGTGAGCAGTACAGCCTGAATGACGACACCGGGCAGGAACGCCTCAGCAATCATGGAGAGCATGGCAATGGAGGCACCTTCAAAGATGGCAAAAAGCGGTGAGATAAAACCGGCGGTCTGCGGCTTGAAGCTGACGATAAAGGTCATAATCAGACAGCCTACACAAGCAACGCCCGTAGTAACCATCGTGGCATAGCCGCTGACAATGGTGGCGATTGCTGAACCAGCGACCAACAGCACCATCAGGATTTCCTTCATCGCAATGCCGGAATAACTGGCCGCTTCCGACATGAACGCCCCATGGCTGAGGTCTTGTACTTTACCGAGCATAGGATTTTCCATAATAACATCCCCTATCCTAAAAGATTTATAACTACATCATTATTTTAACATAAATCTGAAAAATTTACTAATTGTTTAGCGACAATATAAGCAAGCCGGCACGCATCGCGTACCGGCTTTATTTATGGATATTCATAGATATTAACGTATCCTTCTCATATTCATTTGTCGGCGAGGATTTCCTCTCGAGCAGAAATCCAAGCGCAGTGTTCCATAATATATGGATGCTTAGCTAAACACTTTTGAATACACAGAGTCATTCATTCGTTGTGCGCACTTAATCTCCCATTCGATAACAATAGGTTTACTACGGTTTCGATGCTCATAGAGACTTGTAAAGAATTACCCGGGGTAGCAGTTCCTGCTGCTTTTAACCTAAGCGTTGTGCTCCTGACTTCCAATCGCTTTTGAGTACGTCTGGCGGCCTAGCCATCATCACGTCTCTTTTTCGCCTATTGGATATTCTTGTACTTCACCAATGCACTTGCTAGCTAGGTTGCAAAAGCGCTCCTGCTAAGTGATTTCTTCAATAAACACTCACATCCTTTCGTAATAACAAGTATGCAAGGTTCTGAAGAGAGCCTGTTTCGGCTAGATACCACCTGCCAAAATTTCAAACGACTGAATTACTTTTCTGGTGGTTTGTATATCCATCTCCTCTTTACAAGTACATAATAACATACTTATCAGATAATTGCAATGCTTTTGAATAATAAATTTAAAATTTTGAGAGAAATTATCGCGAAACAAGCCGTCCATTATATAGTATAATGGATATAATATGATATTCGTATAGAATAAGGATAAGGAGCATAGGCAATGAAACATTTGGTTATTGTGCGGGGCGGCGGAGAACTGGCCAGCGGCACGATTCATGCGTTATATCGGGCTGGGTTCAAAGTGCTGGTACTGGAGCAGAAAGAACCGTCTGCTACCCGGCGCAGGGTAGCTTTTTCCGAAGCCATGTATCGTGGTGAGTCCAAGGTGGAGCGTATTGTCTGTCATAAGGCCAAGAATCTCATTGAAGCCAAGGAAAGGCTGAAAAAAGGTGAGCTGGTCATGTTGGAAGACCCGGAGGCCCGCTGTGTGAAGGAATTAAAACCGCAGGTGCTTGTGGATGCGATTCTTTCCCATACGACTAATGGCACTACGCGGGATATGGCGGAGCATACCATTGCCTTAGGGCCGGGGTTTTGTGCCGGACGGGATGTGGATGTCGTGGTGGAGACCATGCGCGGCCATAATCTGGGGCGCTTGATCTATGAGGGGTACTCTGCCCGCAGTCAGGATATTTTCAGCAGCACAGTAGGGGCAAGTGCCAATATGGAACATTTGATTTTTGCTCCGGAAGAAGGGACTGTTGATCTTCTAAGCACCATTTCCCTGATGGTCAAAAAAGATGAGCCGCTGGCCCGGCTGCATACAACCGATGGCCGTACCATTGAAATAAAGGCGACGATTGATGGCGTTCTGCGTGGTGCGCTCCATAAGGGCAGCTGGGTGAAAAAAGACCAAAAGATTGCCGACATTCACCCGACTATGGGACAGGAGGAGTGCTTTACCATTTCCGATAAAGCCCGCTGTGTGGCTGGCTCGGTGCTGGAAGCCGTGATGGTCTGGGAGCACAAACGCCCCAAACGGAGATTCTTTGGCCGTGGTTGATTTTTGGGAAACACTGCTTGATTTTGTCTTTCCACCCCATTGTCCGCTGTGCCATGCTTATGTAGAGGAGCGCGGCTGTTGGTGCCCGCAGTGTCTGGCCAAGGCGTTGCAGCCGCATCGCCTGCCTCTTTCTGTGCCCATGCAGGCTGTACTTGCCGATGCATGGGCATTTGGCGTTTACAAGGGAAGTCTGCGGGATTTGATCCGTCAGTTGAAATATCAGGGCAGGCGCAGCAATCTGTCCTATATCAATACGTTGCTAACTGAAGCCGGTAACCTGCCGCAGGTAAGGAAAATGTTATCCGGCATAGATTTTGCCGTGCCGGTGCCCTTGTACCCCAAAAAGGAAAAACAGCGGGGCTTCAATCAGGCCGAACTGATATTTGGCGATTTCCTGAGCCGGCAGCATATACCTGTACAGCGCCTGCTGGCGCGTACACGTGCCACTCGTCCGATGTATGAACTAAGTGAAAGGGAACGGGCTGTAAATCTAAATAATGCTTTTGCCGTAACAAGGGCAGAGATGCTGGCGGGGAAAAAGGTCTTATTGTTTGACGATATTTTCACTACCGGAGCAACGATGGTGGAATGTGCAAATGCCTTGATGAAGGCTGGTGCGCATGCTGTGATTGGCATAGTGCTGGCAAGTGACCATGGCAATAAGTTTAATTAAGAGTAGGTATAAAAATCATTTATACCTACTCTTTTTGTCTATAAATGGCAACTTGTCATGAACAAATTTCTTTGCTAACATGACAGTGTCAGAAGGACGTATTCACGAAAAAAGGAGAAAGGACAATGGAACCACGCTGGGACGAATGTGAGATGATGGCTGTACGCCGTTTTATGGCGGCAGAGGGGCAGTGGGTAGAGGATACAAAGCCCACTTCTATCGAGCAGCTGCTCAGAATAGAGCTGAATGGGGAAATCATCGGTGAAAGTCTGTGTTCACCAGGGGACAGGCTGGATTTGGCTGTAGGCCAGCTGGCGCAGCGTGGGCTTCTGCAGCGGGCGGCAGATATTGTCCGTTTGCAAGTGGCTGATGGCACAGTCAGGGTGGAAACCACAGCCTGGGCAAAGGCTCGTGCGCGGCGGGCAGGGAAAGACCCTCGCTTTTACAGCCTTTCCCGCTTGCGAACCTGGCAGGGACGGGCAGAGGCGGCAGATACAGTGCATGTGGAAGCCGTGAAGGCCCTGCAGACTGCCAATATGCTCCTGGGGGAAATGGCGGCCACACATGAAGGCACTAATGGTGTGCACAGCGGCGTGATCTATGACCCGGGGAGGGACAGAATCCTGGTGTTTCGGGAGGATGTCGGCCGTCATAATGTCTTTGACAAGCTCTATGGCTGGGCTGTCCGTCAGGACATCATGCTGGCGGATAAACTGATTGTTTTCAGTGGCCGCTGCTCTACGGAGATGATGTTGAAGCTTTGGCGCATGGACTGCCGAATGGTGCTGGCCAAGTCTGTGCCGACCACGTTGTCTCTGGAGCTGGCAGACAAACTGGGCATAACGTTGATGGCCCGGCTGACTCGTGATGGATTTTCTGTTTATACGCATTCGGAGCGGGTATTGTAAAAAAAAATTATCCGTTTCCGATACTTTTTTTAAATAAAATCATAAACAGTTTTTATCGAGAATAGCTGCTACAATTTTTGAAGTTGATATAAGCATTATGAACTGGGTATGACTTTATATAAACCTAATATGTATGGTAAGAGGGAGGAAGTTTGGATGGATTTAACGAGACGTGACTTCTTAAAAGCCACCGGGCTTACTGGTATAGGACTGGCTTTGGCGGGGCTGGGGCTGGATATGCCCAAGGTTAAAGCTGCTGCCAAGGAGTTCAAATTGAAGGGGGCACGGGAGTTTACTTCTATTTGCCATTTCTGTGCCTGTGGTTGTGGTGTGATTGGCTATGTAAAGGACGATAAGCTGATTAATCTCGAAGGAGCCACGGATAATCCGGTGAATCGTGGTGCGCTGTGTTCCAAGGGGCTGGGATATGGCCAGATTCCCAATTCTGACCAGCGGGCCAAGACACCGTTGTATCGTGCCCCTGGCAGCGATCATTGGGAGGAAATCAGCTGGGATGACGCCATCGACAAGGCCGCCCGGGCGCTGAAAAAAGCCCGCGATGAGAATTGGAAACAGACGGAAGTAATCGATGGGCAGACGGTAGATGTACATCGTACGGATGCCATTGGCTTTATTGGCGGTTCTCAGATCAACAATGAGGAATGTTATCAGAATATCAAGATGGCTCGCGCTTTGGGTGTGACCTATATCGACAATCAGACCCGTGTCTGCCATGCAACAACGCCGCCGGCATTGAATGCTGCTTTTGGCCGCGGGGCTATGACCAATCATTGGGGCGATTTAAAACATTCCAAACTCATTTGGATTGAAGGCTCCAATATTGCAGAATGTCATCCTATGGGCCTTAAGAATGTCATGAAGGCGAAGAATAATGGTGCAAAAATCGTGCATGTGGATGTGCGCTACACCAGAACGTCAAAGATTGCTGACCATTTCTTCCGGCTGCGTCCCGGGACGGATATTGCCTTTTTGGGTTACATCATCAGCCATATCATTGAAAACAAAAAGTATAACGAAGATTATCTTCGCCGCAATACCAATGCGTATTGTATCCTGCGTGATGATTACCGCTTTGATGAAGGTATTTTTTCTGGTTATGATGCCGAAAAACATAAATACAACATGGAAACCTGGGGTTATGCCTTAGGCACAGATGGCAAGCCGCAGAAGGCAAATGACCTTTTTGCACCGAATACGGTTATGAGCCGTATGAAGGAGCATTTTTCCCGCTATACACTGGACAAGGTTTCCGGTATTACGGGAATGAAGAAAGAAGACATTGAACTAGCCGCAAAGATATTCTGTGAAAATTCGCCTACGGTGATGATGTATGCTTTGGGCATGACACAGCATACTGTAGGGGTGGAAAATATCCGCTGCTTTACCGTTCTGCAGCTTCTGCGGGGCAATATCGGCATTCCGGGGGGCGGCATCGATGCTATGCGCGGCCAGCCCAATGTACAGGCATCTACGGATTTTGGCATTATGTTCCAGTATTTCCCGGGATATCTGTCCTTCCCCACGGAAAAGACCAATACTTTGGCGAAGTGGACGAAGGCCTCGGGGACGTTCCGGGCAAAGTGGCTTAAAAATATGCTCAAAGCCTGGTTTGGCGACTATGCAACGCCGGAAAATGATTTTGGTTTTAATCTGATTGGTGTGCGCAACAGCAGTCATAACGATTCGATTTATGGTCTGTTTGAAGATGCTTATCGTGGCAAGGTGAAGTGTCTCTATCTTTGCGGTCAGAATCCGCAGGTGACGAATGCTAATCTTACGATGGTGCATGATGGTCTTTGCAAAATGGAAACGGTGATTGCACAGGATATTTTCGTCAATGAAACGGCAGAGTTCTGGAACCGTCCTGGCGATAATCCGGCAGATATTCAGACGGAGGTCATATTCCTGCCTGCCTGCTCGTATTTGGAACGGCGGGGGACCATCACCAATTCCATGCGTATGATTCAGTGGCGCATGGAAGGGCCAAAACCATTGGGCGATTCCAAGCCGGATTACGCAATCAACAATCTCCTGTGGCGGAAGATCCGCGAACTTTACAAGGATTCTACTGATCCCAAGGACGAAATCATCAAGCGTATGACCTGGAATTATTCTGATGATCAGACGGTAGAAGACATTTTGAAGGAAATCAACGGCTATGATTTGACTACGGGCGAACTGGTAACCGGTATCGGCAAACTCAAGGACGATGGTACGACCAGTTCCGGCTTGTGGATTTATGCAGGTGTTTATGGCGGCGGCAAGCATATGGCCCAGCGCCGTGGGCAGGAAGATGAAGGCGGTCTGGGCATTTATCCCAATTTCGGTTGGACGTGGCCCGATAACATTCATCTTCTCTATAACCGCGCTTCCTGTGATGAAAACGGCCAGCCTGTAGATCCGGAACACAAGATTGTTTGGTGGGATGCAGGGAAGAATCGTTGGGAAGGTTACGATGTCCCTGATGTAGGCAATCGCAGTGCTGCACCGGGAACTCCGGACGGCAATAAGCCTTTCCGCATGACCGGTGAAGGTTATGCCCGTCTCTTTGCTGCTGAATACAGTGACCCCAATCCGGACGGCATGACACGCGACCATTCCTATACGCCGGTGGACGGCCCCTTGCCGGAATTCTACGAGCCGGTGGAAAGTCCCACGAAAAATGCTTTGCACAGTGATGAACGTGCACAGTTCAACCCCTGTGTGGTTTATCCCCGTCTGCCTGAGAAACAGCGTATCGGTACGAAGGACGAATTCCCTTATGTGCTCTGCAGCTCCGGTATCGCTGAACATTGGTGTTCTGGTTCAGTTACCCGCAATGTCCCCTGGCTCAATGAGCTGGTGAAGGAGCCTTTTGTGGAAATGAGTCATAAGCTGGCTGACAAATTGGGCGTGAAACTGGGAGATAAGGTGAAGGTAAATTCTGCCCGCGGTGAAGTTACGGTCAAAGCCATGGTGACGGACAGAGCACAGCCTTTAACCATCAACGGGGAAGAAACGCATATGGTCTGGATGCCCTATAGCTGGGGCTTTAAGGGCTTAAGCAAAGGCCCATCGACCAATTACCTTACGATTGACGCTTTGGACCCCAATGTACAGGAACAGGAATTCAAGGCCTGTCTGGTCAATATCACCAAAGCATAACAGGAGAGAAAAATGAACCGAGCAGATCAAAAGATGCAGGAATATTTGGACAAACACCCTTTTTTACAGGAAACGGCAGCTGTACAGCAGGGCATGGCACAGGCTGTACACAATGTGGCAGGGCCTGTAGAATTTCCTGCACAGGATGAAATAAAAGCCCTTACGCAGACGGGGATTCCCTTGCTGCAAAATAAAGAAATACAGGAAAAAATTAGCGCAGCCGCTGTAAGTTTCCTGCCCCCGGTACTCATGGAACTTTTGGGCGTCGCTGTGCCGGAAGCTTTGGCAGCAGCCTTGCAGAGATTTGCCAAGTGGGCGGGTGAGCAGGAGCCGGATAAGCGCCGGGAGCTCATTCGGCTGGTTATCACGCAGGATGATGAAAATCTGAATGCTTTTTTGCAGGCAGAGAGTCTGCAAGGGGCAGTAGTCCGCGCCGTGATATGGCAGATTGTGGATGCGCTTGTTCCCGCAAAGCTCAAGAATCATGAATTCTGGCAGAAACTTGGCTGGGTGCGCAATTATTGTCCGGTATGCGGGCGGCAGGCCATCATGGCCCATCTGCGCAAGGAAAAAGAAGGTCGGGCAAGATTCCTGGTCTGTGATGGCTGTCATACGGAATGGCCCTTTGCAAGAGTAGGTTGTGTTTATTGTGGCAACGAGGATTTGACGAAGATGCATATTCTTGAGCCGGAGGGGCAAAGTGCTATTCGGCTGGATGTATGCGACGAGTGCCATGCTTATCTCAAAACCTACAATGAGGAGGGCGAGGAAGGGATTTACCTTCAGGATTGGGCAACTCTTCACTTTGATATGCTGGGCGAAGAACAGAACTTCATAAAAAAAGGAAGCGTTTTGCTGGAGAGCAAATAACGAAAGGAGAGTACAACGATGGCTCAAGAAATGGCTATGCTCCATGATGTGGTACGGTGCAGTGCCTGCCGCGCCTGTATGGTAGCTTGCAAACAATGGCATGATTTGCCGGCTGATATGTCCACGCCTTTTGAAGGACAGTATCAGTCGCATAAGGATTTAACTTCTCATACCTGGAATCTCATTCAGATGCAGGAACGTACCGATAAGAACGGAAATTTTCACTGGGACTTTTTCAAGAAACAGTGTATGCACTGTGAAAATCCTGGCTGCATGAACGGCTGTCCGGAAGGTGCTATAGAAAAGAAAGAATCCGGGGCTGTGGTCATTGATACGGAAAAGTGCGTGGGCTGCGGCTATTGCACAACCAATTGTCCTTTTGGCATCCCCAAGGTAGATGCAGAAAAGAATGTTTCCACCAAATGTGATATGTGTTTTGACCGTATTGAGGAAGGTATGACACCAGCTTGTGCCAAAACCTGTACAGCGGATGCCATTCTCTTTGGCACGAAGCAGGAAATGCTCAAAAAGGCGGAAGAACGTCTGGCCATGATTAAGGATACTCATCCCGATGCCAATATCTACAATCCTGCCGGAGTGGGCGGTGTACATATGCTCTATGTGCTGCCGGAAAAGCCGGAGGTCTATGGGCTGCCGGTAAATCCGCAGGTTTCGGATTCCATCAATCTTTGGAAAGATTTGGTACGTCCGTTGGGGAAAATGGCCGCTGGTGGAACCATCGCTGGCGTGCTGGGCCTTACTGCGCTTACCTCATGGCAAAGAAAGGGGGATAAATAAGATGGTGAATGAAAAATACGTCAAACGCCATACCAAGGGCTTTGTTTATTTGCATTGGATCAATGCCATCTGCTTTTTTATGCTGTTTTTGACCGCTTTGCCTCTTTATGCAGACACATTTGGTTTCCTTTACCAGATATTCGGTGCGAAAACTTTGCAATATGGTCATCGTTTTTTTGCGGTGCTCTTTGTACTTAATCCCATCATCGGGCTTATTACAGCAAGGGAGGGCATTTGGCGGATGTTCTCGGAAATTTTTAAGTTCAATGGCAAGGACATTACCTTCCTGATCAAATTTCCGTTGGAACTTATTGGCAAGCATCCCGATATGCCTAAGCAGGGCTTTTATAATGGCGGCGAGCGTATGAATATTGCCTTTCAGCTGGCTGCCTGGGCGGTGCTGGTCGTTTCTGGTGCCTTGTTATGGTTTGGTGACGGCTTTATCGACAATAGCATTCGCGCATGGATGATTCCCGTGCACAGTCTTTGTGCGGCTATCAGTTTTGCCGGAGCTATCGGTCATATCTATCTGGCGGTAGTGGTCAATCCGGATTCTGTACACGGTATGCAGGACGGCACGGTCAAAATGGATTACGCCAGTGCGCATCATGGAGAATGGATTGAGGAGCTGGAGAGAGAGGAAGAACACCGGGATACGCAGGAAGGCAAGGAGGCGTTGGAATTCTAAATAACTAATGCAAATTATCTGAAAATCTCATGGCTGGGTGATACAAGTCACTATGCCATGAGATTTTTTTTGTTATAATAAATTAAATTGGGATATTAGATGTTCGAGAATATGGAAAAGGAAGTGTTAAACATGATGGGGCAAGAAACGATTGCTGGCGTAATCCAGCTGCATTTGCGCAGGATTTTTCTGATGGTGGCAGCAGTGGTGGCGATTGTAGGCTTCAGCCTGTATCTGTTCACCAGCTATGTTGCACTGGTGAATGATGCCGGTGTTGTCCGCGGCGGCAGCCAGCGGATTGTAAAACAGGTGCTGGCAGGAGCAGATGCCAGCAAGACCACGGCGAAGATAGAGGGACTGCTCTCCGGGATGAGCAGCCGCATGCATATCGGCAGTTTCCCTGCCCGTAGGGACGAGGTAGAAAAATACTGGCAGGGAGAGGTTAAGCCTGCTATAGCAGATTATCAGCAGAGCAAAAATCCTGCTCATCTGTTGGAAGTAAGTGAAACTTATTTTGACAAAACTAATGCCATGGTGGATGCAGCCCAGACTATGGTGGATGTGATGGCGGTAATCCTTTATGTCCTGCTGGTGGCCTTTATCGCTGCCGTGTATCTTGTGCTGAAGCGAGTGACGGGAACTTTTGAAGAACGGGTGGTGCAGCCGCTTTCAGCTTTAGAGAGCAGCGTGAACCAGCTGGCTAAAGGGCATATGTCACAAAAACTCAGTTATCCCCGCAAGGATGAAATTGGTGCACTTTATGACCTGCTCAACGAAATGCGTCAGGAAATCCTCGGTTATGTACAGGATATCGAAAAGAATCTCAACACTATGGCAGGTGGTGATCTGGTCACGATTACAGATATGAAGTATATTGGCGATTATGCACCCATACAGGAAAATATCGCGCATATCCGCAGAACGCTGTGTCAGGAAATGCAGAGCATGGGTGATATGGCTGGCATGGTGGCAGTCAGTGCCGGCGAAGTATCCAAGGTTTCCCAGAGCCTTGCCGAAGGGGCCATGAAGCAGAATGAAACGGTGCAGGACCTTCAGACCAAGATTCAGGAAGCCATCGATGAAAATGCGAAGGTGGATTCGCTGGTGGATAATGCCTTAGAGGCCCGCAGGCAGACGAAGGACAGCATTGCCGCCACCCAGGAGCAGATGGATAACGTGGTAAAGGCCATGCAGGAAATCGGCACGGCTTCACAGGAAATCCGCACCATTTTGAGCACGCTGGATGAAATCAGCAGCCAGACGGCGCTGCTCTCGCTGAATGCGTCCATTGAGGCGGCAAGGGCAGGCGAAGCCGGACGGGGCTTTGCCGTGGTAGCGGAAAATGTGAGAAAACTTGCCGAACAGTCGGCAGACTCCACGCAGAATATCCAGCAGCTTATCTCCAATGCGCTGGCGGCTATTGACCGGGGGACGGAAGTGGTAAATAAAGCTGCTGAGTCTTTGGCCGGTACTTCACAGAATACTGCGGTAGTGGATGAAGCCTTCCAGAAGATGAAGGAGCAAAGCCTTACCCAGCAGAGCAAGATGGAAGAAGTCGGGGCGCTGTCGCAGGATATTTTAGGCGTAGTCACCGACAACAGCGCCGTATCCGAAGAATGCGCTGCTTCCAGTACGGAGCTGTCCAACTTCTCGGATTCCTTGAAGGAAAGTGTAAATAAATTCCGTACGGCTTAATAGGCTGATGAGGAGATGTATGCGTATGGCTTTGAGCAGTGTATTGCTGAAAATGAAAAACGGTCAGGAGGAACATGTTCGTTCCTGTTTGGCAGAGATTCCCGGCGTAAGCGTTGAGACGACGGCGCCGAGCGGGGAATTAATCGTAATCGTGGAAACGGATAATATTCAGGAGCTGCATAAACAGTGTCTGGCTATTGAACGCTTGGAAGGCGTGCTGGGCGTTTATCCGAGTTATGTTACCACGGAGGATGAATCAGAGGCTGAGAAAAAATAATTTTGAAGTGGTGACTCTGGCAACATAAAGCTGTGCTTAAATAGTATATAATGATAATGATAGCGAAGAAACAGAAGTAAGGGATAAAGGGGGGCGTTTATGGAAAGACGGTCTCTGATTAAGATGCTGCTCGGGGGCGGCATCTTCGGTTTGCTATTGGGAAATAGCAGCTTGCGAAAAGGGGAAGCTGGTTTTATTCGTCCGCCGGGAGCAGAGCCGGAAGAACTCTTTTTGGCAACCTGTGCCCGTTGTGGTAAGTGTGCCGAAGTTTGTCCCCTCGGCTGTATTAAGATTGCACATGGAGAACAGGGACTGGCTATCGGTACACCTTATATCGTGCCGGTAGAAGGCTATTGTGACCTTTGCATGAAATGTACGGAAGTCTGTACAACGGGGGCCTTAAAGCCTGTGCCGAAGGAGAACGTACGCATGGGACTGGCTGAGATCGACAAAGATATCTGTCTGGCCAGAAAAGGGGAGGACTGCAGGGTGTGTCATGCAGCATGTCCTTTCTATGATAAAGCGATAAAACTGGAAAATTACAAGTACCCTACGGTGGATCCGGATTATTGTACCGGTTGTGGACGCTGTGAAAATGTATGCATTGCCAGTCCGCAAAAGGCTGCTACCGTGAAGCCAAGGAATGATTAGGGGGTGCGGTATGAGGTCGTCCGTACGATTTGTTCGCAAAATTATCCAAATTTTCTTTATTGTCATATTACTGTTGCCGATATGGTATGTGGACCTTTTTTGGTATGGTACGTATATTTCGGCAGATTTAATGGGAACAGCTTTGACTGACCCGCTGACGGCGTTGGAAATCACTTTTGCAGGCAAGAGACTGTGGATGCCCTTGCTGCTTTCTGCTATACCGTTGACTGTGGCAGCCATCTTGGGCGGACGCTTGTTTTGTGGTTATGTCTGTCCGTTGAATTTTCTGTTGGAGCTTATTCCTGTGCGAAAAAAGAAAAATTTGCGGGAAAAACGGCTTCCCTTGCTCGCCTTAGGGATAACCCTGGCGTTGTCGCTGCTCATATCCCTGCCGGTATTCAATACGGTATCGCCGGTTTTTGCATTGATGCGGATGTTGCTTTTCGGTGTGGGACTGGAAATGGTATTGCTCTTGCTGGTCTTAGCTGCGGCCTTTGTCTGGGGGCAGAAGATATGGTGCCGTACGCTTTGTCCTTTGGGCGCTTTGTATGGTTTGCTGGGGAGCAAAAGGATTTTCACTGTTCAGGTCGATAAGCGTAAATGCACCCATTGCGGCAAGTGTGCAGCCGTTTGTTCCATGGGCACAGCTCCGGGGAAAAATAGCTGGGATGATCATATGCTCTGTACGAATTGTGGAGATTGCATTGATATATGCAAAGAAGGAGCGGTAAGGTTTACCGTGAAAAGGCGCTAGCGCCAATAAGGAGGGTGTATTATGAGTTTGGGAGAGAAAAAAATAAAACTGAAACATCTGGCTATAGCAGGCTTGGTTTGTATTATTGCCTGTACAGGAGCTTATGGCATGATTGAAGCGACGAATCAAAATACATTTTGCGGGGAACAATGCCATGAGATGGACCCCATGTATGTGACTTGGCAGCATTCCAATCACAAGAATGTGGATTGTGCGGATTGCCATGAACAGCCAGGCTTCACGGGCATGGTACAGTCGAAAATGAAGGGAACTAAGGAACTTATTTTGCATGTGACAGGTAATGTTCCGGACCCAATCAAGGTGCAGGATACCAATGAAGTAAATTGCTATAATTGTCATCAGGATAAAATCAAAGATGCTGAGGTTGCCGGGCTGCGTAAAGACCCTCATACGGCAAAGCATTTTGAGAATGGCATGAATTGTGTCACCTGCCATACGGGCATTGTGCATAATGATGCCGTCAACAAGGAACTGCCCAGCCGTGAGCGCTGTTATACCTGTCATCTGGATGCCATGGGTTCACTGTAAGGAGGGTCGGCAATGGATATGAAATTTACCAGACGTGATTTTTTGAAGGCTATGGCCATTTCGGCAGCCATGTTTACGGCAGGCTGCGGGACAAAGAGAGATACGCACAAGGGCCCTGTAGAGCAGAAGGATGCGGAAAAGTGGGTCAAGGGGGTCTGCCGTTACTGTGGCACCGGCTGCGGGGTGCTGGCTGGTGTTACCGGCGGCAAGATTGTGGCTGTAAAAGGCGACCCGGATTGTCCGGTCAACAAAGGCAGGCTGTGCGTGAAGGGCATCTTGCTGCCGAAGATTATGGATACCAAGGACCGCCTGCTGCATCCGCTGATAAGAAAAGATGGTCAGCTCGTGGAAGCCAGTTGGGACGAAGCCATGAATCTGGTGGTGTCCAAATTCAAGGAGGCCATTGAAAATTACGGCCCGGATTCCGTAGGCTTCTATGGTTCCGGTCAGACCTTTGCCGAAGAAACTTACACCATGCAGAAGATTTTCCGTGCGGGCATTGGCACGAACAATGTGGAGGGCAATCCCCGTACCTGTATGGCAAGTGCCGTGGCGGGCTTTGTTACCACCTATGGCGCAGATGAACCCATGGGAACCTATGCCGATATTGAGGCCGCCGATACCTTCTTCCTGATTGGCTCGAATTCTGCGGAAGCGCATCCGGTGCTCTTTTCGCGGATTATTGACCGGAAAAACAGTGACCCCAATGTAAAGATTATTGTGGCTGACCCCAGAAAGACGCGTACCGCAGATATTGCGGATTACTATCTGCCCTTCATTCCCAGCCGCGATTTGGCACTGATGAATGCCATGGCTTATGTCATCATCGAAGAAGGTCTTACCAATGAACAGTTTATTGCTGAGCATACAGAATTCATGAAAGGCGCCAGCGATAAGATTACCTATGATGAATATAAGGCCTTCCTGCAGGATTATGCGCCGGAGAAAGTGGAAGCTGCCTGCGGGATTCCGGCAGCAACCATCCGTGAGGTGGCCAGATTATTTGCTGACCCCAATCGCAAGACCATGTCTATGTGGTGCATGGGCTTTAATCAGCGTACACGCGGTGTCTGGGCGAACAATCTGGTACACAATCTCCACCTGCTCACCGGCAAAATCTGTACGCCGGGCAATACACCATTTTCCCTTACGGGACAGCCTAGTGCCTGCGGCAGTGTTCGTGAAACAGGCGGCCTTTCGCATATTTTGCCAGCACATCGGTTTGTGGCTAATGAGAAGCATCGCAATGAGTTGGAAGAAATTTGGGGTGTGCCTAAAGGAACACTGCCCTCTAAGCCGGGATATCATACTTTGGAAATGTTCAAAGCAGCTGTTACCGGCGATTTGAAATGCCTATGGGTGATGACGACCAATCCCGGCCAGTCTTTGCCTAATCTCAATTATTATCGGCCTGGCATGGAGAAAACCTTTATGGTGGTTTCGGAAACCTATCATCCAACCCGGACATCGGAACTTGCCGATGTGGTACTGCCGGCTGCACTTTGGATGGAAAAGGAAGGTGTTTATGGCAATGGCGAACGCCGCACCAATCATATTGCCAAAGCGGTAGAGCCGCCGGGAGAGGCAAGACCGGATTTGGATACCATCATTGATTTTGCCAAGCGCATGGGCTATGAAAAATTGGTGCCTTTCAAGACACCGGAAGAAGTCTGGGCAGAGTATCAGAAATGTCAGGAGGGTACGGACATGCAGATGGCCTCCTACAAGCGGTTGCGGGAAGGCCACGGCTTTACCTGGCCGGTACCCGATGACAATTCGCCGGAGACCTATATCCGCTATGCCGAGGGGTATGACCCCTATGTAAAACCGGGTGAAGGCATAAAATTCTATGCCCGCAAGAACAACCGTGCGGTTATCTATGCCCGTCCACAGATTGACGCGCAGGAAATGCCGGATGCAGAATATCCATTCTTCCTGACCACAGGACGTATGCTGGAACATTGGCACACGGCTACGATGACCGGGAATGTGCCGGAATTAAAGAATGCGGCGCCGGAAATGTATGTGGAAATCAATGAGGAGGATGCCAAGCGCCTGGGGATAAATGATGGCGATTTGGTAAATATCACTTCACGCCGGGCAACTTGCAAATTCAAAGCCAAAATCAATGGCCGCGGCAAACCTATGCCTGGTCTGGTATATGTATCCTTCCATGACAAGGAAGATGACCGTTTGATAAATAAGGTGCTGCTGGATGCATTTGACCCTGGTTCTAAGCAGCCGGAGTATAAAATCTGTGCAGTACAAATCAGTAAGGCTTCGTAAATTTTTCTCAATCGCAAAAAAGTAGCAGTTCCATAACACCTGGGACTGCTGCTTTTTGTTGTGCGGTGTTTCGCTTGTTTTGTTTTTATTGACATTTTTGTAGAATGGATTATAATAAAAAAGGTAGTTAGCCAACTAACTAAAATAGAGGGGGATATTATGAAACGGGAAATGATTCCCACTTTTGCAGAGCTGGAACGGCATAAACAAATGGTGCCAGAGATAAATCCGGCGGCGGTTATCGCCATGCTGAGCATAAAAAACGCCAGCGAAAATATACAGCAGTCCATACTCGATGTGCTGCAGCAGAACTATCATTTGTCAGAGGGAAAATTTTGTACGCTGATTGTTCTTCATCAGCATGGTATGCAGGGCATTGCCCCTTCGGAATTGGCGGCCAAAGTCGGCGTAACCCGGGCAACCATCAGCAATATGCTTCAGCGCATGGAACGTGATGGCCTGATAGATGTTCGTCCTGCAGCTCAGGATGGCAGAGCCAAGGTGGTCAGTCTGACAGAAGCTGGCTGCAATTTCATGGAGAAAATCCTGCCACCGCATTATTTGCGAGTCAGCAAGCTGATGGAGAAGCTGACGGAAGACGAACAGAAGCAATTGATTTCGTTATTGGAAAAATTAAGTGCGTAATGCACTTTATTTTATCTATATAGTTAGCTAGTAAACTAATTGAAGGAGAGAATAGAGGATGAACACAAAAGAAAAAGCCAAGCGTACAGGGATGATATTTATTGCCCTGCTGATTATTGGCGGGCTGGTGCTGATGTACAAGGGCAATGATGCACTGGTGCTGGCTACGGAGAAAAAGGAAGGGATACTTACCGCTGAACAGGTGAAGATGTCCTTTGATTCCGTCAGCGGGCGGCTGATTAAAGAGGCGGTCAAAGAAGGGGATTTCGTCAAAAAGGGCGATGTCATCATGGAACTGGATTCCACGGATACTGACCTTGCCATTGCCAAATTAAAGACACAGATTGCGCAGATGGAAGCGCAGATTGCGTCCACAAGCGGCACGCAGGGGATTAACTTTATGAAGGCGGATACCGATGAAAGTCAGAGTTATCGTGGTATTGACCAGCAGCAGGCGGCCTTGCAGTCCGCAAATGTCACGCTGAAAAATGCACAGCTTGACTACAATCGTAAAGCATCTTTGGTGCAGGCCGGTGCCATTGCTCAGTCCCAGCTCGATGATGCGGAAATGACCCTCAATGTGGCCCGGGCTAATGTGGAACAGCAAAAACAGCTGCTCAGCAAATTGACTGCCGCCACTAATGGCAGCGGTACGGACAGCATTGCGCAGGAACGTCTGGCAGCATCCAATATGGCTAATGACGTAGAAGCCCTGCGCCAGCAGAAAGCGGCCCTCGAAGTGCAGTTAAAGGAACTGGAAGTGGCTAAAGAACGTCTGACCCTGCGGGCACCGGAAGATGGCAAAATTCTCAAAGTGCTGGCTAAAGAAGGGGAAATGATTTCGCCGTCTACGCCAGTGGTATTGCTCGAAAGCAACCGCAGTTATTACGATATCTATGTCAGCGAAAAGCAGGCTGCAGGCCTCTCGGAAGGTATGGAAATTACCGGTACGACAGTAGCCGGCGAAAAGCAGGTTACGGGTACGGTACGTCTCTTGACGCAGGCTCCGGGCTTTGCCGATTTGAAACAGAGCCGCGAAAAAGGGCAGTCGGACCTTTCCGCGTTCCAGGTGCGCATTTACATTGACAAGCAGGATGGCATTTTGCCGGGCATGACTATTGGGGTGAAAGACAGTGAATTCACTAAGAGATGAAATTAAGTTCCTGTTTTCCGGTCAGGGCATGCCCTATGAAAAGGTCTGCATCATGGTGGCCATGGTCATCACGTTATTTGTGTCGGTACTGCTCACTGGCAACATTGCCAAGGATGTTAAAATCGTTGTTATCGATTTGGATAATTCGGCTTATACGCGCGAATTGACCAATCGCATAGATGCGTCGGAGTTTATGAACGTGACGGCAGTCTTAAATACGGCACAGGACCCCAAGGATTTATTCTATCAGGACAGGGCTTTTGCCGTGGTATATTTCCCCAGAGGTCTGGAAAAGGATAGATATACGGGGGTAGCATCCAATATTGGCGTGTTCTACGATAACACGAACTCGGCCAATACCAGTAACATCAAGGAAGCCTTAAATGAAATCGTGGGGCTCGATAATGCGGCCGCAAATGGTGATGTGGGCAGTACCAATGACAGCATTTACGGTAGTGTGAGCCTTGCAACCCGTAACCTCTTTAATCCGCAGGAATCTAAGGACAACGGGGAAACCTTAGGGTTTTTGTTCTTCTTTGGTTCCATGTTCTTTACCTTTGCGACCATTGGTATGATACCGCGTCTTAGGCTGACCCATCAACTGGACAAAGTATTACTTGAAGGTACGCCGTGGGATTTGCTGGCAAGGCTCATTCCCTATGCCTGCTGTCTGCTGGTATCCTGGGTGCTGGGGTTGGCAGTCCTGCGTGTATGGGGCGATTTGACCTTTTCGGGTAATCTGTTTACGTTTATTTTTGTGCAGATTTTCTATATCTTTACGGTGGGAACGCTGTCACTGATGTTTGGCTGGACGGCGGCCAACCCTGGTATTGCGTCAAGCCGCATGATTCTCTTTATTCCCGGTGGTTTTATTTTGGGCGGCGGTGCCGGGCCAACCACTTTCTTTGCGGATTGGGTGGTGAAGTTCAGCCATGTATTCCCGCTGACCTGGGAATTTCATTTTGAACGGGATATCATAGCCCGTGGAGCAGGTTTTTTTGATATTACGCAGACCTTTGGCGCATTCCTCATCTATATGGGGATTGTGGGGATTTTATTCTGTCTGCGGTTTAATGCGTCCCGCAAGGAACTTTTGGCAAAACAGGCAGATGCAGAACGTCAGCATAAACAGATGGCAAAACTTGCCAAAGAACTGACAGAATAGGGGATGACGTTATGGAAACAGCACAGATGGACACAGCTGCGATTATTGAGGAAATCAAAAAACGTCCCAAACAGGCGATAAAATGCGACCGCATTCTTCTGCCTACGGATGGTTCGGGGCAGGCATTTAAGGCCGTCAGTGAGGCCATTCATTTGGCGGCGGTGACAAATGCTGAAGTCACCCTGTTGATGGTCGTGGATTACAACAAAAATGTGGCGGCTTTTGAACAGGTCAGCCTGAGTGGTTATGTACCGGCGGAGCTTAAAATAGCTGCTTATCAGTTCTTAGCGGAACTCATGCATGTGATTCCAAGTGAAATCAAAGCGCATACCCGCGTGGAAGTAGGTGACCCTGGGGAGGTCATTTTGAACGTGGCCGAGGAAGAAGAAAGCGATATGATTATCATGGGGACCCATGGTTTCGGCACCTTCCGCAGTCTGCTGCAGGGCAGCGTATCCAGCTTTGTCACGCAGAATGCCAACTGCCCGGTTATGTTGTGCAAGGGGATGCCGGATGACTGGGATGATGAGGAACATTACATCAAGGGAAAATAACATAAGCGTAAAAAAATACCGTGCGGACATCATGTGTCAGCACGGTATTTTTTATGAAGTTTTACTTAGCCAACCAAAGTCTGGCCGAAGTAAACGATAAGGCCCATTGCGATAACGAAGGGCAGATAAACCTTAGCGGCAAAAGCCAGCAGCTTGCCGTCAGCACCAGACGTTTTGATAGCGGCTACAGCGATGGCAATACTCTGAATGGAAATCATCTTGCCGGCGCAGGCGCCCGTAGCGTTAGCCGCAGCAATCCATGCCTGTGCGGCAGGTGTAGCACCGATAGCCTGAGCAGCTTCGGTCTGAAGTTTGCCAAAGAGTACGCAGCTCGACGTTGCCGAACCGGTGATGAAGGTACCGATGGAACCGATAAAGGCGGCAATCAACGGATAAGCCGTGCCCGTTGCGGCAACAGCAGCTTCGGCAATCTCATGCGTCATGCCGGCATAGCCCATGACCTTTGCGGTCGCGATAACGGAGATAATCGTGAGAATGGTGAAGCGCAGGCCGTATACGGTCTTTTGGAGCACGCCGAGCATTTCGCCGAAACCTGCACCCTGCTTGGCACCGCCGATGAAGGCAGCCAGGAAAATCAGAACGCCCGGGGTAGCAACCCAGGTAAAGGTGTAAGGTGCGCCGCCTTCGCCATCATAAATCAGTACGGAGGACTTAATGAGATTCAGCGGGTCATGGATGGCCGGAATCAGTTTGGACGTAGCCAGCAGGAAGACGAAGATGAGAATGAATGGCAGCCATGCGGTAATGGCTTTGCCAGCCGTCAGCTTTTCGCCGTCATCTTCATGGGCGGGCATAGCGTAAGCCGGGTCATTGACCGGGAACATCTTGGCACAGGCCACGATAGCACCCATAGCGCCGATAGAACCAGCGACAACAGCCAGTTCCGGGCCCATGGTAGCAGCTACGGCCAGTTCCGGAATGAGGAAACCAAAGGACGCACCAAGGCAGGTAGCAATCATGCCTTTAAGAGCCTTCAGGGAGCCGCCGGCAACCAAAGTCATAATGAACGGGCAGAGGATAGTCAGCGGTGCCAGCTGCAAACAGGTATAAGTAGCGAGCGTCGTAGCATCGTTGCTGGTGACATTGCCCAGCGTAACCAGAGGAATACCGATGGAGCCGTAAGCAGTCGGCACGGAGTTGGCGACCAGGCAGACGCTGGCGGCTAAGATAGGATTGACGCCGATGCCAACGAGCATACTGGCAGGAATGGCGATAGCCGTACCAAAACCGGCCATGCCTTCCATGAAGCCGCCGAAGCCCCAGCCGATGAGCAGAATCAGCACGCGGCGGTCATTGCTGACGGAGGTCAGCATTTTCTTGATACCGTCCATGCCTTTCGTGTGTTCCGACAGATTGTAGGTAAAGATAGCGGCAATGATAACCAAAAGGATTGGCCAGCAGGCCAGAGCCACACCTTCCAGGAAGGCCTGGAACGCATGAATGGTGGTCATGTCGTAAAGACCGATGCCTACGACCACCGAAAGCAGGAGGGCCAGCAGGCAGGCCTTGTGAGGCTGCATGTGCAGTACGCACAGCGCTACAGCCAGCCAAAGGATTGGTGAAAGCGCAATCAGAAACAAAAAATCAAGTCCTTTCTTAATATAAGACCATGAAAATAATATGAATAAGATACTTCATTATATAAGCAGGTACTAAAAAATGTCAATGGGAGAATTAAAGGTTCTATCTTAAAAAAAGTGTGGAAAATCTAACAACTATCATAAATAAGTCATAAAAGTGGCACCGGCCCATGAGGTCTTATTCCTGCGTTAGTAGGTGCAGAAGTGACACCAGCCCATGAGGACTTATTCCTGCGCTAGTACGCGCGGGGCGCGTAAATCGCTTAGGAACAAGTCCTCATGGGCCGGTGAAGTTCATTGGTTACTATATTGTTTTCGCTAATGGCAGTATATTTAGCCTTCCATGGCAACTTCGAGTTCTTCGAGTGTTTTCTGTTTGCTTTCCTTGCCGAGCAGGATAACAACTGCTGAGATAATGACAAATACCGAAGCGAACATCAGGAAGATGGTGTTCATGCCGAAGGCGTTGCCGAGCATTACGCCGACCAGCATGGGGGCCAGCATGCCGCCGATGCGGCCAAAGCCGGCGGCCCAGCCGCTGCCCAGAGCGCGGATAGCGGTGGGGTACTGTTCCGGGGTGTAGGTGTAGATAACGCCCCAGGCACCGAGGTTGAAGAAGCTCATAGCAGAACCCCAGGCGAGTAATGCAGTGGAGGTTTCGGCGTTGCCGAAGAAAAAGGAGCAGACGCCGGAGAGCAGCAGGAACAGGGACAGGGTGTACTTGCGGCCAATCACATCTACGAGCCAGGCGGCGGCATAATAGCCGGGCAGCTGGGCAAGGGTCATGATGAGGACATATTCAAAGGTCTTGACGACTGCAAAGCCCTGTGCATAAACGATGGAGGGCAGCCACATGAAAATGCCGTAGTAGCTGAAGACGATGCCGAACCAAGCGAGCCAGAGCATGGCTGTACGGGTGCGGAACGGTGCACTCCAAAGTGCCGTGAATTTTGGCTGAGCAGATTTTTCCTGACGGGTCAGTTCAGACAGGTCAACTTCCCCCGTAAACGGCTGACTTTGAACGCCGAGTTTTTTCTCGAGCATCAGGATAACGTCCTGCGCCTCTTTTATGCGGTTTTTCGTCAGCAGGTAGCGGATGGATTCCGGCATATGCAGGCGGATCAGGAAGACATAGAGGGCGGGCAGGGTACCGATGACGAAGGCAATCTGCCAGCCAAAGGCGGGAATCAAGAGATAAGAGATGCAGGCAGCCACCAGCCAGCCTACGCCCCAGAAACTTTCGAGCAGGACGATGAAACGGCCGCGCAGATGTGCCGGCGCGTATTCGCTCATGAGGGTTGCGGCAACCGGCAACTCACCGCCGAGGCCAAAGCCGACAAGGAAACGGAATACGAGCAGGGATTCATAGCTCCAGGACAGGGCACACATACCCGTAGACAGACTGTAGAGCAGAACGGTTAAAGAAAATACCCGCTTGCGGCCAATGCGGTCCGCCAAAGTTCCGGCGAGCACTGCACCCAATGCCATGCCGATAAGCCCGATGGAACCAATCCAGCCCACCTGTGCAGGCGTAAGTGCCCACTCTTTGGCCAGTACAGGCAGGACAAAGGCAATAAGCCCCGTGTCCATGGAGTCAAAGAGCCAGCCAAGGCCCGTCAGTAACAATAGCTTGTAATGAAATGTGCCCACGGGCAGGGATTCCAAGCGCTGCAAAATCATAATGAATACCTCTTTCCTAAAATGCGACAACTGTCATGACAATGAAAAATAACAATATGCATTATACACTGTCTTGACACCTGTCGCAAGAGCGTTTTACTGATGTTTACGAATTTACGCGTTTTTTTTCCAAAAATG
The DNA here is from genome assembly GCF_000424065.1 of Selenomonas ruminantium subsp. ruminantium ATCC 12561. Lineage (GTDB taxonomy): Bacteria > Bacillota > Negativicutes > Selenomonadales > Selenomonadaceae > Selenomonas_A > Selenomonas_A ruminantium. The sequence goes on from NZ_AUJE01000001.1 coordinate 128,133, forward strand.
TAAACTTTTTTGGGGAAAGCAGTTGCAGGAAGCATGCAGGCTTGTTAAAATGTAAGATACGAAACTTATTGACCGGAAATAATAGCGGTTGAAGATGCCGCAGGAAATGGTAGATAAAATAAGGATTTTTAGGGAGGACAAACTATGATTAGAGAGCATCGGAGCCGTGCTAAGCTCGAAGCCTATTATGAAAAATTTGCCCGTGATGGTGTACTGGACCCTAACGTACATCCATGGGTGGCGGATTCCTGGCAGCAGAGCAAAAAACATGGCGTGGGAACGGAAAAGATGGCCATTCATCATCTGCTGTCGAAAGAGGCGTTTCACGAACTGCAGTTGAAGCATGCAGATGCCATTGAATATTTAAGCGACCTCAGTGATGGTATCAAGGAATTTTTCCAGGAATACAATCTGAGCCTGTTGCTGATTGATGCGGATTGTACGGTTCTCAAGAGCTATTCCCTGCCCTTTTATCAGATGACCCCCGGTGAAATCGAGGGGGCTAATGTAGGCATTGATCAGGTGGGCACTTCTTCCATTAGTGTCGCCTTGGAGCATAAGGCACCTTTTTGGATGTTCGGCCCGGAAATGTGGGTCAAGGAATGTCAGCTCGGCGATGCCTGTTCGGCGCCGGTGATTGTAGCCGGTGAACTTACCTACATTATCACGCTGGTTTCCATGGAACAGGTGGCCATGCCGCAGGATGCGGTTATTTCCCTGCTCTTTACCATGCGCAAGGCGTTGGAGCGTCATCTGAGTGAAGCCGTTCGCATCAAGGCTGAAGAAGCGATTTTGGATGCGACTCCCTTTGCGGTATACCATGTGCTGCCCGGCGGTGAAGTAGCCTATGCTAACCGCCTGGGCCATACCCGTTTGGAAGGTATTGGCGCCAAGCGTGATCCTGGCACGCGCCGCAGTGCATCCAACCTCAATGATGTGATTATGAACTATCAGCATACGCCGATTTATAAAGGTTTCCGGGGAATCCCTTCTTATAATAAAGAAGTGACCTGGATTACACCGGCCAAGACTTATGAGGATATTACCACGGTCGTGCCGTTGGAACGTGACGAAGACCAGGCTGTACAGAGTGTGGTTGTCGTTTCTATGCCCATTGAAGATTTGCGAACGCTTGTAGCCCATGCGGCTGGTTATACGGCTAAATACAGCTTAGGTTCCATGGTCGGTGAGGGCACAACCTTTGCCAGCGTTCGCAATAAGGCAGCCCGCGTAGCTAAGAACAAGCATCATGTGCTGATTCAGGGCGAGGCCGGAACCGGCAAGCAGCGTATGGCCCATGGCATACATCAGGGCAGTCCGCGGGCTGCCGGACCGCTGATTACCCTGCGCTGCGGCGATACGACACCGGAACTTCTGGAGCAGGAACTCTTCGGTGTGGTGCTGAATTCTGAGGTCAGCCATCAGGGGCGGTTGGAACTAGCCTCAGGCGGTACGTTGTTCCTGGACGAAATCGAAAAAATGCCGAAAAGCATCGCTAAAGAATTGGCAGCAGCTTTGAATACGGGCAAGGCCTGCCGGGTGGGCGAGCAGGTAGAGCGCAGCATTGATGTGCGCATCATTGCTGCCTGCGACAGTGATCTGAAACGTCTGACGGAGCGCGGCCTCTTTGACCGTGATCTCTATGATGCCCTGTCCAAGAGCATTGTGCGTGTACCGGCCCTTCGCAGCCGCCGGGAGGATATTCCCAAACTGGCTGCTCATATCATCAGCGAACTGGCTGAACAGCATCAGATGGCGCCTAAGAAAATCCTGCCGGAAACGGAAGAGGTGCTGCGCAATTACGATTGGCCAGGCAATATCAAGCAGTTACAGAGCGTGCTGGAGTATGCCTTCTTCAATACGACGGAGTCGGAGATCAATCCTCATGACATCAGCCTGATGGGCGATGTGAAACCCGACAACAAGTGGAAAGAGGACAAGGAAGTCTTTGTAAAGGCCTGGCAGGCGGCAGGCGGCAATGTAAGCCGTCTGGCAAATCTCTTGAATGTCAGCCGCGTGACCTTGTACCGTTATTTGAAGAAGTATGGATTGGAAAAGAAGTAAGGAGAAAGATTGTGCGTTTACGTAGAAAGCCTTGGGTAGATGAAGCTATCCATGAATTTGATGCCTTTGTCATCAGCAAGGACCAGGAGATTGGCGAGGAGAAAAAAGGCCAGTGGAGTGAAATCTTTGGCCGCAAGGCGCCGCTGCATGTGGAGCTTGGAACAGGTAAGGGGGATTTTATCACGCAGCTGGCTGAACGCAATCCTGAGATTAACTATATTGGGATTGAGGCTCAGCAGGATGTACTCTATTCTGCTGCGAAGAAAGTAGCAGAAAAGGGGCTTACCAATATTCGTTTATTGGTATTTGATATCAATAATATTGAAAACATCTTTGCGGAAGGGGAAGTTGACCGTTTCTATGTGAACTTCTGCGACCCCTGGCCGAAGAAACGTCATGCCAAGCGCCGTCTGACCCATGTGGGTTTCCTGGAAAAATACCGCAAGCTCCTGAAAAAGCCCGGTGAGCTGCATTTTAAGACAGACAACCGTCCGTTGTTTGATTTTTCGTTGGAACAGTTCGAGGAGGCCGGCCTTAAAGTGCAGGATGTTTCCTTTGACCTGCATGCGGAGAACCGTCCGGATAATATTATGACGGAGTATGAGCGTAAGTTCAGCGGCTTCGGCGAGAAAATCAACCGCTGTGAGGTTATATTCGCATAAGCGAAGGCACAAGGAGGCTTTTTCGTGCGGATTCGGAAAAAGATTTGGAATAACGATGCAGAACCGATAATCGTCATTATGGTGGTACTGATGGTGCTGGGGACGATTAATGTTTTTAGTTCCAGCTTTGTGCTGGGGACTACGGACTACGAAAATCCTTATCATTTTTTGCGACGCCATGCCATCGTTATGGCCGCAGGTTTGTTTCTGTTTTTTGTGTTCAGGAAGATAAACTATCGGCGCTGGCGGCCCTTGCAGGGGCCGTTGATGCTGGCGTTTATCGCCACGACCTTCCTGTCGCTGGTGGCGGTGTTGGTCGTTGGTACAGAGGTTAATGGTGCCAGACGCTGGCTTTTTGGTGCTCAGCCCGCAGAGCTGGCCAAGTTGGTATCTTTGATGTTGGCGGCGTCTACGCTTTCCTCCCGGATAAAGCGGGGGAAAGCAGATTCCATTTTTAATGTAGTTAACCCGAAATACGGCATAATTGTTCTTATGGCGGTGCTGATTGAGTTGGAGCCGGACATGGGCACTGCTGCTATCGTGCTGGGGGTACCCTTGATTATGGCCGTGGTGGCTGGAATGTCGATGAAATACGTTATGGGGCTTTTGGGGCTGGTGGTGGTTGCTGTTGTTGCCCTGGTGTGTTTGCAGCCTTACCGTATGGCACGCGTGAAGGTCTGGTTTGATCCCTGGGCCGATGCGCAGGGCATGGGCTATCAGACGGTACAGTCGTTGTCTACTATCGGCTCTGGCGGTTTCTGGGGCATGGGCCTTGGCGAAGGTGTCAGCAAGTATGAATACCTGCCTGAAGCCCATACGGACTTTGCCTTTGCCATCTTTAGCCAGGAGCATGGCTATATGGGCGCCTTCATGGTGTTTCTGCTGTTGGCACTTTTGGTGCTGTTATGTGTGCGTATTGCCAACCGTGCGCCCGATGAATTCGGGCAGATGCTGGCAACAGGTATCATGGTGCTCATTGCCGGACAGGCTATTGCCAATATCATGATGGTGGGCGGACTGCTCCCTGTGGTTGGTGTGCCATTGCCATTTATCAGTTATGGCGGTTCATCCCTTATCGTCACCATGGTGGCGATGGGAATGCTCTTGAATATCTGTGACCATGGGCGAACGCTGCGGGAGAATTACGATGGGCCGGAGATGGCCGAAAAAGAACCTAAGGATAATAAAACGCATTTGCGGTTGGTGAAATAAGTTTCACTGCTATGCTAAAAGACGCGCGGTGACTGGTAATACCTTTCCTTCGCCATAGACAGGCTTGTCAAAAGCTGCGGAAAGGCATAACCAGTCACCGCGCTTAGTGCGTACATTACAAAGATATGCAAAGGACGCCCGGTGGCTGATAATCTTTTTCCTCTGCTTATGCAGGCTTGCCTAACGCGACGGAAAAGCATTATCAGCCACTGGGCTTAGTGCATACGTCACAACGATAGGTTAAGGCGCCCGTGGGAACTGGTAATATTTTCCTTCGCCATAGACAGGCTTGTCAAAAGCTGCGGAAAACATCACCAGCTTCCGCGGGCTTACTTCATATATCGTTGTATGGGTTGCAGCGAAGTGCTAATCTTAGGGCTGGCAGTGAGGAGGGAGGGGGCGGGGATGGCTTTCGGACGCGTTTGACAAGCTTGTCTAAGCAGACGAAAGTTATTGCCGCCCCGCCACTCCGTCTTTTTGTGTATAACTTTTTTGCAAAATACATTGCCCTATCTTAACAAAAAAAGTATAATAAACCTAAATAGTTATAGAAACTATGAGTTTTTCATATAGTAAGAAAGAGGCAGGAAATGGACATCAAGGATATGCGGGCGTTTTACGCCATTGTAGAGGAAGGAAATATCAGTCACGCGGCGCAGCGCCTGGATATTGCCCAGCCCGCTTTATCACGGCAGATGAAACGGCTGGAATCTTCGTTGGGGGTGCAGCTTTTTGAACGGGGCAGCCGACGCATCCGCCTGACTGATGCCGGACGGGTCATGTATACCCGGGTAGAGCATATATTGGGCATGGTTGATGGCACTGTGCGGGAAATTACGGAAATAGGTTCTGGCATTGCCGGTTCCATTCGTCTGGGGACGATTACGACTTCGGGGGCGCTTTTGCTGCCGGAACTCATCTCGGAATTTCACTCGCGTTATCCCAATGTCACCTATCAGATTTGGGAAGCCGAAGGCGCCCGCATATTGGAACTTCTCGACAATCGGGTGATTGAAATTGGCATTACGCGCACGCAAGTGGATTCCAAGGTCTATGAGTCCATTGTCCTGCCCAATGAGCCTCTAGTGCTCATTATGAACAAGGAGCAGGAAATCGGTGCCGCCAGCGACAAGGTGGAACTCAAGGAACTCAAAGACCAGCCGATTATCATTCCGCTGCGCTGGCAGTCGGTCTTTATCGCAAATTGCCGCAAGCTGGGCTTTGAACCGAAAATCATCTGCGTCAGTGACAGTATTGTGCAGGATTTGCTGCTGGCCAAGATGGGTATGGGGATGGCGCTCTTGCCCGTGTCCTCCAAGACGCTTTTGACCGATGGCAATCTGATCTATAAAAAACTGGTTGAACCGGAGATGAGTACGCATACGGTAATCGCCTGGCTGAAAAACCGCACCCTCTCATCTTCCAGTGAGCATTTAATTCGTCTGTTCCGGGAGATGTTCCTCGGAGAGAAAGGAGTTTAATATGGAGCTTACACAGGTAAAGGCAGGATTGAAAAACACCGTCAGCGAAGAGGTAACGGAAGCGAATACAGCATTGGCTATGGGCAGCGGCAGTTTGCCGGTCTATGCTACGCCAGCCATGACCTGTCTGATGGAAAAGGCGGCCACAGAAGCGGTGGAGCGTTTCATGCCGGAGGGCTGGACAACTGTAGGCATCAGCCTGCATGTGGCACACAAAGCGGCTACACCTGTGGGGCTTACCGTGCGGGCCGAAGCAGAGGTTACAGCGGTAGAGGGACGCAAGCTTGTCTTTACCGTACGAGCCTATGATGATAAAGAAGAAATTGGCGTGGGCACCCACGAGCGCTTTGCCGTAGCCAGGGAGAAATTTTTGGCTAAAGCGGCAGGCAAGGTACAACATTAAATTTCCATTATAAATGCGTGGCAAGGCTTTTCAAACCTTGCCCTTCGTTATATTATATAAACAGACCGTTTTATTAATAGGAGGGAATTTGCATGGCGAACCCGAAGATTTTTATTGTGGAAGATGAACATCGTATTGCCCGTTTTTTACAGATTGAACTGGAACATGAAGGGTATGACACGGCTCTTGAGGATAACGGCCGTCATGCTTTGGATAGAATCTTAAAAGGTGGTTTTGACCTCGTACTTTTGGATGTAATGCTGCCGGAAATGGACGGCATGGAGATCTGCCGCAGGGTGCGGGAAACCTCGGATGTTCCCATCATTATGCTGACGGCGCGGGATGATGTATCGGATATGGTATCGGGGCTTGATTTGGGGGCTGATGATTATATCACGAAGCCCTTTGATATGCAGGAACTTTTGGCCCGTATTCGCCGTGCACTGCGCAGCCATTACAAGGAAAGCACCACTGAGGATGATGACAATGAACGTCTGACCATCAAAGACCTCATCATGATTCCCAGCCGTTATGAAGTGCGGGTTAAGGGCGAATTTGTCCAGCTGACCAAGAAAGAATATACGCTGCTGGAATTCCTTCTGCGCAATAAGCGCAATGTTCTTTCCCGTGAGCAGATCCTGCAGGCGGTATGGGGCTATGACTATAGCGGGGATACCAACGTGGTGGACGTGTATATCCGCTATCTGCGCTCGAAGATTGATGAACGTTTTCAGGAGAAATATATTTATACGGTTCGGGGCATAGGTTATGCAGTTCGGGATTAAGGCCTGGCTGCGGCATCCCAAGATGATGCTGAATCGCCTGCGCTATGCCCAAATTTCGACTAAGATTACCTGTTTTTATGCGTCAGTGCTCTTGCTGGTATTGCTTCTGACCAGTGGCCTGACCGGTTTGGGGGTATTCTTTTCCTTTTACCATCAGGCCGAAGTGGAACTGGAAATCAGCATGAATCATGTGCTGAAGGTTATGGAGCAGGGGCGTTCCATTGATATGGACTTTGGCCGTGATGATCTCGTTCTGCCCGGTGTGGTATTGCGTATTGTAGACAGCCGGGGAAAAATCGTCTATGAAAATGATGTACATTACCCGCCGATTAAACGGATTGAGGAAAGTACGGTAAAAAATCCGCCTTTCTGGGCCAACAAAAATATGCAGGTTGCACAACTGCGGAATGCAACCCTGTATCATGCCCGCATGGATGTGGAATATCGTGGGCAGATTTACCAGATGCACTTCTTCAAGACCATTACGGCGGAAAAGCACTTTTTGGAGACCCTGCAAAAGATTTTATTTCTGATGACCATTTTGGGCTTTCTGCTGGCACTGGTGGCGGGGTTCTTTGTGAGCCGCCGTATATTGCAGCCCATTCGGGAGATGACGGCGACCGCCCGCAAGATAGAAGTGGAGAAGATGGACAGGCGCATTGCTGTTCCGCCGGCACGTGATGAACTGGCCGAGCTTGCCGAAACCTTCAATCATATGCTGGATAGATTGGAGGGCGGCTTTGAACAGCAAAAGCGTTTTGTGTCTGATGCCTCGCATGAGCTGCGCACACCGGTAACGGTTATCCTAGGCTATTCGGATCTGCTTTCCCGTTGGGGGCGTTCGGACGAAGCTGTGTTGGATGAAGGCATAGCGTCCATTCGTTCGGAAGCGGAAAATATGCAGCAGCTTATCGAAAAACTCCTTTTTCTAGCCCGCGCTGATCAGAACCGTCAGGTCCTGCACAAGGAAAATATTGAGCTCAGTGAACTTCTTGCCGATATCATCAAAAAGATGAAGCTCGTAACCAAAGACCATACGGTAGAACTTTTGCAAAATGATGATGGCATGATTTATGGCGATTTGGTCACTGTGCGACAGATGTTCCGGATATTTTTGGATAACAGTACGAAATATACGCCCAAAGGGGGGCGTATTGTCGTGGTTTCCCAAAAAGTGATTAATGCGGAAGGTTCCTTTATGGAGGTCGATTTGTCGGATAATGGCATCGGTATTGCCAAGGAAGACCAGCAGAAGGTCTTTGAACGCTTCTACCGCGTGGATACTTCCCGCACCAAGGTGCAGGGAGGCGTCAGCGGTACAGGCCTGGGGCTTTCCATAGCCAGCTGGATTGCCGAGCAGCATGGTATAGAAATTTCGCTCACGAGTGAACTGGGCGAGGGTACAACCATTCATTTACGAATACCGCTATGTGAATAAGGGGCAAATCTGGGCCGTTGTTTCACGGATATGCCCTTTACATTTTTTCTGATGTATGCTAAAATTGCTTATAGTTTAGTAGTGTTCGATATTATTTGGATGGTGACATTGAGTTGGCCAAACCTTCAAGACGCATATATGCTTTTTGGAGGGGTAGTTATGTTTAGAGAGATGAAGGCAAAATTTACTTGACGGGGCGTACTGTCAGGTTGTTTTGCCTTTTTATTTTGCCGTATTTAGGATTCCAAAGAAGTTCAGGGGGAAAAATCGTGCAGATAAAAAAGATATTGAATAATAACGTAATCGTAACGGAAGATGAAAACGGCTGCGAAGTCGTGGCCATGGGCAGAGGTCTTGCCTTTGGCAAAAAGAATGGCGACAGCGTGGAAGATGGCAAGGTTGATAAGGTTTATCGGCTGAGTGACCATGAAATGCTGGAAAAATTCAAGGAACTGCTTTCCGGATTGCGTGTGGATTATCTGGACGCCAGCACGGCTATCATTGAACTGGCGGAAAAAGAGCTGGGCGTAAAACTCAATGAAACGGTGTATATCTCCCTGACCGACCATATCCATATGGCGATTCACCGTCTGCGGGAGGGCATCAATATCCGCAATATGATGCTTTGGGAAACCCGGCGCTTTTATCCTAAGGAATTTGCCATTGCCGAAAAAGCGGTGCTGATGCTTGAAGCGCAATTCGATATTGATATTCCCGAAGATGAAGCCGGCTTTATCGCCATGCACATCATCGACGGCCAGCTCGATATGAAACAGCCCATGGCCGATAAAATTGTGACCCTGATTGATGAAATAACAAGCATCGTCCGTCGTTTCTGCGGCATCGAATTTGACCGCGAATCGCTGGCTTATTATCGCTTTGTCACCCATTTGAAATTCTTTGCCCAGCGTATGTTCAGCGGAGCAACCCCTAACGGCGATGAAATCGACGAAGAGATGGAAGCCATGGTGCAGAAAAAATATAAGCTGGCCCATGAATGTGTTGACCGTATTGTGGCCTTTTTGGCGAAAAAATATCGCTATGCAGTCAGCGGGGAAGAACAGTTTTATTTGATGATTCATGTGGCCAAGGTTATCCGCAAGTGTCAGGAGCAGGCATAAGCCTGTCCATATAAATGGAGATTAACGAAAATCAGGGTGTGTACCTTCGGGGGAGGGGCAGCCCTCTGATTTTCGGGAAAGTGAGTTGATGAAGCAGGAACGAACCCCGGTTGGATGGTGACATTAAGTTGGCCAAACCTTCAAGAATTTACAATTAAGTAATTTTTTGGAGGAATTGAAATGAAGACTTGGAATCTGCTGAATGCAGGAAAAATCGGTACGGCAGCGGTTATGACGGCGGCTGTTGTAAGCTGCGAAGCCAGCGCGGAAGCGGCAGGCGGCTTTTTGACGGAGGTACCGGCAGGTGATTGGTCGTACACTGCGGTGAATGAGCTGATTGCTGCCAAGGCGGTGCCGGATTATGCGGTAACGATTCCAGAAGGCAGGGTGCTTAGCCGTTTGGAAATGGCCATGATTGTGGATAGTGCCATGAAAAATCAGGCCAATATGAGCGACGTGCAGCAGGAGAAGCTAAATCAGCTGAATAGTGAGTATTACTACGACATAAAAAAACTCACCCTTCTGAATCGTCTGGATAATCTGGACAATGCGCAGATGGATAAGCTAAACGACAGTCAGAGTGGCGAAACCTTGACGGCTGAAGAAAAGGCCGGATTGAAAAAGGCGGCGGCATTGGCCGATAAATTATCCGTCAGCGGCTATGCCCGTATCCGTAATGACCATTATCTGAAGGACACAGGCCGTACCACGCGGGCTAATATGATTCATATTGCCGTTAACAGCACCTATAAAGTCAATGATAATTGGGCGGCTCACGCCGATATTGGTTATCGTAACAGTTTCAGCGGTTTTGATGAGACGAAAAGCCTGACGCCTAACGAAAATCAGACCGGTCTGACTGTGGACGGCTATGTAACCGGTAAGTTCCCCAAATTGGGACTGGAAGCTAAAGTCGGTAAATGGAACGAATGGAACATTTACGGCTGGGGCATGGACATCGACTGCGATTTCAGCGGTATTCAGCTGGTGCAGGGCAAGAAGAAGTTTAAGACATTCTTTACTGCCGGGCAGATGGATCTCTGGGATGATGCTATGGGCGGTACCCGTACGCAGGAAAAAGTCACCAGTCTGCGTTTCTTCTATCCTTTCGACGCCAAGAATGATATCAACTTTGGTGTATCCTACAGCTCGGCTATGGCCAGTCGTTATCAGGACCCCGACCAGGGCAGAGTGTTCTACTATTACACCCATGCGCATCACAAATTCGACAATAACTGGGGCGTGCGTGCCGGTATCATCAACAGCAATGCAAAACGTGACCCCAATAATACCGTGGCCGGAACGAAAACCAAGAAACCGGGGCATTGGCTGCAGCTTGACTACAAAGGTGCCAAACTCGATAAAACCAACAGCTATGGCGTTACCCTCACTTACCGTTATGAGCCGGCGCTTTCCTGGCCGACGGTTACCGACTGGTGCGGCTTGAACGAAAAGTTCGTCCGTTTGGGCTTTAGCTATGTTCCTTACAAGAATATTCTTTTGGATACCTTCTACACCTGGGGCCGTGAAATTGACACGGGCGCTAGAAGTGACCTCTATCGTTTCCAGGCACAGTTCTTCTTCTAATGTGGACTGTGGCTTAACATGAATAGATGAAGTCTAGGAGGCTTGTAACAATGAATAAAAAGAAGTTGGCGGGGTTAATCCTAGGAACATTGGCGCTGGGCGCCATTTTACCACAGCACAATGTTGCCGCGGCCAAGGAGCGTCCGCAGACGGTCGTGATGACCGATGGCGAAGTGGACGATATGGATTCCTTCCTGCGTTTTTTGCTCTACACCAATGATGTGGATGTCAAGGGCATAATCTACACGAGTTCCATGTGGCACTACAGCGGCGACGGCAAGGGCACGTTGTTTGAATCCAATATGGATTGGATAAAAAAATATCATCCGGGGAAGCATACGGATTTGCGCTGGTGCGGTACGGATTGGATTACGGAGTATATTGAAAAATATCGCAGTGTTTATCCGAAGTTATCCCAGCATGACAAGGATTACCTAGCACCGGATAAATTACAATCGTTGGTCAAAGTCGGCAATATCGACTTTGAAGGTGAAATGGCCAAGGATACCGAAGGCAGCCGCTGGATTGAACAGCTGTTGCTTTCGGCGGATAAGACTCCCATTCATTTTGAGACATGGGGCGGCAGCAATACTTTTGCCAGAGCCTTAAAATCCATTGAGGATAAGTATAAGGGAACAGCTCAGTGGGCGAGCATTTATAAACAGGTAAGTCAGAAGGCGATTCTTTACAACATCATGAATCAGGATGAGACGTATAAGAATTATATTGCCATTAACTGGCCGGATATCAAGGTGGCATTTAACGAACTGCAGTTCGTCAGCATTGCTTATGCCTGGCCGAAAGTTGCACCGCCCTCGCAGAAAAAATATTTTGGCGGGGAATGGATGCAGAAAAACATTCTTAAAGGTGCGATTGGCGGCAGCTATATGACTTATGGAGATGGGCATAAGCTGGCCGGTGACCCGGAGGATAAATTCGGCTCGCTGGAATTTGCACAAAAGGCAGGTTATCAAAAATATGACCTCATTTCCGAAGGCGATTCGCCATCGTATCTATATTTAATCGACAATGGCCTGCGTTCGGCAGAGAATTTCAGCTATGGCGGTTGGAGCGGGCGGCTGAGTCCGTCCCGGGCAGTGCCGAACCTTTGGGAAGATAACATTGCTTCGTATGACTACAATCCCGAAACGGGGAAAAAAGATAGATTTTATTCCCAGACACGCTGGATAAAGGATTTCCAAAATGATTTTGCCGCCCGTGTGGATTGGACGATGAAGGATTATCAGGAGGCAAACCACGCACCCAAGGTGGAAATCGTTGAGGGGCTGAATCAGCAGGTAAAACCGGGGCAGAAAATCACACTGCATGCGAATGTGTCTGACCCCGATGGCGATAAGACGAATTGCTGCTGGTATGTCTATGAGGAAGCGGGTACGTATGGTGCTGCCGTACAGATAAGCGCTAAGGGAACGGAAGCAAGCTTGGTGGTTCCGCAAAACATTGGCAGTGGCGAAACGATTCATGTAATCTGTGAAGTGACGGATAATGGTCAAATTCCGTTGACCCGTTATGCCCGTATTATTTTGACTGCTGAAGGAGAGAGCGAATTATGAACATGAAGAAAACAAATGCTTTGGCGTTGGCTATTAGTTTGTGTTTAATGGGACATCAGGTGCAGGCGGCAGATGTCCAAGAACAGACGACCGCTGATGGCTATACGCTGGTATCGCAGCAGGGGGCTGAACTGGCGTATTCCAAGGAATCCGGTGTAAAACTTTTGCAGGTTGACGGCAAGGTATTCAAGGATATGAACCGCAATGGCAAGCTGGATGCCTATGAAGATTGGCGTCTTACGCCGCAGAAACGGGCGGAGGACTTGGCCAAACAACTGAGTACGGAAGATATCGCAGGACTTATGCTCTACAGTATGCACCAGCGCAATCTCAAACCGCAATTGACGGACGATCAGAAAAAAATGCTCTCCGCTGACCATGTGCGCACGGTACTCAATGCCGACAGCACGGCGAGCAACGAAGTGACGGCCCAGTGGAACAATGCCCTGCAGGCCTATGCGGAAAGCCTGCCCTTTGCCATTCCGGCCAATACCAGTTCCGACCCCAGAAGCGATGCCCGCGGCAATGGCGTGTATCTCAAAGACGTGACGGGCGGCGTATCCCGCTGGCCGAGCAATCTGGGCATAGCGGCTACCTTTGACCCGCAGATTGCCAGAGAGTTCGGCGAGATTTCCTCCAAGGAATACCGCCTCTTGGGCATTGGCACTGGTCTTTCCCCGCAGATTGATTTGGGCACCGACCCACGCTGGACGCGTTACTACGGCACCTTTGGCGAAGACCCCGCGCTGGCCCGTGATATGGCCAAGGCCAATATGGACGGCGTGCAGTCCACGATTGAAAAAGGCAAGGACATGGGTTGGGGTAAGTATAGCGTCAACGCCATGATGAAACACTGGCCCGGTGACGGCGTGGGCGAAGGCGGCCGTGAAGCGCATTCCAAATACGGCAAGTATGCTGTCTATCCCGGCGGCCAGTTCAATACGCAGCTGATTCCCTTTGTCGATGGCGGCCTTAAACTCACGGGCAAGACGAAAATGCCCAGTGCCGTGATGTCGTCCTATTCCATTGCCTGGAGTGAAGACGGCTCTTTGGGGGAAAAGGTCGGCAGTGCCTTCTCCCGTTACAAGATTGGCCTGCTGCGCGACAAGTACAACTATGATGGCGTTATCTGCACCGACTGGTGCGTGACCCATGATGTGCCGAAAAAACTGGGCGAAGGCAATATTTCGACCGCCTGGGGCGTGGAGAACGATACGGAAGTAATCCGTCACTATAAAGCCCTGATGGCTGGTGTTGACCAGTTCGGCGGCAACAACGATATCAAGCCGGTACTCGCCGCCTATGAAATGGGCGTCAAGGAACACGGCAAGGACTATATGGACAAGCGTTTCCAGCAGTCGGCTGTGCGCCTTTTGCGCAATATTTTCCAGATTGGCCTGTTTGAAAATCCCTATCTCGATGTCCAAAAGACCGTAGCGGAAGTGGGCAATCCTGCCGACAAGGCCAAGGGCTATCAGGCACAGTTAAAATCCATTGTCATGCTGAAAAACAAGGGCAATGTGATTCATCAGGCCGAAGCACAGAGCACGAAGCCTGTGGTCTATATCCCAATGATTTATCGTCCGGAGCAGGAAAACAAAACCTTCCATACCTATAGCCCGGCGCATTGGGCACTGCCGGTTGACCTCAAGGTGGCCAGCGAGTATTTCACGGTCGTTACCGATAAGGTCAAAGAACTTACGGCCAAAGACCGGGACGGCAAACCGATGGCGTCTGTAATGGATATTGAGCGCCTGGCCCCAGCAGAAGTCGCCAAGGCCGATATGGTGCTGGCGGTTATCGACAATCCCACCGATGCAGGCAATCAGTTTGATGGCATCGGCTGTGATGAACAGGGCGGCTTTATCCCCCTGTCCCTGCAGTACAAGCCCTATACGGCTGATTCGCAGTATGTACGCAAGCAGTCCATTGCCCATGATGAAGGCGAAAACCGCAGCTACTTTGGCAAGACGGCACGCATCATCAATGCTACTGACCTCGACAGCGTGGCTTATGGCCGTGAATGTGCAGCCAAATCCGGCAAAAATATGCCGGTAATCACCATGGTACACGCCTTGAAGCCCATGATTTTCAGCGAGGTTGAACCATTGTCCGATGCTATTCTCGTTGGCTATGGTGTCAGCGATGCTGCGTACTTCGATATCCTCACGGGCAAATTTGAGCCGCAGGGTTTCCTGCCCATGCAGCAGCCCAAGGATATGGAAGCTGTGGAACGTCAGCTGGAAGACACGCCCCGCGATATGGAATGCTATAAAGACAGCGAAGGCCATACCTATGACTTTGCCTATGGCCTGGATTGGAAAGGTCAGATTAAAGACGCCCGTACCGCAAAATACGCTGTACCGGTATTGAAGAAATAAGGAGTGACTGAACATGATCAGCAAAAAATTAAAACGAGCAGTTCGTTTAGGTCTTTGCGGCGTAATGCTGGCAGGCTTTATGACGGCAGGCGATATCGCCTCCGCCGCTGTGCCCACGCAGCAGCCGTCCTATAAAACCGTAACGGAAACCTTTGACTGGGGCCCGTCCGTGTCCAAGGTCATTGTCAACTTGGGCAGTACGGTAAAGAGCAGCGAACTCAATACCGGCATGTTCAAGGTGCATGTGCGCCGTGAATTGGCGGAAGGGGCAATCTCGCCTGCCGAAGCCATGCGGGAAAAGAAAGATGCCTTTATTTCCCTGGGGGCAGAATCGACTTCCAACAAGGATATCGAAGGTGACCGGCAGGTAACGAAAGCTTATGTATCGGATGCGCAGGGCAATCCCGTGGACAGCGGCGAATACGTGACGCTGGAAATGGCGGTAAGCCCTACGGATACATTGGGAGCGGCACTGAACTTTGATTTGCACACGCTGTTCAACAACTGGGTTAAACCCCATTACACCATTACCGATGGCAATCGTCTGGTGGTAGACAATAATCAGGGGGATATCCGCCCGCAGGCCGATAAGTTCAAGTACAATCACAAACTGATTGGCATTCACGATTCCTACCCCTATGCAAGCTTCGAGCCGGAACAGGCAAGCGCACAGAACAAAAAGCCGCTGATCATCTGGTTGCATGGCATGGGCGAGGGCGGCAACTCGCCGTCTCTGCCAATCATGGGCAACAAGGCCACGCAGTTTGCCGATGCGTCCATCCAAAAATACTTTGACGGAGCTTATGTGCTGGCGCCGCAGGCGCGTACCTATTGGATGCATGGCTATAACGGCTTTGCCGATGGTACGAGCATCTATTCCAAGACATTGATGGAATTCATCAAAGCCTATGTGGCAGAACATCCGGGCGTGGATGAAAACCGCATCTATGTGGGCGGCGACTCCAACGGCGGCTATATGACCATGCTGCTGGTGCGGGATAATCCGGGCTTCTTTGCTGCGGCTTTCCCGACCTGCGAAGGCCTCAAGGACAGCCTGATCAGCAAGCAGGATTTGGCCAACATTGCCAAAACGCCGATATGGTTCACGGCGGCCAAGACCGATACGGTGTTGCCGCCGAAGGACTATGCCGTACCGACCGTGGAACGGCTCAAAAAAGCCGGTGCTGATGTGCATTTCAGCTACTTTGACAATGTTATCGACACCAGCGGCAAGTATAAAAAAGCCGATGGCACGCCCTATGAATATATGGGGCATTGGTCCTGGATTTATGTCTACAATGACCAGTGCGAAGACACGATTAACGGCAAGAGTGTAAAACTCTTCCAGTGGATGGCAGAGCAGAAACGTAAATAAAGCCTTGTTTTTACCATAAAAGGCGGACCGCTGACTGGAAATAGTCGGCGGTCCGCCTTTGTTATGGGGGCGTGTTGATTCACGCCCCTTTTGACGTTTACTTTTTGCACAGCGGCAGGAACAGTTTCAGTTCTGCACTGTGGGTAAGACCAGTTTTCTTGAGAATATTGGAGATGTGGAAACGGACTGTGCGTTCCTTGATGCCCAGTTCCTCGGCAATGGTGATGGCGGTTTTTGCTTCCAGAATTCCCGTGAGTACATCCAGTTCACGTCGGGTGAAGTCAAATTTCTGCTGGTAATAGGCAAGGTCATGGGTGACTGCAGAAAGGCTGTCACCGCTGGCGGTGATTGTCTCCGGCAGCGGGAGGGCAGCCGCCGGAATGGGGGCACCTGTAGGTTCTACAGGTATGACAGGGGCGGGGACTTCGGCGGCATTTCGTTCATAGGTGGGAATTTCCAGCCACTCACGGAAGGCGGCATGGTAGAAAAAGAGATTTAAGAGCGCCAGTATCAGCACATAGGCCGCCATAAAGCCGGGTAAGGAAAAATTATCGAGAATCAGGGCAAAGACATTGGCCGATAACGCCGAAATGGGCAGCGCAAGCGTGCGTCCCATG
This sequence comes from Selenomonas ruminantium subsp. ruminantium ATCC 12561, assembly GCF_000424065.1. Classification (GTDB taxonomy): domain Bacteria; phylum Bacillota; class Negativicutes; order Selenomonadales; family Selenomonadaceae; genus Selenomonas_A; species Selenomonas_A ruminantium. The sequence goes on from NZ_AUJE01000001.1 coordinate 144,833, forward strand.
CCCGCCCATAAAGATGGCTTGTCCGATAGTGGCGCAATATCCATAAAGTAGAGCGTATAGCTCATGATGCAAAAGGAATCAATAAAGTATTCGGTGCTTTGGGCGAGGAAAAACATATCCTGCGTGTTTGTCGTAAGCAGGCTGATTATGCGGAGCAGCAGGGCAAGGGCTGTAACACTGAGAAGATATTTCCGCTGGGCATAATCTGCTACACAGCCCGCAGCTATGATGCCTGCGGGAAAAAACAGACGCGCCGTATCATGAAAAAGGGATTCGTCAAACTGCGCATAGTGTTTCAGTGCCATGATGTCACCGCAGCCGTGCAGTGCTGCCAGGCAGGAAACCATGACGATCAGCATGGCGATAAAACGTGGCGAAGGTGGAACATTGCGCTCGTTCATAGGGGACTGGTCATTTGCGGCAGTTTGCAGGCGGGCATCAAGCGCTGTAAATGAGCGGAAGGCAAGAAAAGACAGACAAAGCAGCACCAGCATGAGCAGATACCCTGATACGTCCTTGCCGCCGGATGAGAGCAGATACTGAATCAAAACGGTCAGCGTGATGGCACCGCCCAGAAACCTTCCACGGAAAGGGGCGGGGATGGTCATGGCACTGACATAATGGGCGCCGCCGGCAAAATAACCTGCTGTCAGCATGAGCAGGCCGAGGGCGGGCAGCGAAGCAGTTGTTCCCATACTGCTAAAAATGGCCAGAACACCGGCAGTAGTCACAAGTAAGAGGTGCTTACGCGCCCAGGAAAAAACACCGACTCCCCCGCGGTGGACAGCAAAGAGTAAAAAGCCACCGGCGACCAGAGAATTGGTGTAGAGCCACAGCCGCACACTGCGTTCCGCCGCATCAGTGCCGAACCATAGCGGCGGTGTCTGCGACTGGGACAGGGCATAAGTCATATATATGTAGAGCATGGAAGCCGCATAATAAAGCAACGGGGGCAGCCAAGCAGGCATGTGCATCATCTCCTATCGTATATGGTTTAGTATAGCAAAGCCAGATTTACATGACAAGGTGCATTAAGGAACCTGTAGACCCTGCAGGTAAGGATTAGTGCGCTATTTTTTTGGCAAATATAAATTTTAGAAAATTTTTTGTAAAATCCTGTAGACCCGTCAGCAGACAAAAGGTTTTTGAATGGTTAGAATAAATGAAAGTGATTGTAACATTATTCCCAAGGAGGGTTTGCCCCGCAAGGGGAGAAAGGAATGTGAGCGAGATGAAATCACCCAAAAAACTAAGACAACAAGTGGCCCTGGCTATGATGCTGGGCGTAGTGGGCTTCTTTCACAGTGCCTATGCTTTGCCGCAGATTGATGGTGCGGCACCTGCCGGTGTGACCATTGCCAGTGAAGGCAGTACCATGAATATCGGCAGTTCGGCTGCGAATAATGTGCTGAACTGGAAGACTTTCTCCATTGGCGAAAGCGAAAAAGTGGCTTTTGATGCGCAAAACTATCTGAATCTCGTCACCGGAACGGAAGCGTCCAGTATCTTAGGACAGCTTACCGGCGGGGGTAGTGTTTACCTGATCAATCCCAACGGCATTCTTTTTGGTGCCAATGCCAAAGTGGATGTGGGGGCATTTTATGCATCTACTCGTAGTATTGAAGATGTGAATACATCAGCTTTTGCCGCTAGTGGTACCAATCCTTTGTTGACTACTGTCAGTGAGGTCGGGGGAGATATTATCAATAGGGGCACCATTGCTGCCAATCAGATTGTGCTGGAGGGGGATCATATCTCCATTCAGAATTACGAAAATATCCAAAATAGCGCAGGTGAGGTATTAAATAGCGATGCCGTTACCCTGAAAGCCACAGGAAGCGGTAATATCCATGTGGGGTATAATATCACTAAATACAGATACGATAACAATATTAATATGGATTATGACTATGATGGAAATTATGCCGCCACATCTACAATGAAAAAAAATGGTGTTGATGCCAACGGCATGTATTATTGGGGAACGAGTCAGGAGAATAACCATCCCACGTTTAATTATGCAGCAACGACCTTGGATGGTACAGCCATAACGGCTACGCCCTACGCCTTGATCCATAACATCTATGAGTGGGAAAATCTCAATCAGGTCAGCTGGGGCTCCAGCAATTTCATGCTGGCTAATGATATTGACGGTACAAACTATACATATACGCCGATAACATCCTTTGATGCACGCACACCGCATCTTGACGGCCTTGGCTACACCATCAAGAATTTGTCTTATGAGGCAGTTTCTGGCGGCAGTCCTGCGGGATTGTTCATTACTCTGAAAGATGCCACAATGGAAAATCTGAATATCGCCAGCAGCACTTCATTCAAGGCGTATCAGGAAGATGTTTCAGCCGGCTGGCGTCATGCGGGCAGCTTGGCCTACGAGACCAAGGGAAATGTTCTCCTGCGTAATGTCCATAGTAGTGCCAATGTCACAAATGGACGCACCATTGGCGGACTTGTCGCCTTTAATCAAGGTGGCGGGCTGACCATAATGGATTCTTCCTTTGATGGCACCGTGACCGGTTCAAGTGACGTGGGCGGCTTAGTTGGCTCGCATGCGGGAAGTAGTATCTACGATACAGGAAAATTGACCATTAAGAATTCCTATAATACGGGCAGTATCTCCTACGATACCACCAATGCTTCTACAAGTGATGCATTGCATATGGGCGGTCTGGTTGGTACTTCGGCAGGAGGTCTTTCCATCGTCAATAGCTATAATACAGGCACGATAGACAGTAGTGCCGCAGAAAATATTACGGGTAGTGTGACATATGTTGGCGGCCTGGCAGGATATGTAAATCAGACAAGGGGAAAAGACAATTATACCATCGAAAAATCCTATAACACTGGTGATGTTATCGCCTATAATCCCAATAGCGAAAGCTATGCCTTTGCCGGGGGCCTGTTTGGCTATTATCAGAACGATAGTGACACGGCCTTGGCCATTTCAGAGGTTTATAATGCCGGCAATGTCAAAGCTCAAGCGACAGCTGTCAACGGTACTAAAGGAAACCGGGCTATCGGTGCTTATGCCGGCGGCTTAATCGGCTACAGCAAGGGGAGTGATGGCAGCGGCGAAGAAGCATTCACCATTAAGAATGCCTATGCAGGCAAACTGGCGGGGGGCGCAACGTCACCGGTTACCATCAGCGGCGGCATCAAAGGCAGTGGCGGTATCATAGGCTATGTGGATGGCGAAGATGGCAAGACCAGCATCAACAACTCCTATTGGTATTCTTCTGCAGGTATGGGGGCTTATGGGGACCGTATTACTAGGGATGGTAATGATTCTCTTGCAGGCAGTGAGTATATCACGGTCAATACCTCCGGCAATTTGGACTATGCAAGTGCATTGGATGCTTATAAGGCAGATAGTGATTCCAAACCCAATCCCCATGCCCTTGCCACGTATACCGCTTTGGGCTGGGATATCGGTAATAACGGCGGCGAAAGCACCGTCTGGCGTATCTTTAACCTTCATACCCCGCCCATGCTGCGTACTTTCCTGAAACCAAAATCCGTGGCGGCTAATGTCACGGTGACCAAGGAATATAACGGCACGGCACAGAGCGTAAATTACAGTGACCTGAATGCCTTGGGCATCTACGGTGACACTACAGGCTCTTTAGGCAGCACTGCCTTTGGCAGTCAGACAAATGCCGGAACGGCTGTCATCGGCTATAACGATAATTCGCCAAACAGTTTGTCCGCACTTACCTGGTCGGGGCAGGATGGCGTGGATTATGATGACATTAATTTTACCATCACGCCGAAGAATGTAAGCGTATCCTTTGCCAATCCCACCAAGGAGTATGACGGTACTGCAACAGCTTCCAGTGCCAATCCTACGTTAACGGGGCTTATCAGCAGTGACAGTGGCAGTGTCAGTGTCAGCGCAGCCAGTGCCGCTTATGACAGTAAAAATGCAGGAACGGGCAAAATAGTGACCTATACGGGGCTTACTTTGGCCGGGGACAAGGCCGCGAACTACAGTCTGACCAATAATGCTGTTAAGGGAACGGGAACCATTACGCAAAAAACGCTGAACGCCAGCTTAGAGGCGATTTCCAAGGTCTATGACGGCACCACAAATGCAGCTGCACCTACACCGACTTTAACCGGTGTGGTAGATGGTGACAACGTCAGTGTAACGGCCAGCGGCAGCTATGACAGCAAAAATGTCGGCAGCCGTACGGTCAATTACACCCTGAATCTTAGCGGCACGGATGCGGCAAATTATAGTCTGTCCGGCACGGCTACAGGAGAAGGAACAATCCATCAAAAGGCGTTGACTGCAAATGTAGAGGCAATTTCCAAGGTCTATGACGGCACCACAAATGCAACTGCACCTACACCGACTTTAACCGGTGTGGTAGATGGTGACAGCGTCAGCGTAACGGCCAGTGGCAGCTATGACAGCAAAAACGCCGGCAGCCGTACGGTCAATTACACCCTGAGTCTTGGCGGCACGGATGCGGCAAATTATAGTCTGTCCAGCACGGCTGTAGGAGAAGGAACAATCCAGCAAAAGGCGTTGACCGCAAATGTAGAGGCGATTTCCAAGGTCTATGACGGCAACACAAATGCGGCTGCACCTACGCCGACTTTAAGTGGTGTGATAGATGGTGACAATGTCAGTGTAACGGCCAGTGGCAGCTATGACAGCAAAAACGTCGGCAGCCGTACGGTAAATTATACATTGAATCTTAGCGGCACGGATGCGGCAAATTATAGTCTGTCCGGCACGGCTACAGGAGAAGGAACAATCCAGCAAAAGGCGTTGACTGCAAATGTAGAGGCAATTTCCAAGGTCTATGACGGCACCACAAATGCAGCTGCACCTACACCGACTTTAACCGGTGTGGTAGATGGTGACAGCGTCAGCGTAACGGCCAGTGGCAGCTATGACAGCAAAAATGCCGGCAGCCGTACGGTCAATTATACATTGAATCTTAGCGGCACGGATGCGGCAAATTATAGTCTGTCCGGCACGGCTACAGGAGAAGGAACAATCCATCAAAAGGTGTTGACTGCAAATGTAGAGGCAATTTCCAAGGTCTATGACGGAACCACAAATGCAGCTGTACCTACACCGACTTTAACCGGTGTGGTAGATGGTGACAGCGTCAGCGTAACGGCCAGTGGCAGCTATGACAGCAAAAATGCCGGCAGCCGTACGGTCAATTACACCCTGAATCTTAGCGGTACGGATGCGGCAAATTATAGTCTGTCCGGTACCACTACAGGAACGGGTACAATCACTTTGCGGCCTGTTATTTTGACGGCAGAGGCAACAGAGATTATTCGCGGCGAGGCAATTCCTGAATTAACAGGTAGTGCTTCGAATATGGTAGCCGGTGAACCGGCACCCACCTGGAGTACGACAGCTGACTCGTCCAGCCGTTCCGGGCAGTACCCCATAATCGGTGCATTGGACAGCTCTATTGCCGGTAACTATGAGGTTACGCAGGCCTCAGGCAATGCTATAGCATTGACCATAAAGGTCAACCCGGATATCCCTGAAGGACCTACTCCGGAAGAACCTACCATCATTCCCACGGAGCCGAAAGAGATTGCCGGTGTAATGGCTGACAGAAGTATTTATCGGAATAATCCGGTCAATGTCGGTCAGGATGCTGCCGTTGTTGCTGCGAAGGAAAGCAGTACCCCTGCTTCGCCACAGGCAGCTGCAACAAGCGTTACAAGTGGTGAAAACACTTCGGTGATGACTGTAACGGAAGAAACGGGCACCACAGAAGTCAAAGATAATGCCGACAGCGAAAAAAACAAATGAAAATTCTACGGACAATATTGAAGGCGAATAAGCATAATGGTTAATTTTCAGGTATATTCTCCTCGGTTCACGGGGAGAATATACCGAAAATAATAGCTATTCAAAGGAGATTTTTTCAATGAACAAACAACTATCAAAAGCAGCACTTACAGCACTTTTGTTATTGGTACCTATGGAATGTAATGCAGCAACCGCCTTAGAGGAACCGGGCGTAAATTTGCCTGCTGCCAAAGAAGATCCTGCAATAGGCAGCGAGGAAACTGCTAAGAAGGACGCGGTCAGTGGTGCTGAATTTTACCTGCACAAGGTTGAACTCATGGACAAAGGTGGTATTTCCGTCAGTGAAAGCAAATTGTTAACTTTTGCTACGCCTTATGTCAAGCAAGTTACCGATATGGCAAAACTGAACGCCATGACCGAAGAAATGACTCGCTACGTCCGTGCGCATGGTTATCCAACGGCTTTGGTATATGTACCTCAGCAGGAAATAACCCGTTCAACCTTGAAAGTGGCAATCCTGCCGGGACGTATTGACAAGGTAAACATCGACAATCAGGCCAAACTTGATGGCAAGGTAGTACAGCGCCTCACCAAAGGCCTGCGTTCCGGCGATATTATCACTTCCCGTTCTATGGAAACTGCGCTTTATAATCTGAACAACTTGCCGGGAGTGAAAGCAGCGGGAGTTCTCTCTCCGGGGAGCACTCAGGGAACCAGTGATCTTACCATAACGGTACGGGATGATAAGCAAAACCAAACCCTGCTTTACGCAGAAAATTATGGCAGCAAATATTCCGGCCGTTATCGTTACGGATTTCAGGAGACATTCAACAATCTTACTCGTCAGGGGGATATGCTCAGAGTGGGGACGCTTATCTCCAATGGCGATTTGCGCAATTATTATGCAGCTTATGAAATGAATGTGGGGCACAGTGGTTCCACGCTGGGCTTGAGCATCAGTCACATGAACTATGAATTGGGAAGTTACCTGGCGAATTTGGGGATGAAGGGCAAGGCGAATACCGTGAGTCTCTATGGAAAAACGCCCCTTTTTCAAACTGCCAGAAGGTCATTGGCCGTAACTTATGGTTATGATTATCGGAAGTTGGAGGATGAGATAACCAATCCTTCATGGAACAGTGAACGCCATTCACATGCGTTGCATGTGGGACTTAGTGGCTCGGCACGGCAGCAAAATTCAGCATTGTTCTACGATCTCACACTTACGCATGGAACATTGGGCACGGATTCGGTTAATGCCGAACAATTAGACAATATCAGTCATTTTTCCGGAAAGTTCACCAAGGGTAATGCCAATATCACCGCTGTGCAGGCATTGGGGCATAGTGTAGATATTTTGTTCAAGGGTCAGGGGCAAATGGCCAGCAAAAATCTTGATAGTTCCGAGCGATTCTATTTGGGTGGCGCTCAGGGAGTCAGAGCGTATCCACAGGGCGAAGCCTCCGGTGATCAAGGAATTTTAGGAACTGCAGAACTGCGGTATCATACACCTGTGCGAGGGTTGACGCTGAGCTGCTATTTGGATGGTGGTGAAGTACGTTTGCAAAAGAGTGGCACTGGCACGACATCTCTTATGGGCTGGGGGATCGGCGTAAGCTACAGCAAGCCGAACAGCTGGTTTGCCCGCCTTGACTATGCAAGACGTATCGGCGGGGATGCTAATCTGTCCGATGCAGCCAAAGCTAAGGACAGAACATGGTTTATTCTGGGGAAAATTTGGTAATAATTTCATATAAAAAGCCGCCGGTCTCCGGTGGCTTTTTTAGTCCCCATATTTTTCTTGACAATTCTGTATTGATTTGTTATTATTTATCTTGTACGAAGCGGGATGGTTACGCAGAAGCGGCCAAACCTTGCAGGCGAAGTATGCCTCTTGGTTAATCCACGCTTTTTTTGTATGTTTAGGATGGTTACATTCAGTTGGCCAAACCTTCAAAGTTATTTAATTTTGGAGGGATTTAAGATGAAGAAGTATGAAGAGCTGGCAAAGGACATTGTCCGGCATGTGGGCGGCGAGGAAAACGTCATCAGCCTTGCCCATTGCATCACGCGGCTGCGGTTCAAGTTGAAGGACGAAGCCAAGGCCGATACCGACTATCTGAAGGCACGCGAGGGCGTGGTGACGGTCATCCAAAGCGGCGGCCAGTATCAGGTGGTTATCGGCAATGAAGTGGCCGATGTTTATGACACGGTGCTGGAGGTCAGCAATATATCCGGCAATGCGCCCAAAGCAGGTGAGGAGGAAGAGGACAAAAACCTCAGTCCGCTCGATCGGTTTATCGACCTGATTTCCGGCGTGTTCCAGCCGGTACTGAGCGTGCTGGTGGCCACGGGTATGATTAAGGGCTTTACGGCGCTCTTTATGGCTACAGGCCTGGTAGCCAAGGACAGTGGCACCGCGCAGATGCTCAATATCTTAGGGGATATGTTCTTCTATTTCCTGCCGATTTTCTTAGGACTCACCGCCGCCCGCAAGTTCAAGATGAATGAATTCACGGGTATGGCGATTGGTGCGGCGCTCGTTTATCCTACGGTGTCGGCCATCATGAAGGGCGACACCCTGTACACGCTCTTTGAAGGCACGATTTTCCAGTCGGCCATTCATATGGAGCTGCTCGGTCTGCCGGTTATCCTGATGAATTACGCCTCCAGCGTTATTCCCATCGTCGTAGCGGTATGGTTCGGCTCGAAGGTGGAACGGCAGATTGCCAAGGCTATGCCCACGATGCTCAAAGGCTTTTTGACGCCGTTTTTCACGCTGCTCATTGTCGTTCCGCTGACCTTTATGGTGATTGGGCCGGTGGCAACCTGGGCTGGTCAGCTGGTCGGTGCAGCTGCGATGGCGATTTACAACGTCAGCCCGGTTGTGGCAGGTCTCTTTATCGGTGCTTTTTGGCAGGTATTCGTCATGTTCGGCCTGCACTGGGGCCTGATTCCCATTATGATCAACAATATCACGGTATATGGCTATGACCCGCTGGTCGTTACCTATTTTGGCTGCTCCTTTGCGCAGATTGGTGTTGTTCTCGGTATCTTCCTGCGCACCCAGGACAAGAAACTCAAGAGCATTTCCTTGCCGGCCTTTATCTCCGGTATCTTCGGTGTAACGGAACCCTGCATTTACGGTATCACCCTGCCGCGGAAAAAATACTTCATCATTTCCTGCATTGGTGGTGCTATCGGCGGTGCCCTGATGGCTATGCTGTCCGTTAATCTCTATATGTTCGGCGGTTTGGGCATCTTCGGTTATCCGACCTTCATTGACCCGAAAACGGGTGAACTTGCCGGTATGTACGGCGGCATGATTGCTTCGGCTGTTTCCTTTGTCTTTGGTCTGGCGGTTACGGCGGTTCTGTACAAAGACGCTGCGCCTGCAGAAAAACTGACGGTAGTAGCGGAAAAAGCAGACGGTACTGCTGAGCGGGAAATCATCAAGGCACCGCTGGCTGGTAAAATCGTAGCATTAGAAGAAGTTCCTGATGAAGCTTTTGCCATGGGCGTACTGGGCAAGGGCATTGCCATTGAACCCAGTGACGGCAAGGTAGTCGCTCCGGCAGACTGTACGGTGATGACGCTGTTCCCGACCGGCCATGCTATCGGTCTGGTTACGGATAAGGGCGCAGAAATCTTAATCCATATCGGCATGGATACGGTGAAGCTGGAAGGCAAATACTTTACCACCAAGGTAAAGCAGGGCGACCATGTACAGGCTGGCACGACTTTGATTGAATTCGACAAGGACAAAATCGCCGCAGCCGGTTACAATACCATTACACCGGTGATTGTCACCAACCATGCCCAGTATATGGATATGGTCGTAACGGATGAAAAAGACGTAGCAGAAGAAGCAAACTTATTGACGGTTATCGCATAAGAAGAGGGTAGAAAAAATGGCATTTCCTAAGGAATTTTTATGGGGCGGCGCAGTAGCCGCCAATCAGTGTGAAGGCGCGTACAACGAGGACGGCAAGGGGTTGGATATTCAGGATATCATGCCCAAGGGACTCAAAGGTGCGCCGACAGCAGAGCCGACTGAAGACAATATGAAACTTGTAGCGATTGATTTCTATCATCGCTATAAAGAGGATATCAAGCTCTTTGCGGAAATGGGTTTTAAGGTGTTCCGCACCTCCATTGCCTGGAGCCGCATATTCCCCAACGGCGATGATGCAGAACCGAATGAAAAGGGGCTGCAGTTCTATGACGATTTGTTCGACGAATGCCACAAATACGGCATTGAACCGCTGGTGACGATTTCCCACTATGAAACGCCGCTCAATCTGGCCCAAAAATACAACGGCTGGGTCAACCATGACCTCATCGGCTTCTATGAAAACTATGTGCGGGTGCTCTTTAAACGCTACAAGGGCAAGGTCAAATACTGGCTGACCTTCAATGAAATCAACTCGGTGCTGCACGCACCACTCATGAGCGGCGGCATTATGACCCCGCTCTCCGAGCTCAGCAAGTCTGACCTCTATCAGGCCTGCCACCATGAACTCGTGGCATCGGCACTCGCCACGAAAATCGGCCATGAGATTGACCCGGACGCCAAAATTGGCTGCATGGTGCTCTCCATGCCGACCTATCCGCTGACGCCGAATCCGGATGATGTCATTGCCACTATGCAGGCCAATAACCTTAACGACTTCTTCGGCGATATGCATGTGCGCGGCGTTTATCCCGGCTATATGAAACGCTATTTCCGTGAAAACGGCATTGAAATCAAGACCACGCCGGAAGAATTGGCACTCCTGAAGGAACATACGGTCGATTTCGTGTCCTTCAGCTACTATGTCAGCATTTGTGAGTCGGCTGACAAGAAGGAAGAAGGCAGCGGCAATATCATTCAGGGCGTGAAGAATCCTTATCTCAAAGAATCCGAATGGGGCTGGCAGATTGACCCGCAGGGCATTCGCTATGTGCTCAACCGCTTCTACAACCGCTGGCAGAAACCGCTCTTTATCGTGGAGAACGGCTTAGGCGCTAAGGATGTATTGGTGGACGACGGCCAGGGCGGCAAGACGGTCAATGATGATTACCGCATTGCCTACCTTAACGACCATCTGAAACAGGTCGAAGAAGCCCTTGAAGATGGCGTGCCCGTGATGGGCTATACCACCTGGGGCTGCATTGACCTCGTCAGCGCATCAACGGCAGAACTGGCCAAGCGCTACGGTTTCATCTATGTAGACCGCAATGATGATGGCACGGGCACGCTCGAACGCTATCGCAAAAAGTCCTTCTATTGGTACAAGGACATCATTGCCAGCAATGGGGAAAAGCTGAAATAACGTAAAACGCAAAACAGGAGCTATGTGAGTGGAAAACAATCCAACTTCACATAGCTCCTTTTTATGTGTTAAAATAATCATAGAGAAATACGGAAGGGGCAAGTGTGATGGCATATTCCAATTTTGATTTTTTATCTGAAAAATTTCCATTACTGGCTCATTTAGGACGGCTGGCCGAAAAGTATGTGTACAGCGATTCCAATTCCTGCTTGTTCAAATTGGGCATGATGGGGGAAAACATGATTAAACTGATGTTTGATTATGATGGCATAGCCCTGCCTGCAGAGGACAAGGCTGTAAATCGTATCAACAAATTGCGGCGGGAAGAACTATTGGATGATGATATGGCATCACTGTTTCATGCCCTGCGAAAAGTACGCAATCAGGCAGGTCATGAAGGATATGAATCCGTAGCTGAGGCCAAAAATTATTTGGGCATTACCTATAGTCTTTCCGAATGGTTTATGCAGACTTATGGCGATTATAATTATCAGAATCGCCCTTTTGTGATGCCTGCCCCGCAAGCGGAACCGGTCAAAAAAGAAATCGCTGATGAAGAAAAATTGGAAAAGCTGCTCATGCAGCAGGCGGCGGAAAAGGCGGCCAAAGCCCCCAAGGTAAAGAAAGCCGACCGGCAGAAATACGCGCAGAAAGCTGCGGGTAAGCGTTATAAATCCGAAGCGGAAACCCGTGTCCTGATAGATGAACAGCTACGGCAGGTAGGCTGGGAAGCCGATACCGAGCGCCTGCGTTACAGCAAGGGCACAAGACCGCAGAAAGGCAGATGTATCGCCATTGCCGAATGGCCTACGGATTCTGCGGACGGCAAGGGCGGCTTTGCCGACTATGCCCTGTTCATTGACTTAAAATTAGTGGCAATTATCGAAGCCAAGGCGGAACATAAAGATGTAGCTGCAGTTATTGATGGCCAGTGCAAGACGTATCCGAAGTTCATCAAGGCTGAACATCAGGAGTACGTTATGGACAGGTGGGGGGAATATCAGGTGCCCTTCACCTTTGCGACCAATGGCAAGCCATACTTGGAGCAGCTTCGCACAAAATCCGGTATTTGGTTTCTGGATTTGCGGCAAAAGACCAATCGCCCGGAACCACTGCGCGGCTGGTTCAGTCCTTTGGGGCTTACGGAATTGTTAAATCGCAATGTAGAAGCAGGGAAGAAAAAACTCAAAGACCTGTCCTATGCCGTATTACAGGACCCGGATGGGTTGAATCTGCGTGCTTATCAGATAGCCGCGATTCAGGCGGCAGAACAAGCTGTTCTGAGTGGTCAGCAGGCTATCCTGTTGGCAATGGCAACAGGTACCGGCAAGACGCGTACCGTGCTGGGGATGATTTATCGTTTCTTAAAGACGCGACGTTTTCAGCGCATTTTGTTTCTCGTTGACCGCACTTCACTGGGAACGCAGGCGCATGATGTATTCAAGGATGTGAAGCTGGAAGAACTCATGTCCCTGAATCAGCTTTACAACATCAAGGGATTGGAGGAAAAACTCATCGACCGGGAAACGCGGGTGCAGGTGGCAACCGTACAGGGCATGATTCAGCGCATTCTGTTCAACGATGATGAACGCAAACCGGCTGTATCGGACTATGATTTAATCATCGTGGATGAAGCCCACAGAGGCTATACGCTGGACAAGCTGATGGCGGAGGAAGAAATTGCCTATCGTGACCAACGGGATTTCCAGAGCAAGTATCGGGCGGTTATCGAGTATTTCAAAGCGGTGAAAATCGCCCTGACGGCTACGCCTGCCCTGCATACCACACAGATTTTCGGTGAACCGGTGTTCAAGTACACCTATCGTGAAGCGGTCATTGATGGGGTCCTCGTGGACTATGATGCGCCGCATATCATCAAAACCAAACTGAGCGAGAGCGGCATCCATTACGGCAAGGGCGATACCGTGGCAGTTTATGACCCTGCGACTGGGGAAATCACCAACAGCGAAGCCTTGGAAGATGAGCTGGACTTTGATGTGGAAAATTTCAATCGGCAGATTATCGTGCCGGACTTCAACCGCAAAGTGCTCGCAGAAATTGCCAAAGATATTGACCCCACGGACGAATTAAGCGGCAAGACGCTTATCTATGCCGTAAACGATGCTCATGCGGATATGATTGTGGACATCCTGCGCCAAATCTATGCCGAAATGGACATTGACCAGGATGCCATCATGAAAATAACGGGCAGTATCGAAAACGGCAATCCGAAGAAAATACAGGAGGTTATCCGCACCACCCGCAACAATCAGTATCCGAGCATTATCGTGACCGTTGACCTCCTGACTACGGGCATAGATATTCCCGCCATCAGCCGTCTGGTCTTTATGCGGCGGGTGAAATCCCGTATCCTCTTTGAACAGATGCTGGGGCGGGCTACGCGCCTGTGTCCTGCCATCAACAAAGACCATTTCGAGATTTATGACCCTGTGGGCACCTTTGCCAGTCTGGAAAAGGTCTGCACCATGAAACCCGTAGCGGCAAATCCCAATATAACCATTACGCAGTTGATTGATACTCTGCCGCAAGATGGAGAAAAAGCGGAGAGCGAAGCCGTGCTGACGCATCAGCTTGCGCAGATTCTCGCCAAAATCCAGCGCAAGGGGCGGACGATTACCGCAGAGCAGGAAGAACAGTTTAAGGCGATGACCGGGGCGAAGTCCTATGCCGCCTATATCCGTGATTTAGCGGAACAGGAGGATAATACCATTTGTGCTAAACTCCTAAAGGATAAGGAAGCGTTCAGCTTTTTGGAAAATGTTATCCGTCCGGGCATGGCACAGGTGGTGTCCGATGCCGAAGATGAAGTGACTTATCACGGGCAGGAGTACGGCAATGAGGGGCGGCGCCCGGAGGATTATCTGGAAGAATTTACCGTCTATATCAAAGAGCATATCAATGAAGTGGCGGCACTCAGCATTATCTGTACCAGACCGGCGGAACTCACCCGCCAAAGTTTGAAGGAGTTGTCGTTGCAGTTGGATAGGGATGGCTATGCGCCGACACAGCTCGATTCGGCGATAAGTGCCATCAATGCGGAAGAAGCTGGTGCCGATATCATCAGCATTATCCGCCGCTATGCCATTGGCGCCCGGCTGATGAATCATCGGGAAAAGGTGGAGCAGGCGGTGAAACGCCTGCGGGCCAATCATAACTTTACGAAGATGCAGGACACTTGGATAGAATTGATGAAAAACTATCTGCTTAACGAGCCAGTGCTGAATCGGGCGGCGTTTGACGAGGACTTTCGCCTGCGCAAGCAGGGCGGCTCTGCACGGGCAGACAAACTGTTGGACGGACAGCTCAATCCGATTATTGCGGAACTGAATGAATATATGTATGACGATGGAGGAAAAAGCGCGTGACAACTCAGGAAATAGTAGGCAAATTATGGAAACTTTGCGATGTACTGCGGGATGATGGTATCACCTATCATCAGTATGTAACGGAACTGACTTATATTCTGTTCCTCAAAATGGCGAAGGAAACAGGCACCGAGGACACCATTCCCGCAGGTTATCGCTGGGATGATTTAGCCGTATTGGACGGTATGGAACTGAAAAACTTTTACAAGGAACTGCTGGAATATCTGGGCACAGAATGTCAGGGGCGCATCCGTGAAATCTATAATGGTGCATCCACGAGTATTGATGAACCGGCAAACCTCAAAAAGCTCATCACGTCCATTGATGAACTGGACTGGTTCAGTGCCAAAGAAGAAGGGTTAGGCAATCTGTATGAAGGTTTGCTGCAGAAAAACGCCGAAGAAAAAAAATCCGGTGCCGGACAGTATTTCACGCCGCGCCCGTTGATTGATGTGATGACGAAACTCGTGAAACCACAGGCCGGCGAGAAATGCAATGACCCCGCCTGCGGTACTTTCGGCTTTATGATTTCCGCCTTCCAGTACGTTTACAAGCATACGAACAACTTTATGGACTTGGATAGCGACCAGGCGCAGTTTGAATACGAAAAAGCTTTCACAGGTTGTGAACTGGTGCATGACACACACCGGCTGGCGCTGATGAATGCCATGCTCCATGAAATCGAGGGCAAGATTACCTTGGGCGATACGCTCTCACCCTTGGGGAAATATCTGGATGACTATGATGTGGTACTCGCCAATCCGCCATTTGGCACGAAAAAAGGCGGCGAACGCGCGACCCGCGATGATTTGGATGTCATCACCAGCAACAAACAGCTCAATTTCCTCCAACACATCTATAAGAGTCTCAAAAAGAATGGCAAGGCGCGGGCGGCGGTAGTTCTGCCGGATAACGTGCTCTTTGCCGATGGGGATGGCGCAAAAATCCGCGCCAATCTCATGGATAAATGCAATTTGCATACCATTCTGCGCCTGCCCACAGGCATTTTCTATGCGCAGGGGGTTAAGACCAATGTGCTGTTTTTTACCAGAGGAACAACCGACAAGGACAATACCAAGGAAGTGTGGTTCTACGACCTGCGCACCAATATGCCGTCCTTTGGCAAAACCAATCCGCTGAAACAGGAACACTTTGATGGTTTTATGAAAGCCTATGAAGCCGAGGACAGAACCAAGGTTGAGGACGAGCGTTGGAGTGTGGTGAGCCGTGCAGAAATCGAAGCCCGTGGGGACAGCCTTGACCTTGGGCTGATTAAGGATGACAGCATCGTAGACTACGAAGACCTGCCCGACCCGCTGGAAGCTGCCGAAAACGCCGCCGATACCTTGGAAGAAGCTGTGGATATGCTGCGGGCGGTGGCTAAGGAACTGAAACAGCTGGAAGTGTAAATATTGATTTTGATAGTGTTCCATGGTACAATATAAGCAACAAAAGGGCTTCTCCATGTGCCCCAAGATACATGGATTGATACAAAAGGGTTTCCCGGTGTACCCCAAAGCACATCGGCTTTGAATCAAATGGGTTTCCCAATGTGCCCCAAGATACATTGGCTGAGAGGGGGAGGCTGCGGCTTCCCTCTTTTATTTTGCTTAGGAGTTGATTGTGTGGCTGTTATAAGGAATGGAATTTATTTTTTGAAACAGGATTTTTATAGTGTGATAAAGAAAGTTGGCGGAATTTGTCAGGATAGAAAAAAGCGCCCTGTGATTGCTCTGGTACCATCTTTGGAAGATTGTAGGATATATTGGGCTATACCTATGGGAGATTTTAGCCATCGAACGCCAAAACAGATTGAGCGATTAGAAAAATTTATGAATAGTCCTAAGTCAGAATTACGTTCTTGTTTTTATCATGTAGGCAATACGGATAAGAAGTCGATTTTCTTTATCAGTGATGTACTTCCAGTTACGGAAAAATATATTGAACGCGAATACATAGCACATAATCAGCCGGTAGTTATCAAGAATAAAAATCTTATCGTAGAGTTAAATCGTAAGGTATCACGAATACTAGCTTATGAGAAAAGTTATTTGCGTGCGAAGGGAAAAGCGTTCTTTCGACAAAATATATATGGAATTTATCATGAATTGCTGCAAGAGACAGATTGAAAGGTGCCGATTACCATGGCAAAGAAGCAACTGACAATAGAAGAAAAATTACAAGCGGCACTGGTGCCGGCAGAGGAACAGCCATATAAGGTGCCGGAGAATTGGTGCTGGGTAAGGCTGGATAAGTTATATCGTGTAAATCCTAAGAATGAAAATACTGATGATGATATGAGAGCTTCTTTTATTTCAATGGCTAATATTGATGGGGGCATGGCAAGTAACTTTACTTATGAAATACAACCTTGGAAGCAAGCGAAAAAAGGACATACGCAAATGGCAGATGGAGATGTGGCGTTTGCAAAAATAAGTCCATGCTTTGAAAATCGGAAATCAATGATAGTTGAAGGATTAGAAAATGGTATTGGTGGAGGAACGACAGAACTTATAATACTACGTCAGCCTAATGTTAATAAAAAATATACATTTTGGCTGGTATCAACGGAGGAGTTTATAAGTAAAGGTCGCACTACTTATTCAGGGACAGTAGGTCAGCAACGGATAAGCATGGATTTTGTAAAAAACTATCCTGTTCCGTTGGCACCGTTAAAAGAACAGTCCCGCATAGTTGCTCGTATCGAATCCCTTTTCGCCAAGCTGGACGAAGCCAAGGAAAAAATACAGGAAGTTCTCGATGGAGCCGACCTGCGCCGTGCCGCTATTCTTCATCAGGCTTTCACAGGCAAGTTGACGGAGAAGTGGAGAAGGGAAAATGGTGTAAGTGATGATAGCAGAGAAACATCTAATGTTAAAAGTATTTGTAATTCCTTGAAGTATGGAACGGCAAAAAAATCAGTTCAAGATGGTGACGTAGCTGTTTTACGAATGGGAAATTTGCAGAATGGGGAGATAGATTGGGGGTCGTTGGTTTATTCGAATGACCAAGATGATATAGAAAAGTATTCATTAAAAGATGGCGATGTTTTATTTAATAGAACAAACAGTGCAGAATTAGTGGGGAAAACATCCATATATCGAGGAGAAAGGCCTGCTATATATGCTGGCTATTTGATAAAGTTGGATTATAAGCGCGATAAAATAATTGGTGATTTTTTTAACTATATGTTAAATAGTCCAAAAGCCAAAGAGTATTGTAATAAGGTTAAGACAGATGGCGTAAATCAATCTAACATTAATGCAAAAAAAATAGGTGCATTTGAATTTGATGTGCCGACAATCCTTGAGCAACAAGAAATCGTCCGTCTGTTGGACAATCTGCTCTCCCGCGAACAATCCACCGTCACCGCCTGCGAAGAAGCCCTGACCACCATCGACACCCTCAAAAAATCCATCCTTGCCCGCGCCTTCCGTGGTGAACTGGGAACAAACGACCCCTCCAACCCCAGTGCCAAGGAACTGTTGCGGGAAATTCTGTCAGCGTAATTCAGTGATAGTAGTAGCCTAAAATTTCACATAACATACATCTTGAAGTGTTTTGGCGGCTGTGATATACTTTTTATAAGCGACAAACCCGATTTGTCAAAGAGGTACAAAAGGAACCCCCCGGAAGGAATGCGACTCCAACCGGGGGGTTCTTGCATAATTGGCGGCTATGCCAGACCGAGCCTATGTCACCCAAAGATTAATGTGATTAACAAGTCTAGGCATTTAGCGAGGTAATATGCGACAACACTCGCAGCGACTGAAACCACAAAGTCCCGAAATGTCAAATTGGCACCCCCCTTCCTGTTACCAGTATGGGGCGGGCAACATATCTAGTATAGCATAATCAAATATTACAGAAAAGCCCATGAACTTGTGCGTTCAGGGCTTTAGATGTGGAAAGGAAGTAGCATTGACACTCCTCCCTATGGATAAATTATCATAAAGTAATGGACTTACGCCGCCAACCGGCTGTGCAGTATGGCAGGCTTTCCTTGCGGGTTAGTTTCGTGCATGTTGCCGGACTGTTTATCGGCAAGCAGCATTTTGTATTTCCGCAGGCGCATGTCCTGGGCAATGGTGTAGGCGGCGAGGCAGACCACCAAAACAATCAGGATAATGTTCATAATTACTTCGTAATGAATGATTGCGTTCGTCATAGTGATACCTCCGTAAAATGATATGGGGAAAAGGATAATCCCTGTATTATTGCGTTATATCTTTATATGGTTATATACGATTGAAAAAAATCTTTATTACAGCCTAAGAAAAAATCATACGCGAATTTTTTTGAGAAACTGGCTGTCAACGCTGTCACTGGGGCGGATATCGTAGCCGAGTTTTGCCATTTCCTGTAGTTTTATCAAGGTCAGATTGATGTTGCAGTTCATCTTCTGGGCGAGTGTGAATTCATCACAGCCTTCCTTTAGTTCGGCGTAAACCGCGTCCGTATCCATCAGCAGATGGGCGGCAAAGGCGTTGGCTTCGTATTCGGTGCGGCTGTTCAGGCGGAAAAGTTCAAATTCGTGCATCTGCTGATGTTTGGCAATGTCACGGTGCAGCTGGTCATGACCGATTTCATGCGCCAGAACCATGTTCTGCCAAATATCATCTAAATTGGTGTTGAGAAAAATAAAGCGGTTGCGCCATTGGCAGAAGTACATACCTAAAAGTTTCGAGAAGTTTTCATTATAAAGAACCTTGATGTTGAGTTCCTTGGCTACCTGTCGCATATCCCGGCGGCCAACTTGCCGGATGATTTCCCGGGCACGTTTATGGCACTGTTCTGAATCCATGGAATCACTCCTTAGATTTTTTTCGGTACTTCCGGTTTTCCTTTTTTGCCAGCCAGTAAGCCTCCTGCAGGGATTGCATAACGGCATCCCGGTCTTCTTCGCTGAGCTCGCCCCCCGCAAAGAGTCCGGATAATTCATTAACCAGCATGGTTGCCTGTTTCATGCCTGTGCGGCCGTATTTTTCTCTAGCTTGACTTAAAAAGTCTTCGTTTTCGGTGTAGAGGTAGTTGGTGTCTACACCAAACAACTCTGCCAATTTTGCATAGCGTTCCCGGGTTTTGGGATAGCGGCCATCACGTTCATAGGAAACATAGGTGCGACGGGTTACGCCGATGGCTGTAGCTACAGCCTCCTGACTCATTCCTTTCTGGCTGCGCAGCTGCCGTAATTTTTCTGCGAAGTTCATGATAATCAAACTCCTTTATAAAAGTGAAATTAAGTTACTCGTAGTGTAACATAATGGCAGTTGAAAATCAAGTCTAAGTTTTTCTTGACAATTCTTTATTGATTTATTATTGTTTATCTTGTATGAAGCAGGATGGCTGCGCATAAGCAGCCAAACCTTGCAGGTAGATATGTCTCAAGGAATTTCATCAGGGAAGTTTTTGTAGAAAGAAGGAGATCTATATGGATACCATTGCGTTGATTGCTCATGATAAGAAAAAAGAAGTAATGTTGGATTTTGCTTCTCATCACAAAGCTTTGCTGGAGAAATTTCATTTAGTAGCTACCCATACTACGGGCACATTGCTCAAGGAAAAGCTGGGGCTGGATGTGGAAACGATGATGTCGGGGCCGTTGGGGGGCGATCAGCAGATTGGTGCTTTAGTAGCCACGGAAAAGGTACAGTATGTCATTTTCCTGCGTGACCCGTTGACTGCACAGCCTCATGAGCCGGATATTAATGCTTTGTTGAGACTTTGCGATGTGCATAATATTCCCTTGGCTACAAATCGTAAGAGTGGCCATATTTTGCTGGAATATGCAGACAAGAAACTTAGCTGTTGATTTTTTGAGAGAATAAGCAGGTGTTTTGCTATTTATGGCGAATTAATAACTGTATATGATTTGCAAAGGAGGTGTAAATGATGGCAGATTGTATTTTTTGCAAGATTGCAGGCAAGGAAATTCCGTCCACGGTAGTCTATGAAGACGAAACGGTGCTGGCGTTCAAGGATTTGGAACCGCAGGCCCCTGTACATGTGCTCGTGATTCCGAAAAAACACGTGGAAAGTGTAGCCGCATTAAAGGCTGAGGACAAGGAACTGGTTGCGCATATTCTGGTCGAGGTGATTCCGCAGATTGCACGTGATTTGGGTGTAGCAGAATCCGGTTTCCGTGTGGTTGCCAATACCGGCGATGAAGGCGGTCAGACCGTGAAACATCTGCATTTCCATCTCTTAGGCGGTCGCTCCATGCAATGGCCCCCAGGCTAACGATTTGTGCGGATTTGTGTTGACAGGCTCGCCATCTCTATTGTATAATATCGTGGTGTAGTTTTAGAAACACAAACTCCCATGTTAAGTGGAGGGGGGGAAAAATAGATGGCAAACGAAATTAAAGTTGGTAAAAACGAATCAATCGATAGTGCTCTCCGCCGCTTCAAGCGTATGTCCCAGAAAGCTGGCACGCTGGCTGAAGTGAGAAAACGTGAACATTACGAGAAACCGAGCGTTCGCCGCAAGAAGAAATCTGAAGCAGCTCGTAAACGCAAGTTCAGATAATTTGCGCGAGACACCTGCAGGTCGTAAGATTTTCAGGTGTCTTTTTGTTATATGGATTTATAATGGAGGAAGAAGACATGTCGTTAAAAGAACAGCTTACCGCAGATATGAAAGAAGCCATGAAGAACAAGGAAAAGGAACGTCTGGCCGTTATCCGTATGGTGCGCGGTGCTATCCGTCAGCAGGAAATTGATGGCCAGAAGGAACTCGGCGAGGAAGATGTAATCGCGGTTATCAGCAAGGAAGTAAAGATGCGCCGTGATTCCATCGAGGAATTCCAGAAGGGCGGCCGTGAGGATTTGGTGGAAAAGACGCAGGCGGAAATCGATGTGCTCCTGCCTTACCTGCCGGCTCAGCTGTCTGAAGATGAAGTGCGTGAACTCGTGAAGGCTGCGGTAGAACAGACCGGAGCTGCTACGCCGAAGGATATGGGCAAGGTTATGGGCGTGCTGATGCCGAAGGTTAAGGGGCGCGCTGATGGGAAGATGGTTAATACAATTGTGAAGAGCTTCTTGCAGGGGTAAGGGGAACATCGTTGCAGGAAGGCGCCCGCGGGGGACTGGTAATATTTTTCTTCGCTTAGACAAGCTTGTCAAACGCTGCGAAAAACATCACCAGTCCCCCGCGGGCTTAGGCTGTAGGTTACATAAATGATAAGGTGCCCGTGGGGGCTGGCAGTATTTTTCCTCCGCTGAGACAGGCTTGTCAAACGCTACGGAAAAACACCGCCTTCCGGGGTGTCCACTGGACACCCGCGACTATGTCGCCCCCCACGGGCTTAGTACGATACGATTGCTCCGCTAAGACAGGCTTGTCAAAAGCTGCGGAAAAACATCACCAGCCTACATGAGCTTAATACGATGTGCTTGTATTTTGCAGGATTTTTTGTAGGATATGTGGAAATACTCTCAAGGGGGTGAGGTTATGGATGTGGCGATTAATATGCCGGTGCTGCAGATGCTTTTGCTGGTGATTATGTTTTTGGCTATTATGGTCGAGATTAAGACTGGCGGCATGGGTGCGGGCATTTTGTTGGGGCTGGTGGCTGCTGGCGTCTTTTGGGGCAGTCAGTATGTGAAAGGTTTGGTTTCGCTTTATCAGATTGCCATTTTTATGGGTGGTATTATCTGTATTATCGTGGAAATGCTGCTGCCGACAGTGGGGCTCTTAGCTGGACTGGGTGTAGCGGCGATGCTCTATAGTGTGGTATTGGCTTTGGGCGGTGACATTCATGCGCTGTATGCCATGCTGATTTCCTTTGTGGCGTCGATTGTGATTTTTGCCCTGATTGTGAAACGTCTGCCATCGAGCAAGCTGTGGAATAAAGTGGTGTTGAAGGACGAATCACGTTCTGAGCGTGGGTTTGTCAGTGCGGCACCGCGTGAGTCTCTGCTGGGAACTGTTGGGGAAGTGCTCACGGAGCTGCGTCCTTCCGGCAGCGTGCGGCTGAATGGCAAGCCTGTGGATGTGGTTTCCGAAGGTGCTTTTGTGCCGAAAGGTGCACAGGTTCAAGTGGTGGCAGTCGAAGGAAACCGTGTAGTTGTACGACAAGTTTAAGGGGGTTTTTGTTTATGGGCGGTTTGATTGGAACAGGTTTTCTGTTAGTCCTGATTATTGCGTTTGTCATGGTGTTCCTGCATTTTGTTCCCATTGGGTTGTGGATTTCCGCATTGGCGGCCAATGTGCGGGTAGGTATTATGACGCTGGTCGGTATGCGCATGCGCCGTGTACCGCCGAATAAGATTATCCTGCCGCTCATCAAGGCCAATAAAGCCGGTCTTGATGTAGCCGTTAATCAGCTCGAGGCACATTATCTGGCAGGCGGCAACGTGGATAAGGTCGTGGATGCCCTTATCGCGGCTCATCGTGCACAGATTCCACTGCCCTTTGAACGCTCAGCGGCTATCGACCTCGCTGGTCGTGATGTGCTCGAAGCGGTGCAGATGAGCGTTAATCCGAAGGTTATTGAAACGCCGGTGGTTTCGGCTGTAGCGAAAAATGGTATTGAACTCAAAATCAAGGCGCGTGTGACGGTTCGTGCCAATATTGACCGTTTGGTTGGTGGTGCTGGCGAACCCACGATTATTGCCCGTGTTGGCGAAGGTATCGTCACGACGGTTGGTTCTTCCGAAAGCCATAATGATGTGTTAGCCAATCCGGACGATATTTCCAAAACTGTATTGGGCAAGGGGCTTGATGCCGGTACGGCCTTTGAAATCCTCTCCATTGATATCGCCGATGTGGATGTAGGCCGTAATATCGGTGCTGAACTGCAGACCGACCAGGCTGAAGCCGACAAGCGTATCGCCCAGGCAAAAGCCGAAGAACGCCGTGCGATGGCTGTGGCCAAAGAGCAGGAAATGAAGGCTTATACGCAGGAAATGGAAGCCAAGGTCGTCGAAGCACAGGCCGAAGTTCCGCATGCAATGGCACAGGCTTTGCGGGAAGGCAAGCTCGGGGTTATGGATTACTATAATCTCAACAATGTGCAGGCCGATACGGATATGCGCAACGCCATCAGCACGAGCAGTGCAGGCAGCAAGCTGCAGGCGCCGGCGGCACCGGTAAAATAAGGGGGGATTCCCATGGACTCCTTTTGGGTCATCGTCCTCTTTATTCTCTTTGCCATTTTTTCTGACCGCAAAGACAAGAAAAAGCCTGTTCCCAAACGCCGTGTACCGGATTTTCCTCAGCGTCCATTGCCGGACATTCCGCAGCCTAATCGGGAACGCAGGAAAATCGAAATCCCGGAACTGCGGGGGGCGCCGTCCCTGCCGGATATTCAGACAACCGCAGAAGTGGAAACACAGGATGCGATTTGGGCACAGCAGGAACGTTATCAGGAAATGCTGCGCAAAAAGAAAAAACAGCAGCGGGAGCAGACTGAGAACCGCGCAGAAAAGCAGCTGGCTGAACAAACGCCAGCTCCGCAAAACACGGTAACATTAAATAATCTGCAACAGGCCGTTATCTGGGCAGAAATACTCGGCAAACCAAAAGCAAGAAGATAGTAGTTGTTGGCAGTTAGGTTTACAGTCTGCTATACAGGACGCCCGTGGGGCTGGTAATATTTTTCCTTCGCCATAGACAGGCTTGTCAAAAGCTGCGGAAAAATATCACCAGCCCCGCGGGCTTTGTTCGTACATTACATCTATAGGAAAAGCCGCCCTGAGGACAGATAATATTTTTCCTCTGCTGAGACAAGCTTGTCAAACGCGCCGGAAAAACATCATCTGTCCTCAGGGCTTTTGTTCGATTTTGCTCGATGGAAAGAAAATATTAGAGCACGATAGCAACTTCAAAAGAGACGGTGAGGCTTCCCAAAGCGAAGCGTTAGCCACAGGACGTGAAGAAAATTATTTTTAGTCCTGAGGCGCAGCAGAGCGTGGGAAGTCTCACCGTCTCTTTTGGCTCGAATAAAATCCTCCCCAGCCCTTGCATTTTCACGCAATAAAGTTGATAATAGAGTATATGTGTCCGTTAATGGAGGGATTCGATGAGACGTATTTTCTTCTATATACATTTGCTGCTGTTGACGACTTTATGCCTGCTTATGCCCCTGTCTGCTGCTTCGGCTGAGGAAGGGGATTTTAGTGAGCGCGTAAACCGTATGGCGGAAATCACTGGCATCCGTGACAGTTTTGATGGGAATAAGACGCGTATTGTCATTGACGCCAGCAAGCCTGTCCAATATAAAAAGATGGTGCTGTCTAATCCGGACAGAGTGGTGGTGGATATAGAAAACGCCTGGCTTTCGCCTGAGGTGAATAAGCATATCAGCATAGAAAACCGCTTTGTCGGCGGTGTGAAAATCGCTCAGTTTGACCCGAAAACCGTCCGTGTGGTGGTGGAGAGCAAGGTGGGGGAAAACAATTACAAAGTCTTTGTTTTAAACGGTGGAACCATACCTGGCCGTGTAGTTATGGACTTTGGTAACCTAACGGATTCGTCTGGGGTGCAAATTGATATGTCCAAGACCGGTTCACAGACAGCTAAGCCGCAAACGGATAATGTCAAGCCAAAACCTGCGGAAACGCCTGTTGAAGAACCTGCTAAGCAGGAAGAACAGGAAACGACAGATAATGGCGATGTAGACGGAGAACTTTCTGGGATTACGGGCTTAAAAGGCCGCAAGATTGTTCTTGACCCCGGTCATGGTGGCAGTGATTCGGGAGCTATCGGCCCTACGGGGGTTATGGAAAAGAGTGTCACCCTGCGTGTGGCCAATGAGCTCAAACGTCTGCTGGTAAAAGAGGGCGCGGAAGTATATATGACCCGCAGTGCGGATATCGAGGTTTCCAAGAAACGGGCCAAGGCCACGGATATTGAAGAATTGCAGGCGCGCTGTGACGTGGCTAATGAAAAGAATGCCGATATCTTTGTTTCCATTCACATGGATTCCTTTACCAGCAGCGCAGCTCACGGGACTACCGGCTATTACTATTCTTTGGGTGATAAACGTTCCCGTCAGCTGGCTGACAAAATCCGTGTTGCCCTCATTGACCAGCTGGGCACGCAGAGCAGAGGAACGCAAAGCTGTAATTTCTATGTAGTAAAGCACACCGATATGCCTGCTACGCTCGTGGAAGTTGCCTTTATCTCCAACGAGAGCGAAGAAAAACTCATGGACAGCGAAGAGGGCATCCGCAAGGCCGCTCAGGGCATTGCTGACGGTATTGCGGATTACTTCGGCTGAACCCAACAATTACATTAAAACGATTACCCTTAAGATACGGAAAGAAAGGATTTTAGAATTACCAATGGAAGACCAGAAAAATGAATTGACTCAGGCTGAGACCCTTGCGCAGATGATGGAAGCGGATATGGAGGAGCGAAAGAAAGCTCTTTACCGCCATAAGATGCCGGAGCAGAACTCGCTTAAGGAAATGCTGAACACCATGACCAAAGCGGAGCTGGACGATATTCGCTATAATCTCAATATCAGCGGTGCAAGCTCCCTTAAAAAGGCAGAATTAGTAGAGAAGCTGGCGCCGGAAATCCTGAAGTTTGCCCGCATCTGGCTGCCGTCAATTCTGCTTGAGGAATACGAATGCTTCCAGCACTTTATTCTCGAGAAGGGCAAGAGTGCCAAACTTCGTGATGACGATGTGCGGCTGGATTATCTTCGCGGGCTGGGGCTGTTGTCTTGTGGAAAAGTAGGGGACAAACTGGTCTGGTATATGCCGAAGGAAATCCGTGATGAATTCAAGAAGCTGGATTCTCCTAATTTTGAAGCGCTCGCGACCATGAATACGGAAATCACCCGCCTGACGGCCGGCTACCTGTTCTACTGCGGTTATATGGATTATGAAACACTCTATACCAAAGTGGCTGGCCAGTTGGAAGCTGACCAGCGGGAAAACCTCTCGTTCAAGGATTTTGTGGGTGTCATGCTCAACGCTTCCTGCTGGACGAATACCATTGTGGCTCTGCCGCAGGGTGTGAAGTATTATACGCTGATTGATGAAAATGCTTTAGAGGACGAACAGCGTAAGCACAGCAATCTGGACTTTGCCGAATTTGGCTATCAGCAGCTTTTTGAAGCCGGGGCCGACAACCATATTGACGATACCAATGAATATAAAGAACTGGCGCAGTTCTTTATGAAGGAACATGGCTGTGATGTGCTCAAGGCTGCCGATATTGTGGGCGAAATCTTTATCCTGCTGCAGAATGGCGGCACGATGACGGAAGCGGCTGAATATCTGGAACAGTTGGGGATGATGGAGGACGAAGCCAAGATGAGGGCAGTAGTTCCTCTGCTCATAGCCTACAATAACGAAACCCATCTCTGGCCGCTCAAAGGTCATACGCCGAGCGAGCTGTTCGAGAAGAGTGGTATGGGACAGGTGATTCCCTTTGCTGAAGTGCGCCGCCAGAAGGCTGGGCGCAATGACCCTTGTCCCTGTGGCAGCGGCAAGAAGTATAAGAACTGTTGCCTCGCGAAGGATGAAAACTGATGAAACAGACCTTTGGTTACCAGGCAAAAGCACGACAATTCTTTGTGGTGCTTTTGCCCATCTTTATAACCCAGTTGTCGTTAATGGCAACAGGGTTTTTTAATACAGTAATGGCCGGACATATCAGCCAGCAGGATTTGGCTGGCGTGGCCGTGGGGGTTAACCTCTTTATGCCGTTTTTTGGCAGCTTCCTGGGGATTATTTCCGGGCTGACGCCGACCATATCCCAGCTTTATGGTGGCGGCAAACAGGAAAAAATCGGCTTTATCGTCAAGCAGGGCTTTTATTGGGCGTTGGCGTTAGGTGTGGGCTTTGTGTCCTTGGGCTGGCTTACGGTTCCCTATATTTTGCCGCTGTTGCATCTGGAGACGCGGGTGGAATACATCACGAGCCATTATCTGATGTTCCTGTCATTGGGGATTATTCCCATCTTTATTTCTTCGGTGCTGCGCAACTTTATTGATGCCCATGGCTATACGCGGCTTACGATGTGCGTGACCATGTGTACGGTGCCGACCAATATCACCCTCAATTACATCTTTATGTATGGGCTTTTGGGCATGCCGGCGTTTGGCGGCATCGGTGCGGGGATTGGTTCGGCGGTAACGTTGACGTTAAACCTTGTCCTGAATATTATCGTGGTCAGTCGCATGCACCCCTTCAAGGACTATCATGTGTTCCGTCATCTGCCGGGAATCCATCTGGCAGAGTGGAAAAAGCAGCTGGGGGTAGGGATTCCCATTGGCGCGACGATGTTCTGCGAGCAGAGTATCTTCGGTGCCGTGGGGCTGTTTATGACGGCTTATGGTACGGCGATTGTGGCGGCCCATCAGGCGGCTATGAACTTTACCACCATTGTCTATATGGTGCCACTGGCCGTAAGCATGACATTGACGATATTGGTCGGGTATGAAGTGGGCGCTAAGCGCCTGGCTGATGCTCAGCAGTACATCAGGCTCAGCCGTTATCTGACCTTTTTCAGCGTGGGAACGCTGGCGTTGTTTTTGACCCAGTTCCGTGATGAAATCGCCGCGCTCTATACCAGCAGTGCCGAAGTGCAGCCGATACTGTCCGTCTTTTTGATTTACGCAGTCTTTATGCAGTTTGCGGATAGCATCAATGCGCCGTTGCAGGGGGCGCTCAGAGGTTTTAAGGACGTTCATGTGACCTTTATGCTCGCGGTGCTCTCGTTTTGGATTATCGGTCTGCCCCTGGGTTGGGGATTGGCAAAGTATACCGATATGGGGCCGTATGGGTACTGGATAGGCCTGATTGCGGGCATTGTCATTGGTGCGGTATGTCTGGAAGTAAGACTCCGGCAGGTGCAGAAAAAATTTGCCCATTTATTGGGGTAAGGAATAGTTAGGAAGTCGTATATGATTATAACCATTGAAAATTTTACCAAAAGCTATGGAGAGAAAGTTCTCTTTGATGGCGTGAATTTCAGCATGGATGCCGGGGATAAGGTCGGGATTGTCGGTGTGAACGGCACGGGCAAGAGTACCTTTTTGAAGGCAGTGGCAGGACTCATTCCTGTGGATGCCGGCGAAATCACCACCATGCGCGGCCTGCGGATTGAGTATTTGGCGCAGGATAAGGTCTTTGAACCGGAAAATACGGTGCTCATGGAAGTGTTCCGCGGCATGTCGCCTTTGATGCAGGCTTTGCGGGGCTATGAACTGGCGATGGCGGCGGTGGAGAAAAATCCCCAGGACAAGGAAGCCCAGCAGGAAATCATGCGTCATACGGCGGTGATTGATGAACATGATGGCTGGCAGCTTGAAGGTGCGGCCAAGACCGTATTGACGAAGCTGGGCATCCGCGATTATACCGCCAAGGCGGGCACGCTCTCCGGCGGTGAGCAGAAGCGGCTGGCACTGGCAACGGCGTTGATTCAGCCCTGTGATTTACTGATTTTGGACGAGCCGACCAACCACCTGGACAGCGAGACCATCGGTTGGCTCGAAGAATATCTGCGCGCCTTTAAAGGTGCAATCCTCATGGTAACGCATGACCGCTATTTCCTTGATAATACGTCCACGAAGATTTTGGAACTCGACAAGGGCAGTGCCTATACCTATACGGGTAATTATTCGGAGTATCTGGAACAGAAGGCGGAGCGATTGGAACGTGAGCAGTCCACGGAGGCCAAGCGGCAGAATTTCCTGCGCAACGAGTTAAAGTGGCTGCGCCGTGGGGCACAGGCACGTTCCACCAAGCAGAAGGCGCGTATTCAGCGCTATGAGGAAGTCAAAGCGCAAAGCGTAAATATTGACAACAGTACCGTGGAAATCGGTTTGGCGGGCAGTCGTCTGGGGCGTACGGTCATTGAGCTCGACCATGTGCACTATGAAGTGGATGGGCGCACGATTGTCAAGGATTTTACCTATACGGTTCTGCGCAACGACCGTGTAGGCATTTTGGGATCCAATGGTACAGGTAAGACAACGCTCCTGAATATCATCGCGGGACAGCTTGCGCCGACTTCGGGTACGGTAACCATTGGGCAGACGGTCAAAATCGGGTACTTTGCCCAGCGGGCGGTGGATATGGACGAGCGTCTGCGGGCGATTGAGTATGTGAAAGAGGCCGCGCACTTTATCACACTCGCCGATGGCACGCGCATTTCGGCCTCGCAGCTCATGGAGCGTTTCTTGTTCCCAGGTGATTTGCAGTGGACACCGATTGGGCGGCTGTCCGGTGGTGAGAAGCGGCGGCTTTATCTTTTGCGGGTGTTGATGGAGGAACCCAATGTCCTGCTGCTTGACGAGCCGACCAACGATTTGGATATCGAAACGATGGCCGTGCTCGAAAGCTTTATTGACGATTTCAACGGGGCAATCATCTTCGTATCCCATGACCGGTTCTTCGTGGACCGGCTGGCGAATAAAGTCTTTGCCTATGAAGCAGACGGTAATCTGCGCATGTATGCGGGCGGCTATTCCTATTACAAGGAAAAGCTGGCCGAGGAAGAAGCGCTGGCGGCGCCTATGGCTGAATCTGTTGTGAAAAAGACGAAAGAGAAACTGGTCGCAGCAGAAAAACAGGAACAGACCAAACGGAAATTCACCTTCAAGGAGCAGAAGGAGTATGCGGAGATTGAAGGCATTATCGCCAGCAAGGAAGGGGAACTGAAGGTCGTGCAGCTGCAAATGGCGGAAAATGCTACCGACTTTGGCCGCTTAAATGAACTGGCCAAGGAAGAAGCGCGGCTGACGGCAGAAGTGGAACACCTTATGGAACGCTGGGAATATCTGGAAGAAATTGCCAGTCAAATGGATAGCTAACAGGAGAATGACTTGTCAAAGCGGCAGGTCATTTTTTCTTTACACTGTGACAGTAATTGTGTATAATCTAATGTATTAACACTTTACGACACTAAAGGAGTAAGAGCGATATGGAAAAACTCTTTGACATCTTCCTGCTGATGCTGGATGGTACGCAAATAACCTTGGAAATATTTTTCGTCACCCTGCTGCTTTCGTTGCCTTTGGGCATGATGGCGGCTTTGGGGCGGCTGTCCAGCTTGAAAATCATCAGCCGGATTGTCGAGTTTTATATCTGGATTATGCGCGGCACGCCGCTCATGCTGCAGCTGCTTTTTGTTTACTTTGCCCTGCCGATGATTGGCATACGGCTGCCGGATATCGCAGCGGCGCTTTTGGCCTTTACGTTGAACTATGCGGCTTACTTTGCCGAGATTTTCCGTGCTGGTATTCAGGCTGTGCCCAAGGGACAGTATGAAGCAGCCAAAACGCTCGGCATGAGTTATCCGCAGACCATGCGCCGCATTATCCTGCCGCAGGTTATCCGCATTGTTTTGCCGCCGGTCAGCAACGAGACCATCAACTTAGTCAAGGATACTTCGCTGGTGTATATTCTGGCCATGAACGACCTTTTGCGCGTGGCCCGTACGATTGTACAGCGGGAGTTTGATATGACCCCGTTCCTGTTTGCGGCAATCTTCTATCTGGCGATGACTTTTGTTCTGACCTGGGGCTTTAAGAAACTGGAGGCACATTATGGCAAATACTAATACAGGCGAAATCATGCTGAAAATGACGGACATTCATAAGGCTTATGATAATCTGGAAGTCCTCAAAGGCATTGATATTGAAGTGCGCCGCGGCGAAGTGCTGGCCATTATCGGCCCGTCCGGTTCCGGCAAAAGTACGCTTCTGCGCTGTATCAATAAACTCGAAACCATCGATAAGGGCAGTATTGCCATCAAGGATAGATTTTTGGTACAGACCAGAGACGGTGAGGCAGTTTACGCCAGCGGCAAGGAGGAACGGGAGATCCTGTCCTCTACGGGCATGGTCTTTCAGCAGTTCAATTTGTTCCCACATATGACGGTATTGGAAAACTTATTAGAAGCGCCGATGCAAGTGAAAGGCTTAAAACGTAGTGAAGTGGAGCCATATGCGCGGGAGCTTTTGGGCAAAGTCGGGCTTTCTGACCGGGCAGATTACTATCCATCACAGCTTTCCGGCGGTCAGCAGCAGCGTGTGGCCATCGCCAGAGCCTTGTGCATGAAGCCGGACATTATGCTGTTTGACGAGCCGACCTCGGCCCTTGACCCGGAGCTTACGGGAGAAGTCTTAAAGACCATGCGGGAACTGGCGGCCGAGCATATGACCATGGTTGTGGTGACACATGAAATGGCCTTTGCGCGGGAGGCGGCCAGTCAGGTAATCTTTATGGCAGATGGCAATATTGTAGAGCAGGGGGAACCGGAAACGTTCTTTGCAGCACCTAAGGAAGAACGCACAAAAAACTTCCTGCAAAATATGCTCTAACGATAAATATAAACAATGACAAATGAGCAGAAATGTAGTACAATTATAAAATGTGTGAAATGCCATGAAGACTATATTTTGTAGGTGATAAATGTGTCAAACCCCATGTTTGATGTGATACAGAGTGACTTAGATGAACTGAATGAGGGACTGATCGGGGCAGTTTCCTCACCAGTGGAATTGGTAAATGAGGTTGGAACTCATTTGGTTACCGCCGGAGGGAAAAGAATTCGCCCGGCGCTGTGTCTGTTGGCTGCCAGAGGCGGCAGCAGCTTTTCTTTGGAAAAAGTCCTGCCGTTGGCAGAGGCTTTGGAACTTATCCATACGGCTTCGCTGGTTCATGATGATGTAATTGATGAAGCAGATACCCGGCGGGGAGAGCCTACGGCTAATGCCAAATGGGATAATCAGATTGCCATTTTAAGTGGTGATTATATTTTTGCCCGTGCTTTTGCGCTTATCGCGGAAGGTGGCTATGGCGATTATGTGTCCAAGCGTTTGGCAGAACTCGTGGGCAATCTCAGTGTAGGTGAGATTATTCAGGACCATACCGTTTATCAGGCTGTTCGGGATTTGGATAATTATTACGAGCGCATTCAGAAAAAGACGGCGGATTTTTTGGAAATCTGTTGTGAACTGGGCGGTATCGTGGGCGGCCTGCCGGAAGAAGATACGAGAAAGCTGGCTGAGTATGGCCACTGCATTGGCATGGCTTTCCAGATTACTGATGATGTGCTTGATATCATGCAGACATCGGAGCAGATTGGTAAGCCGGTGGGCAATGATATACGGCAGGGGATTGTGACTTTGCCGGTTATTTATGCTTTGAATGTCAGCTCAGATGCAGAAGAATTGGCATCTATTGTTACGGATCCGGAAATGAGCAATGAAATGGTGCAACGGGCACTGACTATTGTTCGGGAAACCGATGGTGTGGAAATGGCCAAGTCTAAGGCAGACGAATATCTGGAACGGGCGCGTCAGGCGATTCCAGTGAATTTGCCGGCAGAAATCCGGGAGGCCTTTGTGCAAGTGGCAGATTTTATCGGCGATCGGGATTTTTAAGCGAAATTTTGAGAGGTGATTCACCATGTTTGGAATCGGTGTACCAGAACTTATCTTGATTTTGATTGTAGGGCTGGTCGTTTTTGGCCCTAGTAAATTACCGGAAATTGCGCGTTCTGTAGGTAAGGGCGTACGGGAGTTCAAAAAGGCGACGAATGCCTTCTCACAGGCGCTTAATGCGCCAATGGAAACGCCGGTGCAGCAGCAGAGCACTCAGCCTGCCGCACCACAGCCCGTGCAGACACAGACGGCTTCGCCAAGCCATCAGTCTATGGAAGTCAGTGCACAGCAGGCGGCGACTACGCCAAATATAACGCCGGAAGCTGGGCCAGCGCCTAAGCCGGCTTATGAAGCGCCTACCCAGGAGTCTGTGCGGCAGCAAATTGCGGAGCAGGCTGCGAAGAAGAACGCATAAATTTGGTGGTTTACATCGATGTTATAAGACGCCCGCGGGGCTGGTGATATTTTCCAGGAAAATATCACCAGCCCCGCGGGCTTATTGCATTGATTAAATTGCAGTTTGTCGGCAAGTTCGTGATAAAGGTATCCAGGTCATACGTTGTCAGGGG
>NZ_AUJE01000002.1 GCF_000424065.1 Selenomonas ruminantium subsp. ruminantium ATCC 12561
ACTGGAAAAACAGGGAATGACACAAAGCATGTCCCGCGTAGCCCACTGCATTGACAACGGGCCTATGGAAGGATTCTGGGGCATCCTTAAGCGGGAGATGTACTACGGCAGACGTTTTACCAGCAAGTGTGAACTTATGCGTTCGATTGAAGCATACATTCATTATTACAACCACAAGCGTGTGCAACGTAACCTTGGTATCTTAACACCAATAGAGAAACACACCTTGTATTTAGCCGCATAAAAAAGGCCGACAGACAAATCTGTCGACCAAAGAAATCTTATATTTTTTTATTGTCCTCTTGACGGGGAGCAGGTCACGAATGTGACAGTCCCTCTTATTATGCGTATAAAAAAGTGTAAACTGGAAAAAATAATGGCGTATTTCCTGTCGCTAAGAATAGACAATAATAAATTGACTGAAAAATGTAAATTCCCTCTTGCAATTATTTTGGAACGTGCTATTATGTTACCTATGAGAGAAAAGTGCTTTTTTTCACAAGTTAAAGTTAAATTTTTCACGAAATGTGTATGCATAGGCTGGGAGGGCTTTTCATGGCAGATAAGAAACCGCGTATAGTGATTGTTGGCGCAGGCTTTGGCGGCGTCAAACTGGCAAAACTCTTTGCCAAGGAAGATGTAGATGTTACGATAGTAGATCGTCATAATTTCCATTTGTTCCAACCGCTGCTGTATCAGGTTTCTACGGCGGTGCTGTCCACGGACGAAATCGCCTATCCTATCCGCACATTTTTCCGCAAGAATCCCAATGTGGAATTCTTTATGGCTAAAGCACAAGGCGTGGACCAGTCGCGTAATGTGCTGTTGACCAATCATGGGGAAATTGCCTATGATTATCTGGTTCTGGCTGCTGGTGCTACGACGAATTTCTTCGGCATGAAGGAAGTGGAGGAACACTCCTTCGGCATGAAGACTTTGCAGGAAGCTGTACATATCCGTAACCATGTGCTCCATATGTTTGAGCGTGCAAATAAATGCAAAGACCCGGAAGAACGCCGCAAGATGCTGAGCTTTGTTGTTGTCGGCGGTGGCCCGACGGGTATTGAGGAAGCGGGCGCTATTTCTGAGTTGGTGGGTATCCAGAAAAAAGAATTCCACAATCTGGATTTTAGTGAAGTATCCATAAAGCTCATCGAAGCAACAGCCAATGTTCTGCCCATGATGCCGCAGAACCTGCGTGACCATACCGTAGAGGTTCTGCGGGGAAAAGGCGTAGAGGTTATGCTCAATACGCAGGTTGTGGGTTATGATGGACATATCATCAAGCTGAAAAATGGTGAGGAGATTCCCACCAGCACCCTTATCTGGGCTGCAGGTGTTAAGGCTGTGCCGTTCATCGCTGAGTGTGGTGGCGAGGTTGACCGGGCTGGCCGGATTATCGTCGAGGAGAATCTGTTGGTTAACGGCAGCAAGAATGTCTTTGCTATCGGTGACTGCGCAAACTTCTGCCATGGTACGGAACGTCCTCTGCCGACGGTAGCGCCTGTAGCCACGCAGCAGGCAAAGGTCGCCCATGAAAACATTATGCGCCTGATTCGCGGTGAGAAGAATCTGCAGACCTTTGTCTATAAGGATTTGGGCGCTATGGCAACCATCGGCCGTGGACAGGCCGTGGTGGCCAAGACCAGCATGAATCCGGAAATGACGGGCTTTATCGCCTGGTGTGCATGGATGTTCGTACATCTTATCCGCCTGGCAGGTACGCATACCAATATTACGGTCGCAATCAAGTGGACATGGAATCTGCTGTCCGGTACGCGTTTGGGACGTATCATTACAAACATTAAGTTATAAATACGATATGGCAAGACGCCCGCCCGGCTGGTAATAACTTTCCTTCGCTTAGACAAGCTTGTCAAACGCTGCGGAAAGCCATCACCAGCCGGGCGGGCTTAGTGTATACATTACAAAACACTACCAGCCCCCACGGCTTAGTGCGTATATGATGATGGCATCAATAACATTGTATTATAAAGGCGCCCGCGGGGCTGGTAATATTTTTCCTTCGCCATAGACAGGCTTGTCAAAAGCTGCGGAAAAACATCACCAGCCCCGCGGGCTTACTGCGCTGTATATTGTAGATGTGTTATATCGTAGTATTAATGGTAGGCAGGGAGGGGCGGCGATGACTTTCGGTCGCGTTTGACAAGCTTGTCTAAGCAGACGAAAGTTATTGCCGCCCCTCCCTGCCGGCCTTGCACTACGAACACGAAAAAAGCGAATTTACTTCTTGCTGCGTTCAATAATCTGCCGTGCCACGTACACGCCGCTGGCACCTGCCTGGGAGAGACCGCGGGTTACGCCGGCACCATCGCCGATGGCGAAGACGTTTTTGAGCTCTGTTTCGAGCTGATTGGTTAGTTTTACGCGGGAACTGTAGAATTTTACTTCTACACCGTAGAGCAGGGTGTCGTCATTGGTCATGCCCGGGGCAATCTTGTCGAGTGCCTGAATCATTTCGATGAGGTTATCCACATGACGTTTGGGCAGAACCAGTGACAAGTCGCCCGGTGTTGCCTGCAGGGTCGGGCGGGTAAAGCTCTTGCTCAGACGGTGGGCATTGCTGCGGCGGCCTTTCATCAAATCGCCGAAACGCTGCACAATGATGCCGCCGCCCAAGAGGTTGGAGAAGGAGGCAATGCGCTTGCCGTACTGATGCGGGGAGTGGAAGGGTTCCGTGAAGCGGTTGCTGACGAGCAGGGCAAAGTTGGTGTTTTTGCTCTGCAGTTTCGGGTCGCTGTAGGAGTGACCGTTTACGGTGATGATGCCGTCCGTGTTTTCCATGACGACATGGCCGTGGGGGTTCATGCAGAAGGTGCGTACCTGGTCGCCATAACGTTTGGTGCGGTAGACGAGTTTTGCTTCATATACCTGGCTGGTGATGGGGTTCCAGATTTCATCGGGAACTTCCACGCGGACGCCGACATCGACGCGGTTGTTTTCCTGTTTCAGTCCCAAGTTTTCACATTCGTTGGAGAACCATTCTGCACCGGCGCGGCCCGGAGCGACAATCAGGTATTCAGCGGCAATTTTTTCGCCATCATTCAGTTCGATTTCATTGCTGCCCTGACCATCGGAATGAATGTGGGCCACAGGGCATTCAAAGCGGAATTCCACCTTGTCTTTCAGATATTCATAAGTAGCCTTGAGCATTTCCAAATTGTTTTCGGTGCCCAGATGACGGACGCTGGCAGAGAGCAGGTGCAGGTCATGCTGCAGGGCGCGGTAGCCAATGTCGCTTTTTTCGGTACTGAACACCTGTGCGGGAGCGCCGTGTTTCATATTGATTTTGTCTACATAATAGATGAGGTCCATGACTTCTTCGTCAGACAGATATTCATTGAGCCAGCCGCCAAACTGGGTAGTAAAGTTGTATTTACCATCAGAGAAAGCACCTGCGCCGCCGAAACCGCGCATGATGCTGCAGGGCTTGCAGCCGATACAGCTTTTGACTTTGCCAGAGGAAATGGGGCAGACGCGGGTGTAGATATCTTTGCCGCTTTCCAAAAGCAGGACTTTCAGTTCAGGGCTTTTTTCAGCTAATTCATAAGCAGCAAAGACACCGGCAGGGCCACCGCCCACGATAACAACATCATATTTTTTCATAGGTACTTCCTCCTGAAAATGAACACACGAAAAGAGCGCAGATTAAGCCTGTATCAGGATACAAATATGTATACTAAGGCTATCTGCGTTTGTCTTGTTTTGTAGCTTTTCGAAAAACCTTAGCTATTATACGGGAACTTTTTCGATAATGCAAGCTTTTTTTCCTGCAAAACGAGAAAATTTAAGAAAAAATAGTGATTTTGTCATTGCGTATAATGTCTACTATAACAATAATAATATAGCTAATATAAAAATACAGTTGCCAAAATAGTAGCAAACACAGTATAATTTATTCTATCGTTGTAAACTTATAATAATTCACGAACAGGGAGGAATTTGTATTGACAAATCAATTGGCAATCATTAACATGTTTATTCTCTATATCGGCCTGATGATGGCCATTGGCGTATATTATTACCGCCAGACCCGTAATATGAGTGATTATTTTTTGGGCAATCGCAAGCTGGGGGCATGGGTAACGTCCATGAGTGCCGAGGCTTCGGACATGAGCGGCTGGATGCTCATGGGCGTGCCGGGCTTTGCGTATCTTGCTGGTCTGAATGCAGGCTGGATTGCGGTGGGTATTGCTTTGGGTACCTGGGCCAACTGGCATTTTGTAGCGGCCCGTCTTCGCAAATATACGGAGCTGGCGAAAAACTCGCTGACGGTGCCACAGTTTTTGGAGAACCGCTTTGAGGATAGCAGTGGTCTTTTGCGCACGATTCCCGCGGTCTTTATTTTGATTTTCTTTACTATATATACATCCTCGGGGTTTGTGTCCTCCGGACGTCTGTTTGAAACGGTATTTGGCATGCCTTATGAATATGCCATTTTTATTGGTGCAGGCTCCGTAGTCTTTTACACATTAGTAGGCGGTTTTTTGGCTGTATCCCGCACGGACTTTATTCAGGGCGTGATGATGTTTTTTGCCATTCTGGTGGTGCCCATTACGGCGGCGATGGAAATGGGCGGTTATACGGCAACGGTCAATGCCATTAACGATGTGAGCCATTCCATGCTGGAACCCTTCACCAAACCGGACGGGTCAACCTTGGGGGCGATTGAACTGATTTCCCTGCTGGCCTGGGGCATTGGTTACTTTGGTCAGCCGCATATTCTGGTACGCTTCATGGCTATTTCCAGCTCCAAGGAAATCAAGCAGGCCACCCGCATTGCGATGACCTGGGTTGTTCTTTCTTTGGCAGCAGCAGTAGCTGTGGGCATGGTTGGCCGTGTATTTCTTTCGCATGAACTGATCGGCACGGAGTCGGAAACGGTATTTTTGGTTATGACCAACGAATTATTTCCGCCGATAGTGGCTGGGCTTATTCTGTCGGCAGTGCTCGCGGCGATTATGAGTACGGCTTCAGCACAGCTCTTAGTGGCTGCTTCGGCTTTTGCACAGGATTTTTATCGTACACTTTTGCGTAAGGAAGCAGAACAGACGGAACTTATCTGGATTAGCCGGGCTTCAGTGCTGATCATTGCTTCATTGGCTATCTTTATTGGACTTAATCCCTCGAGCTTTATTCTGGATATGGTGGCCTATGCCTGGGCAGGATTTGGTGCTGCCTTTGGTCCGGCACTGCTCTGTTCCTTGTTCTGGCGGCGTACTACCCGTAATGGTGTGCTGGCTGGAATAATTGTTGGCGGTATTACGGTATTGATTTGGAAGCAGATTGACTGGCTGGGGCTTTATGAAATTGTACCGGGGTTCCTGCTTTCTTTGCTGGCTGTTTTTTTGGTTAGTAAAATGGACAGGGAACCGGCAGATTCAATCGTTAAAACCTTTGATGCAGTAGGAAAAAGCGAAATCTAAAATTATTTTTTTTGCAGGCAGGGATTTTCTCCTGGTATAGCGAAAAATTAACCTATGGAAATTCTACAAGGCGTGTTTATATTATTTATGAGTAGTCGAGTATAAGAATTGTAGAGAAGCAGGTGAGCATTTGTGGAGAAAGTCAAAGTAATGATCGTCGATGATTCGAAGGTCAGCCGTGCGATGCTTGAGGGAAATCTTTCCAAGACAAACTTTGAGGTATGTGCACAAGCCAAAAATGCTGCTGAAGCAGTGGCGCTCTATGAGCAGTACCGGCCGGCTGTGGTGACCATGGATATGAATCTTCCTGATGCTGATGGCCTTGAATGTACCCGCCGGATTCGGGCCGTAGACCCTGAGGCCAAAATCGTAATGATCAGTGCGATGAAAGATGCCAGTCTGGTGGCCAAAGGACGGGAAGTGGGAATCAGTGCGTTTTTGCAGAAGCCGGTAGGTATTAATGAACTCATTGATACCTTGATGATTCTTTGCCAAAGTAAGGCCGGCAAAGTGGCTGTCTTACGTGAATCTTATGCCAAGCCCTTTGTAAAGGCGCTGCAGCAGGGGATTTTCAGTATGACTGGCGTGCACAGTGAGGTCGAACTGAATGAGGAAGAACGAAATTTCCTGGAAGTCAGCGGGATTGCTGTGATTGTGGGGCTTACAGGTTTGCCAAATGGCCGGGCAATCGTCTACATGGATAGTAAAACCATGAAGGATTTTGCCATGGTGATGCTGGATGCAGAGGAAAGCGATGAGATTACGGAAGATGAAGCCAGCGAGTCGGTGGAAGAGGCTGTGAACATCATCGTAGGACGTGGTGTTTCCAATATCAATGACGTATTCAAGGATAAGGAAATGCGTATCACTCCGCCGGGAACCATTGTGGGGAGCAAGATTCGCATTGCCAGCCCGAAACTTACGACCTTCCGTATATGTGCTAGAACAAGGTTAGGCGATATTAACATGAGTGTGGGATTTGCGGAAGGAGAATGATAAGATGGATGCAAAATTAGTTAATCCGTTCGTCGATGCATTCACAACCGTAATGCCGCAGATGGGGTTTCCGGAACCCAAGCGGCTGAAGATGGGAGTTAAGACGAAGAATGCGGTGAGCCTGGGGGTTTCGGTTATCGTGGGCTTTACCAAGCAGATTAGAGGCAATGTAGTCTACAATATGTCTGAGGATACGGCAAAATTCATTGCATCGACTATGATGATGGGCATGCCGGTAGCCGAATTTGACGGCATGGCGCAAAGTGCCATTTCGGAAATGAGCAATATGCTGACAGCTAATGCCGCAACAAATCTTACTGGGATGGGGTTGGAAGTCGATATTTCTACACCGTCGCTGTCCATCGGCGAGAATTTTCAGGTGAAGATAAGCGATGATAATTATCTCACGGTGGAAATGGATTTGGGCGGTCATGTAGTAGAATTGGATATTGCTGTTGAGCAACAGTGATGAAATGGGACTGTAGCAAAGGGGAGCTTTTGTTGCGGTCCCTTTTTGGAATGAAGATAATCGTTATACAGGATGTCATATAGGGGCAGTAAAAGGAGAGGAGAAAATGAATTTTAACAGTTTAAGGTTTAAATTTCTGGCAGGCTTCATTCCCTTGTTTGTAGGCAGTTTTGCGGTTTTTTTTGCCATCAGCTATTATATGTCCAGTTCGGCATTGACGCGCAATACGGATTTGCTTGCTCAGGAAATCGGAAATAGTACCGCAAAAGAGCTTGAGGCGCTTTACCAGCAGCGGGAACTCATCGTCGAATCGTTGACCACGAATCCGATTATTATGCATGGGACGCGGGAAGAACGTGTGAAGGTGCTGGCCGAAACCTTGGCCAAGCGCAATAACTTTACGATGCTGGCGTATTCCGACCCGGCTGGTCATGCCGTCAGTGACAAGAACAAGGATATGGATCGCACCAGCCGTGCCTATATCAAAGAAGTGCGCGAGACGAAGAAACCCGTGATGACGGGGCCATCCGTATCGGGTACGAGCGGCAAGCTCATTACGATCATGGCTTATCCGGTGCTGGAAAATGGTGAAGTGATTGGTATTGTCTATGGCACCATTGAACTGGATGAAATAACGAAACTGGTGGGCGATATCAAGTACATGGATACTGGTCGTGTTTATATCGCTGACCAGGAAGGCATCTGCATTGCTTACGCCCAGCTGCCGGAAGAAGTGGGCAAGATGGATTTGTCCAAGGAGGTTTCTACCAAGAAGCTGGATATGGCACTCGTAAATGGCTTTACGAGCGCAGTACAGCAGGATAAGCAGATTTCCACGGAGTATACGACGACCAGGGGAGAAGCCTCGCAGGCGGTGTTTACGCCGGTACATCTGGCTAACCGCACCTGGATTGCGGTATCGGTAGCCCCGCTTGCGGAAGTGCGGGCGGATGCCTATAGCCTGATGAAGATTATGGGGCTGGTTGCCGCTGTTATGGTGCTGATTATCACTGCAATCCTCTGGATATTGGCGAAGAAACTTTGTGACCCTGTGGTGGCTTTGCGCGAAGAGTGCATGATTATCAACAAGGGCGACCTGCGTGACCG
The DNA here is from genome assembly GCF_000424065.1 of Selenomonas ruminantium subsp. ruminantium ATCC 12561. GTDB lineage: Bacteria > Bacillota > Negativicutes > Selenomonadales > Selenomonadaceae > Selenomonas_A > Selenomonas_A ruminantium. The sequence continues at coordinate 8,020 of NZ_AUJE01000002.1, forward strand.
GCCGCTGACGGTGAACAGTAATGACGAATTAGGCGATTTGGCCCGTGGCTTCAATGAGATGCGGCGTACGGTTCGTGAGCTCATCGGTCATATTCAGAAGAATGCAGAGAAAGTATCGGCTTCAGCGGAGGAACTTTCGGCAGCTTCCCATCAGTCGGCTGATGCCGCCAGTCAGGCAGCACAGCAGATTACGGATATTGCCGCTGGCATTGCCCAGCAGTCCGAATCGGCAGCTGATGCGGATAAAACGGCTGTGGAAATTGCCGAGCGTACTACGCTGGTGGCAAACAGTGCCGATGCGATAGCCATTGTTACGGAACAGACCGTAGGCAGTGTCAATACGGGGCGTGATGCCATTCAAACGGTGGTGGAATCCATGAATGCCATTGGCGACAGTACCACTACCGTGAAGTCGTCCATTAAGGAACTGGCCAAGAGTTCGGATGAAATCGGCAGAATCGTGGAGCTGATTTCCGGGATTGCGGAACAGACGAATCTGCTGGCCCTCAATGCTGCGATTGAGGCGGCCCGTGCTGGTGAATATGGCCGCGGTTTTGCTGTGGTGGCCGATGAAGTGCGCAAGCTTGCCGAGGAATCTGCCAGCTCCACGCAGCAGATTGCCAATCTCGTGACCAAGATTCAGACGGATATGAAACAGGCGGTGGCTGCCAGCGAGGAAAGCGCGGAAAGCGTAACGAGCAGCATCGACTCGGTAAATGAGGCAGATGAAATCTTTAAGTCCATTAAGGTGGCAATTGACGCTTTGGCTGAGGGTATCCGCGAGGTTTCCAGCAGCATCAAGTCGGTTTCGGATGGTACGGATTCCATGCAGCAGGCGGTAAAAGACATCGCTGGCATCAGTAATACCAATGCCAGCCGGGCTGAAGCGGTGTCGGCAACGACGCAGGAACAGTCGGCATCTGCACAGGAGATTGCCGCAGCGACCCGCGGCCTTGCCGAACAGGCAGAACAGCTGGCACATGAGATTGAACGGTTCAAAATTTAAGATTACAGCATAAAAAATGACTGTGACAAAGTAAGGTAAATTCTCACTTGTCACAGTCATTTTGCTTATTTAAAGAGAGCGATAAATTTTTCAAGCTGTTCGGCAGCTTTTGTTACACGAGCCAAATGGGCGGTTATTTCTTCGGTGGAGGCCGCCTGCTGCTCGCTGATGGCACCGGTGGTTTCGATGGTGTTGAATATGTTGTTTACGGCATTATTCATTTCGGCCAGCGTGGTTTGGATTTTCTCGGTAGCTTCCCGGGATTGTTCAGCCAGTTTGCGGACTTCCTCAGCAACTACGGCAAAGCCACGCCCCTGTTCGCCCGCGCGGGCGGCTTCAATCGCTGCATTCAGGCCGAGAAGATTGGTCTGCCCGGCGATGTTGGTAATGAAGTCAATAACCTTGAGTGTATCGCTGTTGCGGTCTTTGAGCAGCCTTGCCTGCTCAATGGACTGCTGGCCGGAACTGGCCAGTTCGCTGGCGCTTAATGCTACCTGCTCGACAGCATCATAAACCGTTTTGGTCGCACTGCCGATTTCTTCGATAGAACGCACCAGCGCAAGATTGCTTTCCATGTCAACACCGGTACTGATGGTGCCAATGACATTGCCATGAATGCCATGGATAGGGGTGAAAATGGTTTTGATGGGGACGCCATAGACGCTGGCATCCTGATCATCGTAGGTAATGCGGTCGAATTTGATGCATTCCTGAATGGTGGGGATATTTTTTATGGGCATACCGGGGGTAATTTTGATGTCGAGCTTCTGTCCTTTCACATAGTCGATGTACTCGGTAAGGTTTGTGAGTCCGATGACGACATCTTCGCGTACGATGCTGTTGATATAGGGAATCACGACTTTGAAAGCATTCAGGATATCCTCGTCTGTTCTAATGGTTTCTGGAAAAGCCATAGTAGTTACCTCCTGTAAATATAATCCAATTCATGCCGTATATATTCGTGAAAAAAAGCCGTACACCTCTAAATTTTGTAATTTTTTTTCGTGCTATGGAGGCCGCAGATAAAATCACCAAAAAAAATAAAAAACTGTTGGCAAGGTAGTGAGTTTAGTTTATAATGGTGTACAGTATGTTTTAAAGAGGTGGCTAAATGGCAGATGCTATGGTTGCGGTGACGGTAGAAGGCGTGCAGGTGGATACAGCGGGCGAAAAGAACGTGTTGAAATCGAAAGCGAGCGGCAGGTATGCAGCGCGGGCCGGCAAGCATTATGTACGTTATGAGGATACCTCACTTCACGATAAGGAAGCGGTGCCCACGGTGCTTAAAATAAGCCGTGAAGGCCTGACGCTGATCCGCCGTGGAGCTGTGGATATGCAGCTGGAGTTTCGGCTGGGGGAAAAGACCCGTAGTGTGTATAGAACGCCCTACGGTAATTTTGATTTGCTGGTAGAAACCCATAAGCTGGATATTTACTTTAAAGATGGCCAGGGCAAGGTTTGGGCAGAATACGATTTATTCCTCAATGAGAACCTGCAGAGCCACAATACATTGAATGTAGTAATCAATGCCGAACAGGCAAATAATTAGGAGGACTTTGGATTGGATATTAAAGACACACTGACAGAAGCCATTGAAGCAGCGGCCAAGAGTGCCATTGCTGACGGTGTATTCCCGGAAGGGGAACTGCCCAAGGTTATTTTGGAAGTACCGCCCCAGAAGGAGTTCGGTGATTTTGCCACCAACTTTGCCATGCAGTCGGCACGCGTGTTCCATAAGGCACCGCGTCAGATTGCGGAAGAACTGGTGAAGCGCATCGAGGGTGACTGGCTTGACCATGCGCAGATTGCCGGCCCAGGCTTTTTGAACTTTTATCTGAAGGGCAATGTGCTCTACGATTCCTTCCAGAAAATCCTTGAAGCGGGCGAAAGCTACGGCCAGCTGCCGAAAAAAGACGCACCGAAGATTCAGGTGGAATACGTCAGCGCCAACCCCACGGGGCTTCTGCATGTCGGGCATGGCCGTGGTGCTGCCGCAGGTTCTGCGCTCGTAAATCTTCTGCGGGCGGCAGGTTACCCCGTGGAAAGCGAATACTACATCAATGACGCCGGCAATCAGATGAACAATCTGGCGCGTTCTGTCAATGCCCGTTATCTGGAACTCTTAGGTCAGGATGTTGAATTCCCTGAAGATGGCTATCATGGTCAGGACATCATCGACACGGCACGGCGCATTATCGACAAGGAAGGGGATAAATACCTCTCTATGAGCGATGATGAGCGCATGGAAATCTTCAAGGATTTGGCCTATGTTGAAAAACTGGCTACCCTTAAAGAAGATTTGGCCTCTTTCAATGTCACCTTCGACAAGTGGTTCAGCGAACGCACCCTGCATCCGGAAGCCGTCAAGGCTGCCGTGAAAATTCTGCAGGATAACGGCAATATCTACGAAAAGGATGGCGCACTGTGGCTTAAATCCACGGCTTATGGTGATGACAAAGACCGTGTAGTTATCCGCGACAACGGTGTGCCGACGTACTTGGCTGCCGATATCGCTTACCATCACAATAAATACGAACGTGGCTTTGACCGGCTTATCAACATCTGGGGCGCTGACCACCATGGCTATGTGTGCCGCGTAAAGGCTGCTATGGACGCTCTGGGTCATGATTCGGAAAAACTCACGGTATTGCTCCTGCAGATGGTTGCCCTTTACCGTGGCGGCGAGCTCGTGAAGATGAGCAAGCGTACCGGTCAGAGCGTTACGCTGAACGAACTTATGGAAGAAGTCGGTACCGATGCTGCGCGTTATTTCTTCCTGATGCGTTCCTTGGACAGCCAGCTCGACTTCGATTTGGATTTGGCCAAGAAAAAATCCAACGATAACCCGGTGTACTACATTCAGTATGCGCATGCCCGCATTTGCAGCATTTTCCGTCAGTGCAAGGAAACGGGGCTTTCCCTGAGCGATAAGCCGGAACTTTCCCTGCTCACGGATGAATCGGAACTCGACCTCATCAAGAAGATTGAGGAATATCCCGAAGAAATCGAACGTGCTGCCCGTGATTATGCACCGCAGCGTATTGCGCGTTACAGCTATGATTTGGCCAGTGCCTTCCATAGCTTCTACAATAAATGCCGCATTGTCGGCGTAGAGCCGAAACTTGCGGAAGCTCGTTTGGCCCTGGTGACGGTTACGGCCCATGTCATTCGTCATTCCTTGGGAATTTTGGGTGTATCCGCACCGGAACAGATGTAATTTAGGATTTGGAAGGAGAACTTTTTTGATTATGGATTTTATCAATAGCTCGGAAGTCGATATCGCATACCATGTGCTGACGGAAAAAGGTCAGACCATGTACTATAAGGATTTGGTTCTTGAGGTTATCGAGAAGAAGCATAAGCCAGTGCAGTCTCTGTCGGCCGCTATCTCGGAAGTGTATACCCTCATCAACATGGACAGTCGTTTCCAGCATGAAGGCGACCAGCAGTGGGGCCTTACGGAATGGAATCCGCCTGAAGTGAAGCGTCATTCTGCCCGCAGTGCAGCATCCCGTTCCAAGGCTGCCAACAAGGCAATCAACAGCCGTCAGAAGAAGCTGGAAAGCATTCAGGAATAAGGAGGTAAATCATGGCAAAGTATATCTTCGTTACCGGTGGTGTGGTATCGTCCCTGGGCAAAGGCATCACGGCGGCATCTTTGGGCCGTCTCTTGAAGAGCCGCGGACTCAAGGTTACGATTCAGAAGTTCGACCCGTACATCAATATTGACCCGGGTACGATGAGCCCTTATCAGCATGGTGAAGTGTTCGTTACCGACGATGGTGCGGAAACAGACCTCGACCTGGGCCATTACGAGCGTTTCATCGACATCAACCTGTCCAAAAACAGCAACATCACCACGGGTAAGGTGTACTGGTCCGTGCTCCATAAGGAACGCCGCGGCGAATACTTAGGTTCCACGGTGCAGGTTATCCCACATATCACCAACGAAATCAAACAGCGTGTCTACGATGTAGCCAAGGCTGACGGTGCCGATGTGGTCATCACGGAAATCGGTGGCACGGTAGGTGATATTGAAAGCCAGCCGTTCCTCGAAGCCATCCGTCAGGTCAAGAAAGAAGTTGGCCCGAAGGATACCCTTTACATCCATGTAACGCTGCTGCCGTATATCTCCGCTGCCGGCGAACTCAAGACCAAGCCGACCCAGCACAGCGTAAAGGAACTGCGCGCTATCGGCATTCAGCCGGACATCCTCGTATGCCGCACGGAAAAGACCATTTCCAAGGACATGAAGGAAAAGATTGCCATGTTCTGCGACGTGCAGCCGGAAGCCGTTATCGAAAACCGCACGGCCTCCACGATTTACGAAGTGCCTCTCATGATGCAGCGTGAAGGCCTCGACAAGATTGCCCTGCAGAAGCTCAATATGGACTATGGCCCGGCTGATATGTCCGATTGGGAAAAGATGGTCTATAAGATCAACAACCCGTCCAAGAAGGTCAAGGTGGCAGTGGTCGGCAAGTACGTGGAACTGCCGGATGCCTATATTTCCGTAACGGAAGCACTCCATCATGGCGGTATCTACAACGATACTTCCGTGAAGATTCAGTGGGTCAATGCGGAAAAAATCGAAGACCCGGATACCGACCTTTCGGAAGTATTCGTTGGCTGCAAGGGCATTCTCGTGCCGGGCGGCTTCGGCGACCGCGGCGTGGAAGGCAAGATTAAGGCCATTCAGTATGCCCGCGAGAACAACATTCCGTTCCTCGGCTTGTGCCTGGGCATGCAGTGCGCCGTTATCGAATTTGCCCGCCATGTCTGCGGCATGACGGATGCACACAGCTCCGAGTTCGATGCTGAAACGAAGCACCCCGTTATCGATCTCATGGAATCCCAGCAGGGTATTGAGGACAAGGGCGGCACGATGCGTCTTGGTTCCTACCCCTGCACCCTGCGTGAAGGTACGCATTCCCTCGAAGCTTATGGTACGGCAAACATTGCGGAACGTCATCGCCACCGCTATGAGTTCAACAACAATTACCGTCAGCAGCTTACCGAACGCGGCCTCGTGATTGCCGGCACTCTGCCGGATGACAGCCTTGTGGAAATGGTCGAAGTAAAAGACCATCCGTGGTTCGTGGCAACCCAGGCTCACCCTGAGCTAAAGTCCCGCCCGAACAACCCGCATCCGTTGTTCCGCGATTTCGTCAAGGCAGCTTTGCAGGTTAAGTAATTTCTTTTTGATACGTTGATAGAGATAGCCTGGCGGCTTAGGGAGGTTTGACACGCTCCGCTAAGCCGTCAGGCTAAAACTATTTTTTGTCCTTTATATCCGCGTGAAAAGTCAAAACTCGCTGCGCTCAGACAGTAGACTTTTCCCGCGGATTTTTTGTGGTGGGCAAAAAATAGTTTTTTAACGCCTGTCGACATACGCTTCGCTCTGCCAAACCTCCCTAAGCCGCCAGAAGCCAAGACCTACTTAGCAATAATGGCAACGCTTGCTCAGACATCGTGTATTCCATGGCATGGGCTAGTGAATAGCTGCATTTCGAATGGATAAGTGTCAATATGTGGGGGGGATGTTGTATAGGGGAGTATGAGTGAAACGCAATACGACTGCCCTGTTGCGCGACAAGCTGCAATAAAAGTTCTGCTTTTGCAACTGATACGAAATAAAACTGACCAACTGCTACGCAGTGAGGACGGACAGGGTTGATATGCTAAGTGGAGCGTTCGGCTGTGGACGTTAAGAAATTATTTTTTTCGCCCAGGGCAGTGGTCAAAGGTTTTGTTTGAGCGGAGCGAGTTTAACCTTTGGCCATTGCCTTGATTAAGCGAAAAAAATAATTTTAGTCCGCAGGCGTAGCGGAACGTGCATATCAACCCTGTCCGTCCGTCTTTGCTGAGTGTGGATAATCCCGCCCGCTCCTGCCGTCCTTCGTAGTTCATATCGCCCCTGTCTGTCCGCCTTTGCTGAGCGTGGATATTTTGCAAAAAACTTTTCAACAAGCAGGATAAGCCGAGGAAGCTGTAGAAATAGTGTATTATCAAAGGTGATACAGTCAATTGTAAGGAAATGACTGCAAACTGGGACTTTAGGGAAGAAAGGAGGATTTCTCATGCTTATCGATACGGCCTGTTCTTTGGCGTTCTACTGCCAGCGCTGCGGCCGAATCCAACTGCAGGATGTACCACTCTTTAGCGGGCAGATGCATTTCGTTATGGAGTGTGGGAACTGTGGGCACGAGATGGGCAAAATTACCTTGCGGCCGCGCAAAGGACTGGAACTGACCACGGAATGCGGTGTGTGCAACGGCAAAAACCGTCAGAGCTTTACCTGGCGGCAGCTGAAAAAACTCAGGTTTGCCAGACTTTACTGTCAGCACGATAATTTTGAACTAGGCTACATGGGCAGATGGCAGGATATCGCAGAATTTTTGGACTTCAACACAGCAGAATACGATGCCCTGCACCCTGCTGATGGAGATTGCTACATCGAGCATCAGCAGACCCTGCTGGAGGCACTGAATCGCATTCACGATTTAGCCGCCAGCGGAGAACTGGAATGTACCTGTGGCAGTGCCGACATTAAGGCAGCCCTGCAGCGTGATTCCGTACGGTTGGATTGTTGTTACTGTGGCAATTACTGCGAACTTCCGGCTAGAGATGCCAAGGATTTGCAGGCATTAAAACCCGGTCAGGGACGTAAATTTAACTGGCGAATGCGGCCATGGCTTGACGCAAAGGAAAAATAGGATTATTATATAGAAATATTGACATATGAGTGAGGGACTATCGGCATTAGCCGACAGTCCCATTTTCGCGTAATATATGCAGATAAGAAATATTGAGGTGTAAGATGAATTCTTTATTTGCTGCCCTGTGCAGCAATACAGGGGTGAAAAAACTGCAAAACTGCTTGCAGGCTGCCCCGCAGGAAACCTTGGTTTATGGGCTGACAGGCTCCCCAAAGCATGCGATAGTGGCTGCGGCCTGGCAGCAGGCTCCTCAGCCACTGGTAATCCTCGTACATAGCAGTGAAGCTGTTGCCGACTGGCGGGAAGATTTGCTCTCCCTGCTGCCGGGGACAGAGGTCTTGGAACTTCCTGAACTGGATATGATGACTGTGCAGGCGCAGGCCCGCAGCATGGAACGTGCTGCCCGCCGCATGGACGTGTTGGTGCGGCTGATGCACAAGGAAAATGTCATTGTCATTGCCAGAGCGGCTGCTGCTGTGCAAAAGGGAATCAGCCGGCAGGATTTCAATCGTCTGAGCATCAGTATTGCTATAGGCGAGGAAATAGCGATGGAAAAACTTCTGCAGCGATTAGTACAGCTGGGCTATGAACATGCAGACGAAGTGGAACGGATTGGCCAGTTCAGCGCACGGGGCGGCATTGTAGACGTCTATCCGGTCAATGGAGAGAATCCCGTGCGTATGGAATTCTTCGGCGATGAAGTGGACTCTTTGCGGGAATTTGACATCAATACCAAACGGTCCTTGAAAAATATCAGTAATACTGCTATCATGCCGTTGGCTCGGACGGACAGTGCTGGTCAGGCGGAAGTATTTCTTGCTTATTTAGAGGGCAAGGGCACAGTCATCTTTGATGAGCCTATGCGTTTGCGGGAACAGATGCGCACCATGGTGCGGGAAAATCCCGATATCAAGAATAAAGTATTTTCCTGGGAAAACCTGCAAGCGGCGGCCCGGGAAAATCGCGTGATTTATTCGGCAATGCTTTTGCAGCAGGTTCATGGTGCAGAGGCTGCCCAGACCATCAGTTTTACCGCCACCGGTGTAGCCAGTTTCCATCAGCAGATGGACCTTTTGATGAATGAAATCAGCCGCTGGCTTGCGCAGAAACAACAGATACTTATTCTTCTGTCAGAAAAGGCCAAGGCAGATTCTTTGCGGGAACTTTTTGCCCGAAATCGTTATCCCTCATTGGTGGTGGATGCAGAAGCTAAGCTGCGCACAGACTGTATCAATATTCAGGTAGGCAGTTTGATTAATGGCTTTGAACTGGCCGCGGCCGGCCTGGTGGTGGTGACGGAGAGAGATATTTTCGGCCACGCTAAGCGGCGTGCAATCCGCAGGGAAAGCAAGAGCGAAAAACTATCGCATTTCCGGGACATCAAGCCTGGTGATTATGTTGTACATGCGGCGCATGGGATTGGCAAATACATCGGTGTGGAAACGCTGGATATAGGCGGGATTCATAAGGATTACCTGCATATCAAATACGGCGGGGACGATAAACTCTATGTTCCTACAGAACAGGTAAACCTCCTGCAAAAATACATCGGCACCGAAGGCGAGGTGCCCCGCCTGCATCGCATGGGCGGTACCGAATGGGCCAAGGCCAAGGCACGGGCCAAAAAATCTGTGGAGGATATCGCCAAGCAGCTCATTGAGATTTACGCCAAGCGTAAACAGGTTAAGGGCTTTGCCTTCTCACCGGATGACAGTACCCAGCATGATTTTGAAGATGCCTTTCCCTATCAGGAAACCGATGACCAGTTAAAGGCCGCCGCCGAAATCAAGGCGGATATGGAAAAGGAAAAGCCCATGGACCGTCTGCTCTGTGGCGATGTGGGCTTTGGCAAGACCGAGGTGGCCATCCGTGCGGCTTACAAGGCGGCTATGGACGGCAAGCAGGTGGCAGTGCTCGTGCCGACAACCGTTTTGGCACAGCAGCATTTTCAGACTTTTAACGCCCGCTTTATGGACTTTGCACCGAAGGTCGATGTTATCTGCCGTTTCCGCACCGCCAAGGAGCAAAAGCAGACCATTGAAAAGGTCAAGATGGGGCAGGTGGATATCCTTATCGGCACTCATGCCATTCTCAACGAGAACAAGGTACAGTTTAAGAATCTGGGTCTGCTGATTGTGGACGAGGAACAGCGTTTTGGCGTCAAGCAGAAGGATAAAATCCGCAAACTAGCGGCGGGCATTGATGTGCTGACCTTATCGGCTACGCCAATTCCCCGCACACTGCACATGTCTTTGGTCGGAGCAAGGGATATGAGCATCATTGAAACTCCGCCTGCTGACCGCTTACCTGTTCAGACCTATGTGGTAGAGGATAATGATAGTGTGATTGCCGGGGCCATCAAGCGTGAAATCAAGCGTGGTGGACAGGTATACTTCGTCTATAACCGTGTAGACAACATCGACCGCATGCGGGAAAAACTCGAAAAATTGGTGCCTGATGCCCGCATTCAGACTGCGCATGGTCAGATGCCGGAAGAACTTTTAGAGCGAGTGATGATGGATTTCTACGAGGGCGAATACGATATCCTTCTGGCGACCAGTATCGTAGAAAATGGCCTGGATGTAGCCAACGCCAATACCATCATCGTCTACAATGCCGACCACTTTGGCCTTTCGCAGCTCTATCAGATGCGGGGGCGTGTGGGCCGTTCCCATCACATGGCGTTTGCTTACTTTGTCTATCAGGCCGATAAAATCCTCACGGAAACAGCGGAAAAGCGGCTGCAGGCCATGAAGGAATTTGCCGAGCTTGGCGCAGGTTTCAAGATTGCCATGCGGGATTTGGAAATCCGCGGTGCAGGCAATCTTCTGGGCTCACAGCAGCATGGGCATATTGCCAGTGTCGGTTTTGAAATGTACTGTAAGCTCCTCGAAGAAGCTGTGGATAAACTGCAGCATGGGGAAAAGGAAGTGGCGGAAGTACAGCCTGACCCGATTATTGACCTGCAGGTAGAAGCCTACATTGACGGCGATTACGTCAGCGATGCCATGCATAAGATTGAGATTTACCAGCGTATTGCCGGCATCCGCACAAACGAGGAAATTGCAAATCTCCTTGAGGAACTGATTGACCGTTTTGGCGAACCTGCGCCGGCGGTGATGAATCTTTTGGAAGTCGCCAAAATCAAAAATTATGCGCGAGAGCTCAAAATCCGTACCATCAGCGAACTGCCTAAGGCATTGGATGTGTATATTCTGCCAGGATATCGTCTGCCTGCGAAAGGGCTTTTGGCCGTGGATAAGGTATTGGGCCGCAGTATGCGCTCTCTGCCGGGGAAAAACGGCTATCGTTTTGTCCTTCATGAGAGCCAGAAAAAGCGGATAACGAATTTTGTCCTGCGCCTGCTGCTGCTGGCCAGCGGCAAGGAAGAAGCAGCTCTGCAGGAATCCGGCAGGATACAAAAAGAAAAAATAACAGCAAGGAAATGAGAGATATGGCAAAGATAACGGTATTAGGCTTAGGCCCCGGTCATGCGGGGCTGATTACCCGGGAAAGCTGGGCGATTATGGAGCGTGCGGAGCATCTTATCCTGCGTACGAAAATCCATCCTACGGTTGCGGCCCTTGACGAAGCCGGCATAACGTATACAACCTATGACGGCTATTACGAGGAGGCGGCAGATTTTGAAACGCTTTATCATAGCATTGCCGAAGACCTGCTGAAAAAAGCCGAAGAATTGGGCGGATTGGTCTATGTTGTACCGGGTAGTCCCTTGGTGGCAGAACGGACGGTGGTCCTGCTGCGTGATATGGCGGAAGGAACCCCTGTGGAAGTGGATATTCGTCCCGGCATGAGTTTTGTCGAGGTTATGTACACCCGTTTGGGCATTGACCCTGTAGAGGGGCTGACCATACTCGATGCGCTCGATATTGAAACGTTAAACGAGGCGCCTGCGCAATCGCTGATTATCACACAGGTCTACAGCCAGCCCATCGCCTCCGATGCCAAATTGATGCTCATGGACTTATATCCGGATGAATACGAGATAACCTATATTCACAACTTGGCGATGGAGGACGAAAGCATCCGGCAGATTCCTCTATATGAACTTGACCGTCAGCCGGATTTAGACCATCTGACCAGCCTCTATATCCGTCCCTTGGCGGCAAAAAAGGGCTGAAACAGGCTAAATTTGTGGGTTTGTCAGGCTTTTTTGCGGAAAACCCTTGATTTTTCCGGGCGTTTCTGTTAAATTCTCTTATAGCGGAGCAAACCGCAGGGCTGGCGGCCTGCCGTCAGCAGTAATAATCTTCTTTAAGGAGGCTACGCTCATGAATAAAACTGAATTAGTAGCTAATATTGCAGAAAAATCCGGTCTGACGAAAAAGGATGCTGAAAAAGCTCTGGGTGCTTTCTTTGAAAGCGTACAGCAGGCTCTGATTGAGGGCGACCGTGTGCAGCTCATCGGCTTCGGTACTTTCGAAGTGAAAGAACGTGCTGCTCGCAAAGGCCGCAACCCCCAGACGGGCAAAGAAATTGAAATTCCGGCAGCTAAAAACCCGGTGTTCAAAGCTGGCAAGGCATTGAAGGATGCAGTCAACGGCTGATTAAACAAATAAGAAAAACCGTGCCCTTCGGGGCACGGTTTTTGTGCTAACAGGAGAAGATTATGCAGGAGAAACGAATTTTGATTTCCGGGGGAACCTCGGGAATCGGTTTAGCCGCGGCAAAATTGTTTTTGTCGGCGGGGGCTAAGGTGGCCTTGCTGGGGCGGTCGGCCCAGCGGGGAGAAGCGGCAATGCAGGAACTTAGTGCCGCTGAGCAGGCGATATTTGTTCAAGGTGACGTCAGCTTGCGGGCAGATTGCCAGCGGGCAGTAAAGCAGATGGAAACGTTTTGGGGCGGTCTTGATGTGCTGGTCAATTCTGCAGGCATCTATGTGGAAGGTGCCATTGAAGATATGACGGAGAAGCAGATTGCTGCGGTTATGGATATCAATGTGAAGGGCACTTATTACCTGAGTCAGGCAGCTGTGCCACTTCTTAAGAAAACAAGGGGGAATATCGTGAACGTGGCCTCTGACGCCGGCGTTCATGGCAATTATTATTGCAGTCTGTATTGTGCGAGCAAAGGGGCTGTGGTGCTGTTTACGAAAGCCCTGGCTTTGGAACTGGCTGGTTTTGGGGTACGGGTCAATGCGATTGCTCCCGGCGATATCCTGACGCCGCTGACGGAAACGCAGCTGGCAGAAGCTCCGGACAGGGAGGAAGCCCTGCGGGAAATGGCTTCGGTTTATCCTTTGGGGCGTATTGGTACGCCGGAGGAGGCTGCTGCTGCCATTAGTTTTTTGGCCTCTAAAGAAGCTTCCTTTATAACAGGGACGATTTTAAGCGTAGATGGTGGTCTCACTGCCTGATTTGTGTTACAATAGGCAGGTGTGAACTATTGCGGAGGAGAGGGAGCGATAAAGATGGCCGCTAAGAAAATCTTAATATTGACAGCGTCCATCGGTTCCGGACATATCAAGGCCGCAGAAGCGGTGGCGGAGGAGCTTGTACGCCAGCAGCCGCAGGCAGAAATCGTCACGGTAGATTTTATGGCGCGTTCCACCTCTTTTTGGCATTGGCTGACCAAGAAAATCTATTTGGAAATGCTGAATTTCGTGCCGAATCTCTATGATGTATTTTACCGGTTTTCCAGTAGTGAAACTGGCGGTAATTGTGGCAAGAATATGTTTGCCCTGTTTATGCTGCCGGTTTTTAACCGTTTGCAGGCGGAGCACCGGCCGGATTGTGTGATTTGTACGCACCCATTCCCGGCAGGGACCGTGTCCCTTTGGAAAGGGAAGCATCATAGCAGTTTGCCTCTTTCTGTGGTAATGACGGATTATTCGCTGCATCCCATGTGGCTGTCCAGTGGTGTAGACAGCTATTTTATGGCTACCGAAGATATGCGGCAGGGAATGATTGAGCATGGATTTGCCGTAAAGACCCTTCATGCGGAGGGAATTCCCATCAGCGCAGAAGTTCAGGGGCTGCCTGCCAAAGAGGACTTACGCAAAGTACTGGGCATTGGCCGGGAAGAACGCGTGATTCTTTTAATGGGCGGCGGCCTGGGACTGGGTGGTATTGAGCAAACTTTGCAGGAACTGGAAAAAATAAAACAGTCTTTCGTGTTGTTGGTGGTTGCCGGGCGTAATGAACAGCTGCAGAAGCAGGCGGAGAATTTTGCCGCAGGTTCGCATCATACCATTCGCACATGGGGGTATACGGATGAAGTGAAACGGCTGATGCGGGCGGCAGACCTTTTGATTACCAAGCCTGGTGCGCTGACCATAAGTGAAGCCTTTGCCTTGGGCACGCCAATGCTTTTGCATGACCCCATTCCCGGTCCGGAAACGGAAAATGCCGTCTATGCTACCCGACACGGCGCGGCTGTCTGGCTCCATCCTGGCGAAAAACTGGCCGCTGCCGTGGAGGAGATTTTCCAAGGAGACAGCCTTTTGCAGATGCACGAACAGGCATTGACTCTGGCAAGACCGTTGGCCAGCCAAAAAATCGTGAAAATAATTTTATCGGCAGCAGGTTTTTAGGTACAGGATGGGGAATTATATAATTGCAGGTTTCGCAGGTATCAATTTTTGAGAAGATTGGTGATAGCATGGCGGTATTTCAACTGCAAAAAAATGGAACCAATTATATATGCCCCAAATGTGGCCGTCTCTTGCGTTTTGTAGATGGCACGGCAGTACAGATAGTAAAGGGCCGTGCAGATATGGCCTCAATTTTACCTAAATATGAGTGCCAGTCGTGTGGCATTTATTTTCAGGAATTGTTGGGTTCCGGGTTCTATGATGAACATGACCTGCCTAAGCAGGAGACTGGCGGAAAGAACAGGGAAAATTGGGTAGCTACGGGAAACCTTAAACCCATGGAACTCAAGCGTGATCAGAACAATCAATGTCTCTGCCCACGGTGTGGAGAGATGATGGATTATGTGGAAGGCCGGGCGGTGACGCTCGTCAATGGACGGCCGGACATGGAAAATGTAAAAGACCATTTCCATTGTGCAAACTGTGAATCCTATTTTCGCCGGATTGCAACCACAAATTATTTTCAATGGTCAGAAAAGTAGATTTAGCTTGCCATGAAAAAAGTTTGCGGTTATTATAGAGTAGATTGATTTTTTTTAGAGGAGGGATAATGATGAAACCAAGGAAACAGCGTGGCATAAACTGGTTTGCGCTGATTATGCTGGCCATTATTGTCTACTTTTCTTCGATTCTGATTTCTCAGCAGGTATATCTAAGCCAGGCGGCAGATGATTATGCATCGGCAAAGTCCAGATTAGAGGCCGCAGAGAAGGAGAATGCTGCTCTGAAAGAAGAAGCCCGGCAGTTAAATGAGCTGAGCTATATTGAAAAAGTAGCCCGGGAAGAACTGGGCATGACCAGGGCAGGGGAACTTCCCTATAGTGTTGGTCATAAGTAAAGCGTTGTATGCCTTGACACTCCTGAGTTGTCAAGGGTATAATAAATCCTGTATTTTCAAATACTCTAAGGAGGAAGAATTAATTTGTCCATTGAAGTTGGCAGCGTGCTGGATGGTGTCGTATCGGGCATCACAAATTTTGGAGCATTTATTGAATTGCCAGAGGGGAAAACCGGACTTGTACATATTTCAGAAGTTGCAGATGAGTATGTAAAGGATGTCCATGACTTCCTGGCAGAAAAAGACAAGGTTAAGGTAAAGGTAGTAGCCATTGATGAAAAGGGAAAGATTGGCCTTTCCATCAAGCAGCTGCAGGAGAAAAAGGCAGAGGCAGAAGCTGAAGCCCCAGCTCGTGAGCGTTCTTCCTTCCGTGCCCCGAAGAATAATTTTGGCGGCCGTGACTTTAGAAAACCGAATCGTTACAGTGCTACTTCGGCGTCTTTTGAGGATAAGCTTTCCAAATTCCTCAAGGACAGCGATGAGCGTCTGACGGACTTGCGTCGCAAGACTGATTCCAAGCGTGGCGGGCGTGGTTCCCGTCGTGACTGATGGTCTGGCATAAACTGGAAGCACTCTGCAAAGGGTGCTTTTATACTTTATGATGAGGCGTTCGTTATGCGGGAAAAAGTAGAGCAGTTTTGTCGGCAACATAAGCTATTGCCGGATGGCAGCAGAATCCTGGTGGCCTGTTCCGGTGGTGCAGATTCTTTGGCCCTGCTGGATATTCTTAAGCAATTGGCTCCCAGTCATCAGTGGCAGATTTTTGCCGCTCACTATGAACATGGTATTCGGGGCGAAGAATCTTTGGCCGATGCGGCTTTTGTGGCAGATTTTTGCCAGCAGCATCAGATTCCCTGCTTTGTTGAACATGGGCAGGTGCCGCAAGCAGCAAAGGAAAATGGTCAAACTTTGGAACAGGCTGCCCGAAGCCTGCGCTATGCTTTTTTGCAGCGGATTTGCCGGGAGCAGAAACTGGATTTTATTGCTGTTGCCCATCATGCCGATGATCAGGCTGAAACGGTGCTGATGCGCATTTTGCGGGGGACAGGAATCAAAGGAATCTCGGCAATGCGTCCTGCAAGTGGGAAAAACGCTTGTTTGGTGCGTCCGCTTCTGGGACAGAATAAGGCTGATATTTTGGAGTATTGTCATCAACAGGGGCTGGCCTTTCGTGAAGATGCCACCAATTTTGCAGCAGATTGTACGCGCAATCGTTTGCGGTTGGAGTTGCTGCCGCAGCTTAGAAAGGCATATAATCCGGAAATCAGTCGTGTGCTTTGTCAGCTGGCAGAAGTGGCTGCTGAGGAAGAGGATTTTTTGCAGGCGGAAGTTGACCGCTGCTGGTCAGCTGGTGATTATGTACAGCAGGACGGTCGTGCTTTGGTGCAGCAAACTGCAGCAACCTTACATCCGGCTTTGCAGCGTGGTCTGATTCGCAGGCTATGGGAAAATACCACAGGTTCTGCACTCGACCTTACTTATCAGCAGACGGAGTCAATTCGTCGTTTGCTTTTGCAGGGGACAACGAGCAGCCAGCAGGAACTTTCACATGGCTATACGGCTCATTTGGCCTATGGGTATCTGACCATTGACCAAGCGTTATCCGGCGAGCCAATGGAAAAACAAGAGTCTTTGCCGGAAACGGTGCTGGACATTTCCCGGACAACAGATTGGGGCAGATATCAGTTGGTGGCAGAATGGCGGGACAGCATTAGCCTGCATACACTGCCCCATGAATTATATTTGTATCCGCAGAATTTTTCGGGAGAATTGGTTTTGCGTACGCGCAGGCCGGGAGATTTTATCCAGCTGCCGGCAGGCCGTAAGACCTTGAAAAAATTAATGATTGACGATAAGATCCCGCAGGCAGAGAGAGAGAGAGTCCCCCTTCTGGCGATGGGCAGTGAAATCATTTGGATGATTGGCCGCAGGCGCAGTGCAAGATGTTTGCCGGACGTTTGCGATTATCATAAAATTTTGTATCTCAGGTTTGAGGAGAGAGGAATTTAAGTATGTTACATGAAGATATCGAAAAAGTAGTTTTTTCGGAAGAACAGATTCAGCAGCGCATCAAAGAGATGGCAAAAGAGATTACGGATGACTATAAGGACGTAAAGGAAGATATCTATTGCGTGGCCATTTTAAAGGGCGCGGTGATGTTCTATACGGATTTGCTGCGTCATTTGGAACTGCCTGTCCGCTTTGACTTTATGATTGCTTCCAGCTATGGCAATGGGACATCCACGACGGGGTCCGTAAAGATTCTTAAAGATTTGGATTACGATATTGAAGGAAAACACCTCATCGTTATCGAAGATATAATCGATTCGGGTACTACGATGAATTATCTGAATAAGTACTTCAAGGAACGCAAGCCGAAATCCGTAAAACTCTGTTCGCTGCTGTCCAAGCCGTCCCGTCGGTTGGTGGAAGTTCCCATCGATTACTGCGGCTTTGAAGTCCCGGATGAATTCCTGGTGGGCTATGGCCTTGATTATGCAGAAGTTTACCGTAACCTGCCGTATATCGGTGTGTTAAAGCCCGAGATTTACACAGAACAATAAAAATCCTGAGAGGCATTGACTTCTCGGAAGGAGGGCAATGGATTGAATAAGTTTCTACGCAATGTAGGGTTCTATTTGTTGATTATTCTGGTAGCCATTTCCATTATTGACTACTTTTCGACAAGGAACACAACAAAGCAGGAAGTGGGTTATACCAATTTCCTGCAGCAGGTGGATGAAGGAAAGGTAACCAAGGTTGTCCTCATCCAGAATACCATTCGTGGTACGCTGTCTGATGGTACGGAGTTTACGACGATTACTCCGGATGCGCCGAACAGCGACCCCAAGCTCTTTGAAAAGCTTTCTGCCAAAGGGGTAGAAATCAATGCGGAAAATCCGCCGGAACCACCTTGGTGGTCCACGATGTTCTCGTCCCTGTTGCCGATACTCCTGCTTGTCGGTGTATGGTTCTTCATCATGCAGCAGACGCAGGGCGGTGGCGGCCGGGTGATGTCCTTTGGCAAGAGCCGTGCCCGCATGAGCGGTTCGGATAAGATTAAGGTCAACTTCAAAGACGTGGCCGGGGCTGATGAAGCCAAGCAGGAACTTGAAGAAGTGGTTGAGTTCCTCAAGCATCCCAAGAAGTACAACGACTTGGGGGCCCGCATTCCGAAGGGCGTATTGCTCTTTGGCCCTCCGGGTACTGGTAAGACCCTCTTGGCCCGTGCCGTTGCCGGTGAAGCTGGTGTGCCGTTCTTCTCCATTTCCGGTTCGGATTTCGTGGAGATGTTCGTCGGTGTCGGTGCTTCCCGTGTGCGTGACCTCTTTGATCAGGCCAAGAAGAATGCGCCTTGTATTGTCTTCATCGACGAAATTGATGCCGTAGGCCGTCAGCGTGGCGCTGGTGTCGGCGGTGGTCACGATGAACGCGAGCAGACGCTGAACCAGTTGCTTGTTGAGATGGATGGTTTTGCCGCTAATGAAGGCATCATCATCGCAGCAACCAACCGTCCGGATATCCTCGACCCCGCACTTCTGCGTCCGGGCCGCTTCGACCGTCAGATTGTGGTGGACAAACCCGATGTGCGCGGGAGACTAGCAATCCTTAAAGTACATACTTCCGGCAAGCCGGTGGATGAAGGCGCAGACCTCGACATCCTGGCACGCCGTACCCCGGGCTTTACCGGTGCTGACCTCAGCAACCTCGTGAACGAAGCAGCCCTCTTGGCTGCCCGCCGGGATAAGAAGAAGATTTACATGCAGGAACTGGAAGAAGCCATTGAGCGCGTTATGGCCGGCCCTGAGCGCAAGTCTCACATCATGAACGATGAGGAAAAACGCCTGACGGCTTACCATGAGGGGGGGCATACCCTCGTGGGCATGATGCTCAAACATGCTGACCCTGTGCATAAGGTTACGATTATTCCGCGCGGCCGTGCCGGCGGTTACACGCTGATGTTGCCGAAGGAAGACCGCAACTACGCCACCAAGTCGGAACTGCTCGATAAACTCAAGGTTGCTATGGGCGGCCGGGTAGCGGAAGAAATCGTGCTCAAGGAAATCAGCACGGGCGCTTCGCAGGATATCCAGCAGGCAACGCGTATGGTGCGCGGCATGGTCATGCAGTACGGCATGAGCGATGTGCTCGGTCCTGTGGCGTATGGTGAAAGCCAGAACCATCAGGTATTCTTAGGCCGCGACTTCCATCAGGAACGCAACTACTCCGAAGAAGTAGCCAGCGAAATCGATAAGGAAGTCCGCAAGTACCTCGAAGATGCCTATGAGGCCTGCCGTAAGATCATTACGGAGAACCGCGATAAGCTGGAACTTATTGCTCAGGCACTTATGGAACGTGAAACCCTCACAGCCAAGCAGCTTGAAGAACTGCTCGAAACGGGTAAGATTTCCGAGGAAGAAACCAAGGAACCGCCGAAGGATGATAACGATGGTCCCAAAGACGGTGACCCCGCTTTGATTCCGCCGACGACATTGGTACAGCAGGCACAGAACGAAGCCCTTGATGCGGAAGCAGAAAAGGAAAAAGAACCCGTGTCCGTTGGTGAAATCAAAGAACCCAAATTTAATGTAACGCATTACGATAAGTAAATACATGAAAGAACCCCTGCAGGACGGAAAAGCCTGCAGGGGTTCTTTATAATGATTAATCTCTTTTTTTGGCCAGCCAGCGGGAGGCCTGTTCCTGCTTTCGGATAAGGACTCTGTCTTTGTAGATATCCTCAATTACCAGCTTGCAGATGGCGATGAAGGGAACGGCCAAAAACATGCCGGCACCACCAAGCAGCTCTCCCCCCAGCACAATGCCGAGGATTATGGCTATAGGATGCAGATTTAGTGACTTGCCAATCAAGGTCGGATAAATAAAATTGTGATTAATCTGGGTCAGAAGCAGATAAAAACCTGCTGTCTGCAGAGCGGTGACGGGGTTGACGGTAGCCGTCAGCAGCGTACCGAAAGCAGAGGCCACCGTAGGCCCCAGTACCGGGATAAATTCACAGATGCCGGATACTACGGCGAAGACCGATGCATAGGGCAAATTGCGAATGGTAAAGTACAAAAAGACGATTACAGCCGTGATGCAGCAGATAACCAGCTGGCTGCAGATATAGACGCGCAGAGCGCTCAGAATCCGGTCGAAAAGCTGCATGACCCGCCGATAATCCCGAGTGGGAAAGAGACCTGCCAAATAACTTTGTATCTGTTCACCGTCTTTCAGGAGATAGAAGGTGACAAAGAAGATGATTACGAGGTCAATGACCTTGCTGAAGAGTGATAAAAGTAAAGTAAGCGAGGATTTCAAGGCGGTCATGCTGGCGTTTTTCATTTCCGCCCAGATATCATCAAGCTCACTTTGCAGGAAATCCGATTCCCGCAGCCAGGGCAGATTTTGAACCTCTTCGGTTATTTGTGGAAAATCTGTGACAAACCGGCTGAAGGTAGGGATAAAGCTTTTGGATACCAGCATTAAGAGCAGCAGGGCAAGGCTGATAAAACAAAGTAGTACCAGCCCTGCCGCTAAAGACCGGGGCATTTTTGCCGACAGCTTTTCCGTCACAGGAAGAAGCAGCAGCTGCAACAAAAGAGAAATAAAGATGATAAACGCCAGCTGGGGCATATACCAGAAGGTGGATAACAGGATAATAAAGGTGAGTGCCAAAAGGATTGAGGTACGATATTTTTTGATGGACATAGAAACTCCTGCTTATTTGATTTTGTTCAGGCGGTCAGCCAATGTGCCAGCGCTTTCGTCGCCTGTTGTGCAGGTGATAATGGGCTGCTGGCCAAGCATGACGGTATTGCCGTTGGTATAGGCGTTTTGGTTATTGTGTCCATTGTGGTAAGCTGCAGCCAGATTGCCCATGACGAAGTAGGCCCGCTCCTTGGCACTCATGCCACCGGCAGCAGCAGGGGTGCAGAATACCTTGGTATTGACTTTGATAACCCCATCGTTGTTGGTAACATGCCCGTTGCTGTATTGGTTGAGTTTTTTAGCGTAGGCATCCCGGCGGTCATCATTGGCCGGATGGTCAGAGAGAAACTGCTCGAAAGAAGACGGCTGGCTCTTGGACATATCCATGACCCGTTGCCAGACTGCAGCACAGGCGCCAGGATTGTAGCCGGCACGGCTGATGTAGTCAAAGGCTAAAGCATCGGCTTCCCGCTCCATCGGTTTGGTAATATGGCGGTTGTTTATCACCGTGGCCATGATTACCCCAACCTGAGAACCGGTGGCCGCGCCTAAAATCTGCATGTTCAGGGAGCGACGGGCACCTTTAGCTGGATGATCTTTTTGTCCATGCCCCATCTCATGTGCCAGTACCACGGCGATTTCGTCTTCATTTTTCAGTACTTTGTATAAGCCTGTGTTAACACTTAGATTATGACCTAAAGTACAGAAAGCATTGAAACTTTTCTCGTTGTTGATAAAATAGTTGTACGGTTTTTGGTAAACCGAGGAATCAACGGCTCCGATTCCACGAGTAAGATTGGTCATGATGCGGGTTAATTGCTGATTAAGGTAGGCATCGCCATTAACTCCGTATTTTTTTTTCATTTGAGCAAATAATTCCTGACGGCCCGGCTCCGTATTATTGTATTTGTTGATGGTACTGTTCAGCTGGCTATGGGCAGCTGCACCGGAGATGACAGCGCCAAGAATGCTGGCTGTACTAGCTTCGGCTGACGGGAGAGCAGTTGGCGCATAACTGATAGGTAAGGAAAGGCAGAGTGCGGTAAGGCCGGTAAGTATTTTTTTCTGTAAGTTTTTCTTATTCATCATCCACAACCTCCTAATACACATATCTTATCTGTATTTATTATAGCGAAAAAAGACAAGATTGTGTTAATTTTCCTTAATTTTTAATGCGATTCTAACGATAATATAAATGGAGCGCTGGTATAGTCAAGGAAAGACGGCTGCCGAAGCGCTACCTTTAGCGATGGAAAGGCAGGAAAGCATGATGCAGGAAAAAATTTGGCGCACTTGCCGGTTGATGAAAAATGGTCTGGCGCATAAAGTGCAATATAATCAGGCAACAATCGATAATTTGTTCTTTCCCTTTCTGCGGCATATGAGTAAGATGCAGCAGAAGATGGGACGGCGTATGGTGGTGTTCTTAGCTGCGCCTCCGGGCGCAGGTAAGTCTATGCTGGCCTATTTTTTGGAAAGGCTGTCCAACACCGATGAAAATCTTGTACCAGTACAGGCTTTGGGGATAGAAGGCTTTTATTATCCGCAGGCTTACCTCAATACGCATGATATTGAACAGGAGGGCAGCAGGATATCGCTCAAGAACATCAAAGGGAGCCCGGAAACCTTTGCGGTGGATAAGCTTATTGGCAAGCTTACAGACCTGCGTACGAACGATGTGCGCTGGCCGATTTATGATCATACCACACATGATGTAGTGGAGGAGATTGTGACTGTACGCAGATCCATCGTCATTGTAGAGGGTACCTGGCTGCTTTTAGGGGAAAAACGTTGGCAGAATGTCCGTTCTCTGGCAGATTACAGTATATTTGTCAATGTAGAACCGACTGTGTTAAAAGAATGGTTCATTCGCAGGAAAATAGCCGGAGGCAGTACAATCGAGACGGCTGTACAACTTTATCAGCAAAAAGAACGCCAAAAAGTGGAACGTTGCCTGAGAAAATCCTGGCCGGCCGATGAAACATGGCAGCTCCTGTCTGATGGCGACTATCAACTAAAAGGCAGGATTATGCCGACGAGAATGGTGGACCGAAATGCTCTTTGGAAAAAACCGGATATACAGCTTAATAATACTTTGCTGGGAGGCCTGAACAACCGCAATGCCGGTCAAGGCATACAAATGCCCCTTTATGATGAAGGTTATGCCCACGGCATGGAAGAAGCCCGCAAGGTTATCCTAAAGAAACTTTACGAAAGCGGCACGATGAGCAGCAAGGCGCTACTGGATACCTTCCAGGTCACCGCAGAGGAACTCAGGGACATCATCAAATGATGGTGTAATAGAAGTGTAATGTCAGCAAAACTTGCAACTGTGAGCAGAGGCGAGTTTTGATTATAAGAAAAATAAGACAATAGCGAAATAGTAAAGCCCGGTGGCCGGGGATGCCTTTCCGTAACGTTTGACAAGCCTGTCTAAGTGAAGGAAAGGTATCCCCGGCCACCGGGCGCCTTAATACCACGATGTAAACTATAAGCAGTAAGCCGCAGTTATTTAACTTTACTGGAGAACAGATACACAAGCACCGTCAGTACAATGCCCCCAATACCCCACTCCACACCTTTTTCCACAAAGGCGTAGCCTGTAGCGGCAAGGCAGAAAAGCACGGCCCAGAAGGTCTGCTTGGCGTTTTCCTTGCGGAAGGCGAAGGTGTTGTAGTCCACGCCGGTAAGCTTTTGGAAGCATTCGGGGCAGATAATTCGCTTCCCGCCGTCCTCCGTTTTATTGACAAGTGCCTCATTTTCCGGCAAATCGCGCTGGCACTCCGAGCATTTCAACATATTCATTACCCCCAAAAAATAGCCAAAATAAATACCTTATTCATTTTACTTCATTTAGGGTGTTTTGGCTAGGATTTCTTGACACTCATGGGGAAAAACATTAAAATAGTAGGGTATAGTTGTAGAACTATCCATAAAAACAAATAATGCATGAACGCAAATAAGAAACAAGGGGGTGAGTATTATCGTTATCGAAATAGTAGTAGCGGTAATAATCGCAGCAGTCATCGGTGCCGGGGCAGGTTATACGGCGCGTAAGCGAACCGCCGAAGCCCAGATTGGCTCCGCTGAAGAAGAAGCAAAACGCATTGTAGCGGACGCGGAAGAAAAAGGCGAGACGAAGAAGAAGGAAGCCCTGCTCGAAGCGAAGGAAGAAATCCATCGCCAGCGTCAGGAACTGGATCGTGAGACGAAAGAACGTCGCAGCGAACTTCAGCGTCAGGAACGCCGCGTAGTACAAAAAGAAGAAAATCTTGACCGCAAGCTGGATTCTCTGGAGAAGAAAGAGGACAGCCTTAACCGTAAGGAAGCCCGTATCGACAAGACCCAGCAGGCGATTGATGAGATGCACGAAAAGCAGAAGACGGAACTGGAACGCATTTCCAGCCTCACTGCGGAAGAAGCAAGGGTAATGCTCATGGCCGAAGCCGAAGAAGAACTGAAGCACGAAAAGGCCATGAAAATCAAGGAGTATGAGCAGCAGATTAAGGATGAATCGGACAAGAAGGCCCGCGATATCCTGAGTCAGGCCATTCAGCGCTGCGCTGCTGACCATGTGGCAGAAACCACGGTTTCCGTGGTGGCTCTGCCCAACGATGAGATGAAAGGCCGTATCATCGGCCGTGAGGGCCGCAATATCCGTACGCTCGAAACGCTGACGGGCATTGACCTCATCATCGACGATACGCCGGAAGCCGTTATCCTTTCGGGCTTTGACCCGGTACGCCGGGAAACGGCCCGCATTGCACTCGAAAAACTCATTCAGGATGGCCGCATCCATCCTGCCCGCATCGAAGAAATGGTGGAAAAAGCCAAGCGGGAAGTGGATATGCGCATCAAGGAAGCCGGTGAACAGGCAACCTTCGATACCGGTGTGCACGGCATTCATCCGGAGCTCATCAAGCTCTTGGGTCGTCTGCGCTACCGCACGAGTTATGGTCAGAATGTGCTGAATCATTCCATCGAGGTTTCGCATTTGGCTGGCGTCATGGCCTCTGAACTCGGCTGTGATGTAACGCTGGCTAAGCGCGGCGGTCTCCTCCACGACATCGGCAAGTCTATTGACCATGAAGTGGAAGGCAGCCATACGACCATCGGTGCTGACATTGCCCGTAAGTTCCGGGAATCCAAGGATGTCATCAACTGCATTGCCGCTCACCATGGCGATGTGGAAGCAGCCAGCGTTGAAGCGGTGCTCGTTGCTGCTGCTGATGCTGTATCGGCAGCTCGCCCAGGTGCTCGCCGGGAAAGCTTGGAATCCTATCTCAAGCGCCTCAAGAGCCTTGAGGAAATCGCTGAGTCCTACGAAGGTGTGGAACGTTGCTTTGCCATTCAGGCAGGCCGTGAAATCCGTGTCATGGTTAAGCCGGACAAGGTGGACGATGCTGAGGCTGTGGCTTTGGCACATAATATTGTCAAGAAAATCGAAGACGAGCTCGAATATCCTGGTCAGATCAAGGCCACGATTATCCGTGAGACCCGTGTTGTCGATTATGCTAAATAACGCATATAGCGCAATATGTCAGGAGGGTGCAGGGTGTAAGCCTTGCGCCCTCTTAGTACATGAGAGGAATAGATGATGTTTGGATTTAACCTTAGTGAAAAAAATCCCGGCAGCCGCAAAGAAATGAGTACCGGCGTGCAGCTCTTGGCATCTATGCTGGTCTGCTATCCGGAACTCTATTCTGTGACTTACGAGCCGCGGGATACGGAGATAACGCTGGATTTTGTGGTCAAGGGCAAGATGCCCAAGGCAGAGATGGAAGAATTTGCCACGCTGCTCGACAAGAGCTTGCAGACCTATCATGACCTGCATGGTGAAGACCCTGTATGGCTGGCGGTGGATGCCGATGTGAACGGCGAGCTTATGACGGTGCATGTGCGCCGGCAGCTTTCGACCATGCTGCGGGGAGAACTGGATTTGCTGGTGGAGTTGTTTGGTGACAAATTTGGCGATGCACTGCAGATGGATTCCCATACGTTGACGACATTAGAGCCGGAGTTTTCCAATATGCAGAGCAATCTTTTGGACCAGATGTTTGATCTGGCCCAAAGCAGCCGCATCAAGGAACGGATGATTGGTATGCGGGATAAGGATAAAGTCGTGGTATACAACCGCTGAGAGGAGTAATTTATGCGCATAATGCTGACGGGAGACGTAGTAGGCAAACCGGGCCGCAAGGCGTTTCAGAAATACACTGCCCAATTAAAGGCAGAAAAAAATATTGATATGGTTATCGTCAACGGCGAAAACTCTGCCGGGGGCAAGGGCTACACCCGGAAATCTTTGGATGGGCTCTATCATGGCGGTGCTGACGTCATCACCTCCGGTAACCATGTCTGGGATAAAAAAGATGTCTTTGAATTCATCGACCAGGAACCCTTTTT
This sequence comes from Selenomonas ruminantium subsp. ruminantium ATCC 12561, assembly GCF_000424065.1. Taxonomy (GTDB): domain Bacteria; phylum Bacillota; class Negativicutes; order Selenomonadales; family Selenomonadaceae; genus Selenomonas_A; species Selenomonas_A ruminantium. The sequence continues at coordinate 34,314 of NZ_AUJE01000002.1, forward strand.
AATTCGTCCGGCCAACTATCCGGATGGAGCGCCGGGCAAGGGCTATTGCATTTATCCCTTCAAGGCCAAAAATATCGGCGTGGTGAATCTTTCGGGCAGGGCACTGATGCCTGCCCTGGATTGTCCGTTCCAAAAAATCGAGGAAATCCTGCGGGATCTCAAAAAAGAATGCGATATTATCCTGCTCGACTTCCATGCCGAAACCACTTCGGAGAAAATGGCGATGGGCTGGTATCTTGATGGCCGCGTAAATGCTGTGGTGGGTACGCATACCCATATTCAGACATCCGATGAACGCATTTTGCCGCAGGGCACCGCCTATATCACGGATTTGGGCATGGTCGGCCCCTGGAATTCGGTACTAGGGGTTAAGACGGAGATTATCCTGCAGAAATTTACGACTGCTATGCCCTGCCGTTTTGATTTGGAAGAAAGCGGACCAATGGTATATTCTGCCCTGATTGTGGATATTGATGATAGTACCAATCGCACAACAGGTGTAGAACGTATTTTAATAAAAGAATAATTACGGATAAAGATTTTTTCAGCAAGCAGGATTTTGAGGTTCTATGCAGAATACTACCTTAGTATCAGTTAGTTCATGTTATAGAAAAAACGTAGAACATTGTTGCAGTTTTGTTGTAAGAGAGGACGTGTGCTAATCATGGAAATCTTAAAAGTATCTGCGAAATCGAACCCGAATTCAGTAGCGGGGGCTCTGGCTGGTGTACTCAGGGAGCATTCCAGTGCGGAAATGCAGGCAATCGGTGCTGGTGCACTCAATCAGGCGGTAAAGGCGGTAGCCATTGCCCGCGGCTTTGTAGCACCGCATGGTATTGACCTTATCTGCATTCCAGCATTTACCGATATCAATATTGAAGGTGAGGAACGCACAGCCATTAAGCTTATTGTTGAGCCGCGCTGATTCGGTTACAGGAGTGACATAAATGGCAAGTGATTTGCATATGCACACAACCTTCTCTGATGGAAAATTAACACCGGAGGAGCTTGTGGCAGCGGCAAAAGCTGCCGGTCTCAAATATATAGCCATCACCGACCATGATACGATTGACGGTGTGAGCTATCTTTATGAGAACGGAATGTATCCCACCAAGGGGATTCATGTGATTCCCGGCATTGAGTTCAGTGCGCATCATCCGGTGCATGAGATACATATTTTGGGATTTAATGTGGATATCTATTATCCCGATTTGCTGGATAAACTGAATGATGTAACAGAGGCACGCTGGACACGTTTCAGCGATATGGTGGCAAAACTTCAGGAATCAGGTTATCCGATAACTGAAGGTGAAGTGCTGACTTTAGCCGGAGCCAGCAAATCCATCAGCCGTTCCCATATTGCCCGGATTTTGGTAAAGAAAGGGTGCTTTTCTTCGGTAAGGGAGGCGTTCTCTGCCGTTTTGGAAAAAGGTAAGCCCGCTTATGTTCCGCATTATCATTTGGAAGTGGAAGAAATCATCGAACTGATTAAAGCAGCAGGCGGCACGCCTGTACTGGCGCATCCCAAGCTGGTGGACGATGATGATTTGGTGCGCGATATCTGTCAGCGGGGCATTGAGGGGATAGAGGTATTCTATCCGCGCCATGATGCGGCTGATACAGAACGTTATTATAAGATGGCGCAGGAGTTTAATCTGCTGCCGGCCGGAGGGTCAGACTTCCATGGTTATCCTACCCGGCAGCCTTCGGAAGTAGGTATTTTTACCATTGAAGACAAATGGGCAGAGGCGTTTTATCGTCCTTTGGGAAAGTTTAATAGCTAGTCAGGAGAGCTGTGTATGGATGTGATCGCTTTGGTCGGGCCCAGCGGTACCGGCAAAAGTCACCACGCGCTGATTGTGGCGCATAAACATAAGGCTGACGCCATTATCGATGATGGTATCCTGATTAAGGATGGCAGGATAGTGGGTGGCCATTCAGCAAAAAAAGAACCGAGCAAAATCATGGCTGTACGGCGGGCGATTTTTGTCCTGCCGGGACATGCCGAGGAAGTGCAGGCGGCTATCAAAGAGGCCAAACCACACCGAATCCTGATTTTGGGGACTTCGGAGAATATGGTCTTTAAGATTGCGAAAGCCCTGCATTTGCCGCATATTGCCAAGATTATTCATATTGAGGACGTGGCAACCAAACAGGAAATGGAGAAAGCACAGTATCATCGGCTCAAAGAGGGCAAGCATATCATTCCTGTGCCCACCATTGAACTGAAACCTCATTTTTCCGGTTTTTTGGTAGACCCGTTGCAGACCCTTTTTAAGCGGTCATCGACCCAAAGGCGCCGCCTGGGGGAGAAGTCCATCGTTCGGCCGGTATTCAGTTATTATGGAAAACTGATTATTGATGATTCAGCCATTAAGTCTATTGTGCAGGCTGCTTTAAAAAAAATCGAAGCCATCACCAAGGTCGATGGCCTGCAGGTAAAGCATATGATGCAGGGCTCTGAAGATCAAGGCTTGAAGATTGTCTGCGGTGTAGTACTTACCTATGGAAATCATATTCCCACGCTGCTGGCGCAGGCACAGAAAGAAGTGCGGGACGCGGTGGAGTTTATGACGGGAATGATTGTGCATGAGGTCAATATTCAGGTAAAAACTTTATACGTTAGGGCATAAGTGGGTTTGGTTGACATCGTGGTGTAAAGACGCCCGGTGGCTGATGATTGCTTTCCTTCGCTTAGACAAGCTTGTCAAACGCTGCGGAAAGTAATCATCAGCCACCGGGCTTTTTCTTGTGTTATTGTGATTTTTCTGGTCTGGCATGACGATAGATGCCTTCCCTGCTGAGGGCTGCGATTCTTGGTTTTGCTCTATTAAGGAAGTTAGCGCAGGGAATTGATGGTTACCAATATCAAGGCCAGCCCTTGCCCTGCTAAGGATCCCCAGGCGGGGAGGAAGGGGAAGCCAAAGGTGTAGAAGGCACCTGCAGCAGGCGGGAGAATCAGGAGGAAGGTGATGAGGGAAATCAGTTTGTTCGTTTGGATGCGACTGAGTGTTTGCTTGCCGATTTCCTGCAGGGCAGCAAAGTCCCAAAGTAGGCCACTGTGCAGGTAAATGGCATGGGAGTTATGAGGCTCTGCAGGGGAGTCTGCAATATCCATCTCGTTGGTGACGGGCATAGTCTTGGGAGCGGGAGCTAGTTCGATAAGTGCATCGACCGCTTTGGCGATTTCCGGATTGGTCTGTCCGCGTCCCACAAAGGCAACACCGGTACCACGCGCCTTTAAAAGCTGAATTTCCCGAAGTTTTCCCTCTACGGTCAGCTGGCCGTGGGCAGCATCGATATCTGCTTTTTTGCCGATGGTTTCGGCTGTACGCTTATTTTCCCGCGTAAGCATCACGGTATGGATATGTTGTCGCTTTAATTTGCGGATTGCTTTTAAGGTATCCTCGGAAAGGGCATCGTCGATGGTGATGATGCCCCGGCAGTATTTACCATTAGCGACAAAGACTGTACTGTGCCCTTTTTGGGCCAGTTGGTCATTTTTGGTGATGAGTTCGGCGCTGATGTCAATGCCTTCCCGTTTTAGCCAGGGAAGGGTTCCTACTCGTATGGAATTGCGTCCGACGATGGCTTCCACGCCGCAGCCGGGGATTTCGGTGAAGGTATTGGCTTCTAAAATTTGCAAGCCACGCTGACTGGCTGTTTCATAGATAGCCCGGCCCAATGGATGAGTCGCTTGCTTCTCTGCAGAGGCAGCGAGACTCAAAAGCGCATTTTGACTGATGCCTGCCGGATAGAGATTGGATACATAGGGATGACCTTCCGTAATAACACCATGGCGGGCCAGGATTAAGGTGTCAATGTTGCCAATTTCCGCCAGCTGGCTGTCACTGGCCAGTGTGATATCGTTTTTTTTCGCCTGTCGTGCCCCACGGGTGTAAGGAAGAAGTTTTCCCAGCATATAGGGCAAGGGTAAGCCGGCGATGAATACCGCTGCGGCAGCGTTTATCACGGTGATATCATCGAGGCCGGCACTGTGCCAGTAATAACCGATTCCACTTGCCAAAAGTACAGAGAGAATGGATAGATAAAGACTTGTACGATTTTTTTTCATAAGCATCTCCTCGTTTCTTTACAACATATTCGGCAAGAGAAAATGTTTTTCCTTCATTTCCTGTATACATTTCTATATAGAGGAAATTTATAGCGAATTTATTTACAACTTAACAATAGTCGATTATAATAACGTTGTTCTAATGTTTTTTGAGGGAAGTGAATGTATGAATTTTGCAACATTAATGGCGGACATTAATAATTTTGTCTGGGGCCCTGTGATGCTGGCCTTGTTGGTAGGTACTGGTGTGTTTTTGACCGTGCGCCTGCACTTTTTGCCCTGGCGCAATCTTATTTATGCGATTCGCATGATTTTCCGTCATCGCGATGAACATGAAGGTGATATTTCGCCTTTCCAATCACTGATGACTGCGCTTTCTGCTACGGTGGGGACAGGCAATATTGTCGGCGTGGCTACGGCCATGGTGCTGGGTGGACCTGGTGCTTTGGTCTGGATGTGGATCAGTGCGGCCTTTGGCCTTTCTACGAAATATGCTGAGTCCGTACTGGCGGTAAAATACCGTGAGACCAATGCCGTTGGCGAAATGTCCGGCGGCCCCATGTATGCCATGCGCTATGGCATTAAAAATAAGCTTGCCGGACGTACGCTGGCGTTTCTCTTTGCCTTGTTTGTCGTGCTGGCTTCCTTCGGTATCGGCAATATGACACAAGCCAATTCCATTGCCATGGCCCTGACGCATAGTTATGGCGTGCCCAGCTATGTAACGGGCGCTGTGATTACGGTGCTGGCCTTGTCGGTCCTGATTCGTGGCATCCGTAGTATCGGCAAGGTGTCGAGTGTAGTCGTGCCGGGCATGGCAGCGTTTTACTTTGTGACGGCTGCGATTGTAATCATTGCCAATATTGAAGCTGTACCTGCTGGTGTGGCCGAGATGTTCCGCATGGCGTTTTCCTTTGATTCTGTGGCTGGCGGTGTGGGCGGTTCCATCGTGGCATCCATGCTCACGGCCATGCGCTGGGGCGTAGCCCGCGGTGTGTTCTCCAATGAAGCCGGCTTGGGCTCTGCACCGATTGCGGCAGCAGCTGCTCAGACCGACCATGCGTCTCGTCAAGGCTATGTGAATATGACGGGGACCTTCTTTGACACCATGATTGTCTGCATGCTGACTGGTTTGGTTATATCTTCCTCCGGCATGCTGGGCGTGGTTAATCCTGAAACGGGCGAACTGTTTTCTGGTGCAGAACTCACCATTGCGGCCTTCAGTACCGTATTTGGCGATTACGGCAAGTTGATTATCTCCATTTCGCTAAGCCTGTTTGCTTTCTCGACCATCTTAGGCTGGGAATACTATGGTGAAAAGGCCTTGGAATACCTGATTAAGAAACGTCCGGTCATCATGGGCTATCGCATTCTCTTTAGTCTCGTAACCTTTGTTGGTGCTACCACAGCTCTGGAAGTCGTCTGGAACTTCTCCGATACCATGAACGGTCTGATGGCAATTCCTAACCTGATCTGTCTCTTGTGGCTCAATAAGGATATTGCCGATGAATGCTTTGCCTTCCAGCGTGAAGTGGTCGTTAAGGAAAAACGGGGCGAAGTTGTGGATATGACCGACGAATAAGCATTTTTTACAGCGTGGTGCTAAGATGCCCGCCCCGCTGATAATACTTTCCTTCGCTTAGACAAGCTTGTCAAACGCTGCGGAAAGTATCATCAGCGGGGCGGGCTGGGCTATAGCAGCAATATACTAGCGGTAACAGTAATCGCAATATTAATTCCTCGATACTAACTTAAAAGGGCCGGGACAACTATTTCTGAAGCGTTTGACAAGCCTGTCTAAGCGGAAGAAATAGTTGTCCCGGCCCTTTTATCTCGATGTAAACCTAATCCCATGGTGCATACTATCTTACGATATCGTTTTTATTGAGGTCGAACTCCAAATGGCTGGCGGTGTGATTTTTGCCCTTTTGTATCCAGAGCACATGCCCATCAAAGACGACGATGTGGGTCTTCCAATTGTAGCGCATATTGTCCGCGTGGATAACCAGGCCGGGACGTTCTACACCGCAGCGCGTGCCAAAGAACCAGGCTGTGTTTTCCGTTATTTCGGCATACAGGGCATCGCCGGTAAAATGAAGCTCACCTTCGGTGATGAGCGCGTGACCGTCAGCCCAAACTTGTAGCGTACTGGCATTTATCTTGGCCGTGTCTGCTGTGATGGTGAAATCCTGACATTGAATGCAGACATTGCCGGTCAGCGTATAGAGTCCGGTCTCTTCACTATAATCGCTGTGGTCGGCGCTGACCACAGGTTTATATTTGCTTTTTGCCATATCGGCATTAATGGTGTTCCCGCTGCCAAGGCTGCCAGCCATGCAGAGGGTGAACATGCTGGTTAGTATTCCCAGCATGAGCAAGGATATGCGTATATAATTCATATAATCCACTCCTTGTCTGATTGTTTGCTTTTATTTTACCGCAAAATCCTCTGTTTGGCAAAATATGTCTAAATAGGTTATACTTATAGAAAAGGTAAAGTGGAGGGGGCGCGAAGATGAATGTGCGAGAACGGATTGAGGAACAGGAATATCAGATTCTTTCGCCTTTGGCGGCTAAAAGCCGGGAGGCCAGCAGAAAACACCCCATGGAGGAGTGTGATTTTCGTACGAAATTCCAACGGGATAGAGACAGGATACTCCATTCCAAAGCCTTTCGCCGCCTAAAACATAAAACGCAGGTATACATTGTAGCAGGTGATCACTATCGTACCCGCATGACGCATAGTCTGGAGGTATCCCAGATTTCCCGTACCATTGCGCGGGGGCTGCGCCTGAATGAGGATTTGGCTGAGGCGATTGCCTTAGGTCATGACGTAGGACATACTCCTTTTGGCCATGCGGGAGAATCGGTCATGGATAAGCTGATTGGTCATTTTACACATAACGAGCAAAGCTTGCGTGTGGTCGAATTTTTGGAGCGGGGCGGGCAGGGGCTGAACCTGACCTTTGCGGTAAAAGACGGGATTGTCAACCACACGGGCAAGAATCTGCCGCACACTTTGGAAGGCCGTATTGTACGCATCGCAGACCGGATTGCCTATCTTTGCCATGATTATGATGACAGCCTGCGGGCGGGCCTTATTAAGGACGGCGATTTACCTGCTGAGGTCTATGCCCGCCTGGGCACGGATACCTCCCGCATGATTACCAGTATGGTGTCCGATATGATTATGACCTCGCAAGGGACTGGTGATATCCTGCAATCGGCCGCAATCAAAAACGCGATGGATATTTTCCGCGAATTCATGTTTACGCATATCTATCATTCCGATAAATTATCGAGAGAACGGGAACAGGCCGCCTTTGTTCTGCAAGCGCTTTATCACTATTTCTTGGACAATTTTGCCCAGCTGCCGCAGGAATTTATCCGCCGGGAAGAACGCTGGGGAAGGCAGAAAATCGTCACCGATTATGTGGCAGGACTTACCGACAGCTATGCGGTAGCACTTTTTGAAGAAATATTTATTCCTCCGGTACGGCAGGGATTGCAAAAAAATAAAAAAGGATATTGACAAAACGGGTAGAATACTATAATGTAAAAAGAACTGTATGCAAAAAATGTTATAGTATACGCAGATTTTTTTGGAAAAAAGAAGGATATTGTAAAAGATTAGCGAATTGTATACAAGTGTCTTTTTGATTCACAGTTGTTAAGCTACAGATAAGGGGATTTTTATGCACAGAGAGGATATGGACGAGTTTGTGGAACAAGTTACGGCTCAGTCGGACCTCCTGCAAATTGTGCAGAGCTATGTTCCTTTGAAACGCAAAGGAAATCGGTATTGGGGCTGTTGCCCCTTCCATGGCGAAAAGACCCCTTCTTTTTCTGTGGTTCCCGACAAGGGGTTTTTCTATTGCTTTGGCTGCCACGCCGGGGGAAATGTATTTAAGTTTTTATCCTTAATCGAAAACATTTCCTATTTCGAAGCGATTAAGCTGCAGGCAGAAAAGCTGGGGATTCCCATGCCACAACGGCAGAAGACCCCAAAGGAAATCGCCCGGGACAAGGAAATTGCGGATTTACGCAAGGTTAACGAGATGGCAAGGGACTTCTTTCATAACTGCCTGACCATGACAAGGTTAGGCGAGCCGGGGAAGGCGTATTTTGCGTCCCGTGCCATTTCGGCGGAAACAATTGAAGAATTCAAGCTTGGTTTTGCTCCCCATGCCTGGGATAAGCTCAGTACTGCTTTTTTGAAGCGGGGAGTGAAACAGGAATTCTTGCTCTCAGGAGGTTTGGCTGCTGAGCGGCAAAACGGTGACGGGATATATGACCGTTTCCGCAACCGTATCATGATTCCCATCGCGGATGAACGCGGCCGGGTGGTTGGCTTTGGCGGGCGGGTATTGGATGATAGTACGCCCAAGTATCTGAATACGCCGGAAACTGTGCTCTTTAACAAGCGCCGGATTCTCTTCGGGCTGGACAGGGCAGGCCGTGCCATCAAGCAGGCAGGTTATGCCATTGTGGTGGAAGGCTATATGGATGCCATATCCGTATTCAGCGCCGGAGTCAGGAATGTGGTCGCTTCTTTGGGCACAGCGTTTACCGCAGAGCATTGCAAGCTTTTATTGCGGTATGCTTCTGCGATATACTTTTGCTATGACAGCGATGATGCAGGGCAAAAGGCCACAATCAGGGCGCTTTCCATTGTGCAGGGCACAGGGGCGACTGTGCGGGTCATAGTGGTCCCGGATGGCAAAGATCCGGACGAGTATATCCGCAAGCATGGTGCTGAAGCTTTTGCGCAGCTGGTCAAAAAAGCATTGCCCTTGGTGGAGTATCGCCTGCAGTATGTGTTGAAGCATTTTGATCACGATAGCCTGGAAGGCAAGGTAAAGGCATTGCATGCCATGCTGCCGGTATTGACGGGAATTCGTGAACCGGCTGTTTTAGGCGAATACATCAAGCGGCTCGCACAGGCGCTCCTGTTGGACGAAGGCATAGTACGGGACGAACTTCGGCGGTTTGGGCATCAGCCCCTGCCTGAAGACAACGGCCCGGTGCAGCGTGAACCGATAAGGCAGGCTGTCCGGCGCACGGATACTGCCCTGCAGAGAGCGGGACGTATCGTTATCCGTCTGGCTGCCCAGGATGCGGGTATTTTGCAGCATTTTACAGCTATGGTACCGCTGGAGGGAGTGAACGATGCTGTTCAACGAGAAATTTTGACAGTCTTGCAGGAGTTCATGGCCCAAGGGAAGAATTCTAATGATACTGAGTTGGCGGGCAGACTTAGCGAAGCGGCTATGGCGGAGTTTTCCAGAGCCATGGTGGAAGATTTGGGCGTGCTAAGTGAAACCGAAGCTTATAGCAATGCAGTGCGTGTCTTGCGCAAGGCATATTTGAATATGCGTTATGTGGAGCATTCTCAGCGGGCGGCAGAGCTTGCCCGTCAGGGAGACACAGCGTATGTGGCTGAACTCAATCAGGCGCAGAAAATCAAAAGCGAAATGGAAGAGTTGCAGTTTGAGTGAATTTGTATGGAGTATTAAGGTCGTGGAAAGGGGTATGCTGAATGGCTGAAGCGAAGAAGAAGAATGTCGCGCAGGCTGAGGCTGGCAATAAGAACCACAGTTCGGCGATTGTGGAGAATCTGTTGTCCAAAGGAACAAAAAACGGTGGTACATTGACGTATGGAGAGCTGGTAGAGGCCCTTCAGCAGGAAGACCTGACCCCTGACGAAATTGACCGTATGTATGATACCTTCAGCCAGCAGGGGATTGAAATCGTAGATGATTCCTCGACTACGGACGTAGGGGACGATGATATTGAGCTTGATGATAAAGATGCCGAAGAAGTCGAAATTGACCTTTCGGTACCCGAAGGCATCAGCATTGATGACCCTGTCCGCATGTATCTGAAGGAAATCGGCCGTGTGCCCTTGCTTACGGCTGATGAGGAAGTGGCTTTGGCCAAGAGGATGCAGGAAGGCGATGAAATCGCCCAAAAGCGTCTGGCTGAAGCCAACCTTCGTCTGGTGGTCAGCATTGCCAAGCGTTATGTGGGCCGCGGGATGTTGTTCCTCGATTTGATTCAGGAAGGCAATTTGGGTCTTATCAAGGCGGTAGAAAAATTCGATTACACCAAGGGTTATAAGTTCAGTACCTATGCGACCTGGTGGATTCGTCAGGCCATCACCCGCGCCATTGCGGACCAGGCACGTACCATCCGCATTCCGGTACATATGGTGGAAACCATCAACAAGCTGATTCGCGTGTCCCGTCAGCTCCTGCAGCAGCTGGGCCGTGAACCGTCGCCGGAAGAAATCGCCAAGGAAATGGAAATCAGCGTAGAACGCGTCCGGGAAATTATGAAGATTGCCCAGGAGCCAGTATCGCTGGAAACGCCAATCGGCGAAGAAGAAGATTCCCATTTGGGCGACTTTATCGAAGACCAGGATGCACCGGCACCGGCGGACGCCGCCTCCTTCATGCTGCTCAAGGAACAGTTGGAAGAGGTTCTCGATACGCTGACGCCGCGTGAGGAAAAAGTCCTGCGCCTGCGCTTCGGCCTTGATGATGGCCGGGCACGCACGCTGGAAGAAGTTGGCCAGAACTTTGGCGTTACCCGTGAGCGTATCCGCCAGATTGAGGCCAAGGCACTGCGGAAACTTCGTCACCCCAGCCGCAGCCGCAAGCTCAAGGACTTCCTGGACTAAGACCATGAATACCCAGGGTGTAACATTTGCGTTGCACCCTTTTCTTATTGCATAAAATAAAGGAGGAATCCTTATGCATTTAGATGATCGATTACAGGCACTAGCCGACTTCGTGCCGCAAGGCGCGCGGGCGGCCGATATTGGCACCGACCACGGCTATCTGGCCGTAGCCCTTATTCAGCAGGAAAAGGCCGATTTTGTCGTGGCCGGGGATAAAAATCGCGGCCCTTATGAAGCCGCTAAACGCACCGTCCATGAATACGCCATCAGCGAAGAGCAGATTTCTGTGCGCTTAGGCGATGGACTCGAAGTCGTAAAGCCCGGCGAAGTAGACACGGTCTGCATTGCCGGCATGGGCGGCATCTTGATGAATACGATTTTGGAAGCCAGCCCGGAAGTGACGGAAGCATTGAAAACGCTAGTGCTTCAGCCGATGAATGGTGCGCCGGAACTGCGGGAATGGCTCTATGACCATGAATGGCATATCGTGGACGAAAATCTCGTCATTGATGATGGACGCATTTACGAAATCATCAAAGCCGAGAAGGGCAGCCGCAAGAAACCATCAGGCCTTGATTTGCTGGTTGGCCCCAAACTTTGGAAAAAGAAACCGCCACTTTTAAGACACCATATCGAAGCCCTGCTCTTCCAGCAGCGCCGCATCTTAAATGGCATGGAAAAAAGCGACCGGGCCAAGGGCGATAAGCGTTTTGCCCAGGTGAAGCGGCGGGTCAAGGCATTGGAGGAACGGCTGAAATGGTAAAATGTCAGGTGGTCATGGACGCCTTGGAGCGCATTGCACCCAAGCGTTTGGCTGAGGATTGGGACAATCCGGGATTGCTCGTTGGTGCCTTTAATCAGGATATCCGCAAGATACTCGTCTGTCTTGATGTCAGCGATGCTGTAGTGGAGCAGGCCGTAAAAACAGGCGCCAATATGATTGTGGCCCATCATCCGTTGATTTTTAAGGGCATCAAAAAAATCCGCACGGACTTGCCTTTAGGTGCAAGGCTGCAGAACCTTTTAAAGCACGATATTGCTGTTGCGGCAGCCCATACGAATCTCGATATCGCTGTGGGCGGCGTCAATGATGTGCTGGCCGAAGCCATTGGCCTTGGTAAGCTGTCCACCTTTGTCATCACTTCGCAGGAAGAAGATGGCACGGTGGAGAGCCTGGGGCGCATCGGCAGTCTGCCTGCGCCAATGGATGTGACGGATTTTGCCCGGCAGATTCGGGAGGCCCTGCCCACGGAACATGTGCGTCTGGTCAATGCCGGCCCGCGTCCTGTGCGCAAGGTGGCCCTCTGCAGCGGCAGTGGTGCTGAATTTATCCAAAAGGCCGCCTTTATGGGCGCCGATGCCTATGTCACAGGCGATGTGAAATACCATGAGGCGCAGACCGCTGTGGAAATGGGCATGCACGTTATCGATGCCGGCCATTTTGCCACGGAGTTTCCGGTGGTGGAAGTCCTGCGCGAGCGACTGGCGGCAGAACTTGCCGAATACGATATGGAGGTTATCGCCGACCAGGAGTCCGGTGATTTCTTCACCATTGTTTAATGGTCTGGCAAAAAATAAAGAAAGTTTTAGGAATGAATATGACAAGTAATGTGCTGAAAAAGCAAGCCGCCCGTTATACACAGATTACCTTGGGGGCGCTGATTGTTTGTTTAGGATTTAATCTCTTTATTATCCCCGCTCACCTGCTGACTGGTGGTCTTAGCGGTGTGGCGTTGATTATCTACTATCTGACCGGACTGCCTGTTGGTATGCAGAATATCGTCTACAACCTGCCGATTCTCTATCTGGCCTACCGCGTTTTTGGCCGTCTCTATGCCTGGGATACCATTGTGGGAACGGTTGTGCTGTCGCTGATTTTGGATGCGACCCACTTTATGGTAAGCTGGAACATCACGCAGGACGGCATGCTCAATGCCATCTTTGGCGGCGTGATGGCGGGCATCGGCTTTGGTATCATCTTTCGCGCCAACGCCAACACCGGCGGCCTTGATGTTGTGGGCGCCGTGGCCAAGAAATTCTATTCTTTGGACATAGGAACCTGCATCTTTGTGATGAATTTTGTCATCGTCATGGCATCGGCATGGATGTTCAACATCGATGAAGCCCTCTATACGCTCGTATCCATCTATGTGACGGCGGAACTTACAAACCGCGTTGCAGCCGGCCTTAACCGCGAAAAATCCATCTTTATCGTATCCCCGGCAGCGCAGCAAATCTGTCAGGATATCATGGAGAATGTTCATCGCGGCGTAACCTATATCGAAGGCAAAGGCGGCTTTGCCCGGGAACACAAGGATATTCTCTTTATCGTGGTGCGCCTGACGCAGGTGAGCCGCGTAAAAGCCATTGTGGACCATTACGACAGCCAGGCCTTTATGATTGTCTCCGATACGTCCGAGGTGTCCGGCAAGGGCTTTACCCTCGAATGTGAATCCTATCAGGATGCCCGCGCCAAATGGCTGGAAGAACAGGAAAGACAAAGGGAGATTGCAAGCGGACAGTTCTAACCAAAGGTTGCGGTTTTTGTAAACTTGCGTTAGAACGAGAACAGAAAGTGTTTTCTGTCTCGTTGTAGCGCAATTATGTATTTTTGCCTATAGCAAAAATTGAACAACTGCGCTATAATACACTTATTGTGAAAAAATAGGAGGAGATTGCTTTGGATAAATACTCACCCCAGGAGATAGAAAAAAAATGGCAGGATCAGTGGGAAAAAGATGCTGCCTTCAAGACGGAAATGGACGAAAATCGCCCGAAATATTACGCGTTGGAGATGTTCCCTTACCCATCGGGCAACCTGCATATGGGCCATGTCCGTAACTACTCCATCGGTGATGTTATGGCCCGCTACAAGACCATGGAGGGCTTCAATGTGCTCCATCCCATGGGCTTTGACTCCTTTGGTATGCCGGCCGAAAACGCCGCTATCAAGAATAACGTAAAGCCTGCGGACTGGACGTTCTCCAATATCGAAAACATGAAACGCCAGCAGCGTTCCATGGGCCTGTCCTACGACTGGGACCGGGAAGCCATCACCTGCACTCCGGAATACTACAAGTGGACGCAGTGGCTCTTTGAACTCTTCTACAAGAAGGGCCTGGCTTATAAGAAAAAGGCATCCGTTAACTGGTGCGATACCTGCGGTACGGTGCTCGCTAACGAGCAGGTTATCGACGGCAAATGCTGGCGCTGTGACTCCGAAGTACAGAAAAAAGACCTCTCCCAGTGGTTCCTCAAAATCACGGATTATGCCGATGTGCTCCTGAAAGACCTCGACAAGCTCAAAGGCTGGCCCGAACGCGTAAAGACCATGCAGGACAACTGGATTGGCCGCAGCGAAGGTCTGGAATTCGAGATGCCTGTAGAGGGATTGGATGAAAAACTCTCCGTCTACACGACCCGTCCCGATACGGCTTATGGTATCACCTTTGTCGCCCTGGCTGCCGAAAATCCGCTGGTGGAAAAAATCTGCGAGAACAACCCGAAAGCCGCCGAAATCAAGGCCTTCTGCGATAAGGTTCGCAACCAGTCCGAAATGGAGCGTACCTCCAGCGAATCGGAAAAAGAAGGTATCTTCACGGGCGTTTACGCCATTAATCCGTTCAACGGCAATAAAGCACAGCTTTGGGTGACGAACTATGTACTGGCTGACTATGGTACGGGTGCCGTTATGGGCGTGCCCTCCGGCGACCAGCGCGACTGGATGTTTGCCAAGAAGTATGACCTGCCAATTATCCTGACCCTGCAGCCGAAGGACAAAGAACTCAAGCTTGAGGAAATGGACGCTGCCTATACGGATAAGGACGGCGTATTGGTCAACTCCGGCAAGTTCACGGGCATGGAAATCCACAAGGCCATGAGCGGCATCATCGACGAAGCCGAGGCACAGGGCTTTGGCAAGCGCAAGGTCAACTACCGCCTGCGTGACTGGCTGATTTCCCGTCAGCGTTATTGGGGCGCACCGATTCCGGTTATCCACTGCCCGCATTGCGGCGAAGTGCTCGTGCCGGAAGAAGATTTGCCGGTAAGACTGCCGGAAGATGTCTCCTTCGACAGCGGCGCTCTGTCTCCGCTTGCTACAAGTGAAGCCTTCGTCAACTGTAAGTGCCCGAAGTGCGGTGCCGATGCCAAGCGTGAAACGGATACCATGGATACCTTTATCTGCTCCTCCTGGTATTACCTGCGCTACACCGACCCGAAAAACGATCAGGCACCCTTTGCTAAGGATAAAGTCAACTACTGGGCACCTGTTGACCAGTACATCGGCGGTATCGAGCATGCGATTCTGCATCTCCTGTATTCCCGTTTCTTTACCAAGGTGCTCCATGATGCTGGCCTCGTAGGTTTTGACGAACCGTTCTCCAACCTGCTCACGCAGGGCATGGTCTTGAAAGACGGCTCCAAGATGAGTAAGTCCAAGGGCAACGTGGTTTCCCCGGAAGAAATCATTGCCAAGTACGGCGCCGATACGGCAAGACTCTTCATCCTGTTCGCCGCTCCGGTTGACCGTGACCTTGAGTGGAGCGATCAGGGCGTAGAAGGTGCGTTCCGCTTCCTGGGCCGCGTATGGCGTATCCTCGACCACTTCGAAGATATGGTTAAGGCAGGTAAGGACAGCTATGATGTGTCCGCGCTGACCAAGGAAGAAAAAGACCTGCGCCGCGTGCTGCATGTAACCATC
The DNA here is from genome assembly GCF_000424065.1 of Selenomonas ruminantium subsp. ruminantium ATCC 12561. GTDB lineage: Bacteria > Bacillota > Negativicutes > Selenomonadales > Selenomonadaceae > Selenomonas_A > Selenomonas_A ruminantium. The sequence goes on from NZ_AUJE01000002.1 coordinate 49,773, forward strand.
AAGAAGGTTACGGAAGATATCCGCGATCGCTTCATGTTCAACACGGCGATTTCCTCCATTATGGAACTTGTAAACGCCGCTTATGCCTTCCAGGACAAGGAACTCAATGCCGGTTTGGCAAGAGAGTTTGCCGCAGCGCTTATCAAGATGCTGGCTCCCTTTGCGCCCCACATTACGGAAGAATTGTGGAGCAACCTGTTCGGCGAAGGCAGTGTCCATCAGCAGCAGTGGCCGAAATACGAAGAAGAAGCCACGAAACTTGCGGAAATTGAAATCGTCCTGCAGATTAACGGCAAGGTAAGAGATAGAATCACCCTGCCGGCTGACATTGACAAAACGGCTATGGAAGCAGCCGTCAAGGAACTGCCCAGAGCAAAAGAGCTCACCGAGGGCAAGACCATTGTCAAGGTTATCTGCGTTCCGAAGAAACTGGTTAATATCGTTGTGAAATAAAGCGGAAAATCTGCACTAAAGTATTACAAAAGAAATCCCACGATAGAGGGCTGAACTCCTATCGTGGGATTTTTGCATATCAGATTGAGATTGCTAGGCAAGGTCCTAGCAGTCTTTTTTTGGTGGGAAAATTTTGCGTAGAAAAAGGGCGATCTCCTGTAAATCCGGTATTTATCGGTCAGCAGGGGATTGCCTTTTTAATTGTATACAACAAAAGAGTCTCAAAAAGTGTACTTTTTGAGACTCTTGAATTTACAAACTACATTATAGCAAAGGACTTTTACAAAGTCCAATTTTTTTCTAATTTTTTTATTATACAGGGGCTTTTTGAGACTCTTAGGCTCTAAAATGACATTTTTTGCAATGTTTTACTACAGTCTCAAAAAGTACACATTTTGAGACTTATGCTATTGCAAATGTGCATGTAAAAAATATTAGGGGGGATTACGAAATGTTCGAGGTCAAACAGACCGAGGAAATGCTCAATAAGACGTTCCGGCTGCCAGCCAGCTTGCTGGACGAGCTGGCAAGGATTGCCGAGCATGAAAAAGTGTCTGTGAACAATCTGGTACGGCAGTGCTGTGAGTACGCGCTAAATAATATGAAGACGGAGAAATAATACATGGAAAATAATGTACAGAAAGAAGAATCAATCGATTTAGGAAAATTAATGCAAATCCTATATAATCGCCGCAAGACAGTAGGTACTATCGTGGGCAGTTGTACAGCATTGGCACTTATCGTGTCGTTTGCCCTGCCCAAAACATATGAATCCACCACACTGGTGCAGACGCGCAACGGGGCAGGCGTTGCTGGTGTAGCCGTTATGGCCGCTATGCTGGGGGGAGGCTCTGGTGGATCCGAGCTTAACTATATCGAGTTAATGAAAACCCGCACTGTTTTGGATCCGATTATCGACCAGATGGAGTGGGATGATGAGAAAGATAAGCCACAGGCTAAGGATTTTGCCAAGAAATTCCTCAAAATTGAGAATACCAAGCAGACGAACCTGATTACCGTTACGGCCACAGGCAAGAGTCCGGAAGAAGCACAGATGATCAGTCAGAACGTTGTGGACAATTTTCTGGCAATGCAGACCGATAAAGCCAAGCAAACCCAGAGCACGTTAATCAAATTCCTAAATGAACGCATAGACGAAGCGAAACAAGAGGCCGAAGAGGCTCGTACGAAATTTGCAGAATACCAGCAGAAACATAAGGTCTACAGTCCGGATGACCAAGCAAAAGCCGCTGTAGCCAAAATGAATGCTTTTGACGATGCTCTAGGCAATATGGTAGTAAAGCAAAAATCCAATCAGGCAAAACTGGAAAGTGTATCGGCAAAACTCGGGGATATGCGCAGCAGCAGTCAGGCATTCCATATCAATGATAACGAAAATGTCATGGCATTGCGCAAACAGATTGTCGAGGCTCAGGTGGGTTTGGTCAGTTTGCGTGAGCGTTACACAGAAGAACACCCCAGCGTGATTTCTGCGCAGGAAAAAATTGCTGCTTTGCAGCAGAAGTTGTCTGAAGAAGTAAATGCTATCGTGGCTTCTAAATATACCAGCCTCAATCCGGCTCAGGCAGACTTAATTAAGGAGCAGGCCAATGCAGAAGCCAGTATAGCCATCGCGCAAGCCAGCGAAGCAGCCATTAAGGAACGCAGAGCAGAAAAGGAAAAAGAACTGGAAAATTTCCCGCAGGAAATGCTGGAATACCTCAGCCTTCAGCGAGAGGCTAGCATAAAAGAGGGCATCTATAGCAGCCTGGTTAAGCAATGCGAAGACAGCAAGATTAAGGAAGCCATGGAGTCCATGGATATTCAGGTTATTGACCCAGCAGATCTGCCGGATGAGGACAAACCGGCAAGCCCGAAAAAGCTGCTGATTACCGGCATTGGTTTTGTTATCGGCTGTTTAATCAGCTTTGGCTACGGACTAATCCAGTATAAAAAAGAAGAAGCATAAAGGAGCGTTGGATTTGCAAAATCGCAAATTTCCCCAATCACGGAAGTTAATACTCTTTCTGGGTGATATGGCATGGATTGCCATAGCCTACATTATTGCGACAAGCATAATTTTGGACAGAGATATTATTGTCAATAATATTTATTTGTATTCCGGCATGCTGCCGGTGACCATGGTTATCAGTAGTCTTTTACTGAATATTAACGGCTTGTATTCCATTGGAAGAAAACGTTTTGCAGAAATCATTCTTAGTACATTTGTAGCGAATCTGTGTACCCTTATTCTCGTGATGGCACTGAGTTTTTTCTTTTATGAATCTTCCTATTCAAGAGGGGTAATCGCGCTAAGTGCAGTGCTATCCACCAGCATGTTGATTTTATGGCGTTATTTTGGTTGGCAATTGGAGCAGAAATTGCATAGTAAGCGCACCGTCATGTTGATGGGAACTGCTGAAGAATGCGACCATGTATACAATCGGTTGCGCCTGCAGCCACAGCTGAAATTAAAGCTTAAATATATCTGTACAGAGATAGAGACAAGCGACTGGCGCAAAGCAGCAGAGGATATAGACGTCATTATTCTTTGTCCGGAAATGCGTCACCGTTATAAAGTGTCCGTTATCAATTACTGTCATCAAAATGGCAAAACTGCGCTATTGATTCCGAATACCTATGAAATTTTCTGTACTGGCGCAGAATTAGATAAGATTGATGATATTCCTGTATTACGTCCACAAAGCCTTTATCCCAGCCTAGAAGTGCGTTCATTGAAGCGTTTACTGGATATTGTATTGTCCGGAATTGGGTTTATCTGTGCCTTGCCCTTTATGGCCGTAACAGCTATAGCCATAAAGATATTTGACCCAGGACCAATTCTTTACAGTCAGATTCGTACAGGAAGAAATGGAAAAGAATTTCGTGTATATAAATTCCGCACGATGAGAGTGGATGCCGAAAAATATACTGGTCCCATGTTGGCGCAAGAAAATGATCCGCGAATTACCAGGTTAGGAAAATTCCTGCGTACAGTACGTTTGGACGAACTGCCGCAGATATGGAACGTAGTTATCGGCGATATGAGCCTTGTTGGTCCTAGACCGGAACGCCCGTTCTTCGTAGAGCAATTCACAAAAGAAATACCGGAATATGCCTACCGTCATAATGTTAAGCCCGGCATTACCGGCATGGCACAGGTCTATGGCAAATACAATACGACACCGTTTGACAAGTTGGTTTATGACTTGATGTATATCGAAAAGTGCGGGCTTTTGATGGATTTGACCATCATCATTCAAACGGTAAAGGTACTGTTCACCAAGAGTGCCACGGAAGGTGCGGGAATTGAACAGAAGCCGTTGAATATTGAAAAATACGATATTGGGAAAGATATTTATGGAGATTTTTAGGAGGAGCAAATGATAGATAGTTTAGTGTCAATTATTACGCCTTGCTATAATGGAAGCAAATATATTGCAGAAACGATAGATTCGGTGCTTAATCAAACTTATAAAGATTGGGAAATGATAATCGTCGATGATGGATCTAGTGATAATTCATCTACAATTATAAAAAGATTCGTTGCAAAAGATGAGAGAATCAAATATGTTTATCAAGAAAATGCTGGTTCAGCAGCAGCTAGAAATAACGGCATAAGAAAATCAAAAGGTCGATATATTGTATTGTTGGATGCTGACGACATATGGGATGCAGACTTTTTAACAGAACAGTTATCGTACATGAAAAAAAATAATGCAGTTTGTGTATGTAGTGCCTATAGAATGATTGACGAAAATTCTCAAGTTGTTTCAACAATTACAATGCCAAAACAAATTATAACAGAAGACGATATGCTGGTTAGAAATTATGTTGGATGTTTGACAGGGATGTACGATTCAAAAAAATACGGGAAAATCTATTTAAGAGAAGAGTTAAAAAGTATTCGCGATGATTATGCTTTTTGGCTTGATATTATAAAATTAGAAGGAAAAGCCTATGGTAATAGAAAAATTTTAGCTAGTTATAGAGTGCTTGCTAGTTCGACGACAGGAAACAAACGTAAGCTAATAAGTAAACAGTATAAATTTTATAGACAGTATTTGAAGCTGGGGCGTATAAAAGCCTTAACAAATATGTTAATTTGGGGAATAGATGGCATGCGTAGGTTTGGTGGTATATAATGTATGATTATTTGATTGTCGGTAGTGGTTTGTTTGGATCTGTTTTTGCTTATGAAGCAAGAAAAAATGGAAAAAAAGTATTAGTGTTGGAACGACGATTACACGTCGGTGGTAATGTTTATTGTGAAAAACTAGAAAATATAAATATTCATAAATATGGTGCGCATATATTTCATACTTCAGATAAAAAAATATGGGATTATGTAAATCAGTTTGTTGAGTTCAATAACTATGTTAATTCACCAGTGGCCAATTATAAGGGAGAACTATATAATCTTCCGTTCAATATGAACACTTTTACCAAGCTTTGGGGAATTGTAACGCCAAATGAGGCAATAAGCAAAATTGAAGAACAGCGTGCGGTGATTAAAGAAGAACCGAAGAATTTAGAAGAGCAGGCAATTTCGCTTGTGGGTATGGATATCTATAGGAAATTGATTAAGGGCTATACGGAAAAGCAATGGGGTCGCAGCTGTACGGAATTGCCCGCTTTTATCATCAAGCGTCTGCCGGTACGTTATACCTTTGATAACAACTATTTTAATGACCGTTATCAGGGAATCCCTGTTGGGGGCTATAACAAGCTGATTGATGCTCTCCTTGATGGAATTGAGGTACGTACAGGTGTAGACTATAACGAATCTCGCGCTGAATATGAAGGAATTGCACAGAAGGTCGTTTATACCGGTCCTGTGGATGCTTATTTTGATTACAAGCTTGGTCAGTTGGAATACCGTGGCCTGCGTTTTGAAACGGAAAGATTGGAAGAAGTCAATCATCAAGGTGTAGCAGTTATGAACTACACGGAGCGTGAAATTCCTTATACTCGCATAATTGAGCATAAGCATTTTGAATTCGGTACGCAGCCCGTTACTTATGTGACAAAGGAGTATCCTGCAAATTGGCAACCGGGGGAAGAAGCTTATTATCCAGTAAACAATGAATGTAATCAAAATTTGTATCGGCAATATAAAGCATTAGCCAATGATGAAAATGGTGTTATCTTCGGTGGTCGATTAGCTGAATATAAATATTATGACATGGATGATGTAATAGCAAGTGCATTAAAATGTGTCAATGATGAATTGGTATAATTGGTGTAATGATAAGTTATGTTGAAACGAAAATTTAGTATTATAGTATCGATTTATAATGTAGAAAATATTTAGAAAGAAGTATATTATAAAGAATTATTGGAGGGAAATGATATTGGCTGTCTAACGGTGGTGATGGATAGAAATTTTCTAGAGATAAAAATATCTAAAGAATGGAATGAAAACTATATAATTGGCTTGATTTATTACATAATGGTAAAAGATTATAGATCGAATTTTGATTTTGACCGCTATCGTGATTATAAGGATATAAGAGATAAATAGAATGATTTGTCCCAATATATGCAGAAGATACTAGGATGTAATTAAGGAGTGTAGTATTAGGATAGTGGTCTTTGAAAGGGAGTTGTTTATGAAGGCTGTTATAGCCGCATTGAGGTATTCACCGGCACACATACAGTTGATGATAGCGTATGAAAAAGTATTAATGCAGTTAGGGTATCAAGTTTCATTTTTGCTTGTCTCACAGTATATTGGTTGTGCAGAATTTAAAACATATTCTAGAGAACGAATTTTATTGGATATAGAAGAATTGGAAGAAAATAAATATGATGTATTAATTTCAGTTTGTGCAGCGTTAGATAATATTAGACTTTCTAAGAAAGCTAATCAAAAAAACATATCGTTATTTTATATCTTCCACGAACCTGATGTGACATGGCATCGTATGAAAAGTGAGTTGCCGATTGGCACATTAAAGCTGATTATTGCGGGGGTTAGTTCATATATAACCTGTAAAAATTCTGCCGGAATTATTGTAGCTTCTGACTATGCATATAATCAGTATTTTAATTCATTTAGAAATGCTAATCCTAATGTAAAAAAAATCCCTTTGCTTTTTTATGATGAAATAAGCAAAGAAGATATAAAACATGCAGTTAAGAAAACTTTTTCCTATATAGGTACTGCGTGTAAAGCACATGCTTTTTCTTGCTTCATAGATACAATAAAATCTATGTACCACAATAATCTTGCAGTTTCTTGTCTTATTGCAACTAAATCAGATATAACTGATGTGCTTGATGATGAATTGCGACAAATGCAGGAGAATGGTGTTTTGGAAATTCATCATGGAAAAGTCATGTCTAATGCGGAAATTAATAAATATTATTTAAATAGTTTCTGTGTTTGGAATGCTTATGCAGTGAGTACGCAAAGCGGTGTGTTAGGAAAAGCCTTTATGGCTGGTACGCCGGTTATTGCAAATGATACAGGTGCATTTCGTGAGTTTGTATCAAGTGGCGTAGATGGTGAGTTTGTGGATTTGAAGAACAAAGATGATATAATCGATAAAGTTATGAAAATAAAGAATAATCTTGCAGGTTATTCAAGAAATGCTCGGATAAAATATGAAAAAATATTTGCATATAGTAGTAATGTAGATAAGATAAATAATCTTTTAGAACGTAGGTGTAATAACTAATGATAATAACAAAAACTCCTTTTCGCATGTCTTTTTTTGGCGGTGGAACAGACTTGAAATCGTTTTATGAAAAACATGGTGGTTCTGTTTTGTCGACGACTTTTGACAAGTACTGTTATGTGGTGGTAAGGCATTTGCCAAGATTTTTTGATTATACAAGTGAATTGGTATATGCTCATACGGAGCGGATAGATAATATAGAAGATATCGAACATCCATTGATTCGCAATACGATGAAATATAAAAATATACATGAGATTCGACTTTCATATGAAGCAGATTTGCCAGCGAGAACTGGTTTAGGGACATCTTCTTCCTTTGCTGTTGGTATGTTGAATGCTTTCTATGCTTTGAAAGGGAAACAAGTCGATAAAAAAAGATTAGCTGATGAAGCTATACATATTGAACGTGTTTTGTGCAATGAAGCAGGCGGTATTCAAGATCAAATAGCGGCAGCATTTGGTGGGTTTAATCGAATTGATATGAATAAGGATGGATATACGGTAAAACCTATCATAATGTCCAATGAACGTAAAAGGTTACTTAATGATAAACTTATGTTATTTTTTACGGGCTTCTCTAGATTTTCCGCGGATATTCAAAAAGAAACAGGTGCAAATCTTGAAGAAAAAGAAAAGCAACTGTTAGAAATGAAATCTCTAGTAGATGAAGCTGAAGATATACTAATTTCCAAAAGGAATTTAGTAGAATTTGGTGAGCTACTCCACTACACATGGATGCTAAAACGCAATCTTTCACAAGCAGTAAGTAATGATACAATAGATAATCTTTACGATAGAGCACGCAAGGCAGGTGCTGTTGGTGGTAAATTATTAGGTGCTGGTGGCGGTGGCTTTGTAGTCCTGTATGTAGAGCCAGAACAACAAAGTCGGGTATTAGAAGAATTGCGTGATTTGCTTTATGTGCCATTTTGTTTTGAAAATGCGGGGACACAGGTTATTTATTATAATTCTGAGGATTATGAATTACCATTACGGTTTATGAATGCCTAAAGAGAAAAATTACATCTGCAAAATTATAATAGGATGTGTTTTGTTTGATTAGAATACAGGATTTCTTTCTTGCATATACATTGTTCATAATGTTGATGCCAGGTAATGTATTTAAACTGACAAGTCTTTATCACATGGAAACGCCTGGATATATAGGATATACTGCCGTTGATTACGATTTTAGTGTATTGATGATTCCAATTATTTTATATGGTTCATATATTTATTATAAAAATTATGATTATCGATATTTGGCATTATTAATATTATTGTTTGTTAATGATGTTATGAGAGATATGTTAGACTTGGGAAAATTCTTTGCTATTGGTGATTACACATATTACTTGGCTTTTACGTGTGGCGTTTTATCAGCGTATATATTCTATTATGTATTGTTAGAGAAAAATATAAAATATTTTCATTATTTTTGGCTAGTAAATATAATAACACAAGTAGGAAATGTTTTTTGGGGAAATTCACCATTTGAGGGGCGCTGGTATGCTATAAATTTCGGTTTGGCTGAAACAGGAATAATATCAATGATGGGATTGTTTATGATTATATTTTCAGGAAAAAATAAATCAAATTTTGAAAAGTTTATGATTCCTATATATTTACTATCTATGATTTTGGCTGGCTCAAGAAGTAGCTTTGTTTTTCTTTTATTAATTTGTTGTATTTATAAAATAAGAAATGCAAATATATCAACAAAAAGCATTGTTAGGTTTTCTATATTTTTTATATGTATGTGTAGTGTTGTTATAATTATTTTTTTGACAAATGACAAAGTACAAAGTAGTGTATCAGAAATGGTCGAGTTTTATAATTACCTATTGAGTATAGATTTGCAATCGTTAAATTTGACTAAGATAGATGAGCGCATTGCAACAGAATCTTTATTTGGAAGATTTTATTCGATATATTGGGGAATTTTAATTTTAATAGATAATCCATTTGGTTTGGGATCTTCTGTTATTTTGATTCAGGATGGTATAAAATCTTTAGGCGGTTATCCATCTTTTCCACATTCGAGTTTTTTGTCATATTGGTTATTGTTTGGAATAGTAACATGGATAATTATTATTTATGGTATTACAAGACTCAAGGCACTTATTAAAGAAAAATCAAAATATGAAATGATAGGGTGGTATTTGTTTATATCCTTTTGGTTTTATGGTGGGCCACCTACAATGAATTTTAAGGCTTGGTTCATGTGGGGAAGTATATTTTTAATAATTAGTAATGAGAAGTATTTAAAAAAATATGATAATGATGTTAGTGAGGTTTGATATTATAATGAAGATTCTTGCAATGTATTTACCGCAATATCATGAAATAAAAGAAAATAATGAGTGGTGGGGAGAAGGATATACTGAATGGAATGCGGTGAAAAATGCAAAAAAACTTTTTAAAGAGCATATACAACCAAGGGTTCCTTTGAATAATAATTATTATGATTTATCTGACGAGAATGCTAAAACTTGGAAATGGCAAGCTAATTTAGCCGAGCAATATGGTGTGTATGGATTTTGTATATACCATTATTGGTTTGGTGAAGGAAAGCAATTGCTAGAAAAACCTATGGAAATTTTATTAAAGCATCCTGAAATTAAAATTAATTATTGTGTTTGCTGGGCAAACCATAGTTGGCGAAGAACGTGGTATGGAGTGCAGGATGAAATGCTCATGGAACAAAAATATGGTGATGAGAGAGAATGGGAAAAACATTTTTATTATTTATTACAATTCTTTAAGGATAAAAGATATATAAAAATAGATAATATGCCTGTAATAAATATCTATCATTCATGGGATATTGAATGTTTAAAAGAAATGCGTGTTATTTGGGATGAATTAGCTAAGCTAAATGGGTTTAATGGTGTATATATTGTTTCTGGTAATACAGGAGTTAAATTGGAAAATAGATATGATTTAATTGATGCATTTTATAATTTTGAGCCTAGTTTTACACTTACGAATAAAATGAATATATATAAGCGTGTCGGATACGTTATAAAAAGAAAATATCGCTCACTTTTTAATAAAATGAAAAGAGAAAAAATGTTAGAGGGGGGGATAGTGGATGCAAATGATTTATACGATATAAATTATAAATGTATTGCAAGAGGTGGTAAAAAATGTTATTTGGGAACATTCCCTCAATGGGATGATACACCTAGAAGGCAATATAAAGGAATGGCTTATATTAGCGATAAAAATAAATTCAAAGATAACTTGATAAAAATAAGAGATACATTACGAAAATATAATAGAGAAGATGATTTTGTTTATATCAATGCATGGAACGAATGGGGGGAAGGTGCATATCTTGAGCCTGATGAAAATAACAGATATTCTTTCTTAGAAAGTATAAAAAATATTCAGTTATAAGTTATTATATCTAGGTGATGATTTTGATAAAATATAATTATCAAATGTGATAGATGCATGCTGATTGAGTAAATAGTAAATATAGACGTTCTTTGTAGATAAAAATAAAGGATGGGATTATAATTTTACAAAAATCTTTTTTTTCGCGTGTTGCCAAAGTGTTTGTCCTTAAAGTTTTTGCAGCAATTTTAGCATTTATTATACAAGTACAACTGAGTGGATTGTTGGGAATAGATGGATATGGAAGCTTTAGTTTAATTTTATCTGTAGCCAATGTGATAAGTATTTTTCCGCTGTTAGGAATGGATTCGGGATTGATACGCGAGGTTGCATCTGCAAGTTCACTTGGAGTCAGAAAATGGTATGCGCTAGTATCATTTTTATGTTCTTTTGCATTGCTGATTTTTCTTGGGATATTGATGCTGCCGATTTTTCCATATATTGCAAAAGTGTTGTCATTACCGGCTGATATGTTGTTGTTACTGATGAGTTATCTAGTATTACTGGTGTTTAATACCCTAGCTGGTGCATTCTTGCAAGGGGAGCAACGTAATGTTTTTAATGATGGAACTTTGGTTTTGACACTAATAGGAAAATTGTTTTGCATTTATTGGTTAGGAATAATTGGAGCTGGATTGCAAGATGTTTTATTTGCTTATATTTTCCTAGAATTTATTTGTACTGTGGGCCGATGGAGCAATATTGTCTTTCGTTATAGGCATATGAATATTGAACGGCAGCCTCTAGTGGATGTAAAGAGATATTTACTATATTGTATACCACTATTTTTTGTATCATCCATTGGTATAGTTCAGTGTTCTTTACATCGATTTGTCACAGCATTTTTTATGGATAATTATAACGTGGGCATTTTGCGTGTATGTGAGAATTTTAGTGCAGGGTTAGCACTTTTTGTTGCACCGTTTGTTACAACATGGCCATTAATGGCGGCTTATTATAAAGAAGCACGTTTGGATGATATACGAAAAATGTTTGAGGAATCATCTGTAATAATAACAATGTTAATCATGCCTGCTTTAACATTTATTTTGGTATGTGCACCAGAATTGTTTCAATTGTTTCACTTATCCGTTCTTGATAATCCAACTTTAATAACCGTCTTGTTCATTTTTTGCTTAGGTACGGTGTACGATGCAATTATCGGTCCAGCAGGAGCTTTATTGAAAATGACAGAGTACTCAAGGGTTGCATTTTATAATTCAGCAATTTTATTGGTGTTAACGATTATATTTAGTTATGTGCTTATACCAATGTTTGGTTTAATCGGTGCAGCCAGTGCATTATCACTTTCACATTTTGTAATAAATACTATGAATGCTTATCAAAATTATAGATTCTTTAAATTGATGCCTTATGGTAGACGGCAAATAGAATTAATTTTATTTGCCGTTCCAGTTGCTGGAATGTTATTGTATTTACGAGAAAAAGTTATTTTCACACCATTTCTCAATATTATAATTTATGGCATCTCTATTTATTTTATCTTTATGATATGGGCTTATATACGTAATCCAGTATTATTTAAAAAAACAATTAAAAGGTAATTATGATAAAGGTGATTTGAATGATATATAGATTAATAAATAAACTATCTGCACCAGTGATTAATGCTTTGGTAATGGTTCTTAATTTGTTTATTAGACGTGATAATCATATTGTATTGTTCGGCGCATGGATGGGGATGAATTTTGCTGATAATACACGTAATTTATTCCAATATCTGCATAATCATGGTCATGAATATGGATTTCATAAAGTGATTTGGGTTACGCGAAAACAATCCATTTGTGATGAATTAACAAATATGGGATATGAGTGTTATATGATGTATGATATTCGGAGTATTTATTATCATATTAAAGCAGGATATCATATTAATTGCAATTGTAATTATAGTTCCGGTAAATATGCTGGTGATTTTATAGGGCATCTTTCCGCGGGGGCAAAAAAGTATAACCTGTGGCATGGTATTCCATTAAAGGCTGGAAGTGATGTAAAGTTTCGCCGAAAAGATAATATTGTTAAAAAGATATACAATAAATTTTCATATAGCAAGTTTTTTAAATCTCTGTTTACTCAAGGGCAATGGGATAAAGTTCTATATGCTTCATCTGGCAGGTTATGTACAGAAAGATGTTCTATATTCCATGGAAGAGAAAAATCAAGCTATATAGAGTGTGGATTTCCAAGAAATCTGCCAGTACCTAAGATGACGTGTAAAGAGCAAATAATTTTGGATACGATAGAAAAATTTGACCATGTTATAATTTATTTGCCAACTTTTAGAGATAATGGTTCCTATGAGCACCCTTTGATGAATGATATGTTGAAGGATTATATAGTGGAAAATGATATATTGTGGATAGAAAAGGAGCATTCGGCAGAGAAACATGATATTCCGAAGATAGAGGATATTCATTTTTGCTATTTGCCTAAGAGTTTTGATGTGAATGTGATTTTATCTTCAATAGAGTTGTTGATTACAGATTATTCATCTGTTTGTTATGATGCTTTCTATTGGAATAAACCTGTCCTATTTTATAGTCCTGACTTTGAAGAGTATAATAATAATGAACGTGGTTTCTTATGTGATTATTTATCAGTTGTTGATAAATTTTGTGCTTATGATAGTGATGGATTGCTTGTTAATATAAGAAGATATGTGGAAGATAATGGTTATAAGGATAAACTGGTAGAACATAGTATAGTGCAAAAAAATAAAGCGTATGATTTTGAGTTTAGCTATTATAGTATATGTGGAAAGTTATTTTCAAATAAATGAGTTTATTAAAAGCTTTGGTGATAGGTGATGAATAATAACGTTATAAAAATAGGAATTGGGAGAATTTATGAGATTGAACGTACTCTCAAAGATTATGGAGTGTCTGGAAAAGTTTTATATATTGCTGGCCCATATGTTGATTCTCTTTATGGGAATGTAGTACGTCCACAAATAAAAGCTGTTGGAGAAATAAAAGAACAAGCGGTTGAATATAATACTATAACCTATGCTATGGAGGTGGCAGAGCGAGTTATTGCTACAGATATAGCATGTATAGTGGCTATGGGCGGCGGAAAAATATTGGATGTTGCCAAATATGCTGCGTTTATTTCTAAACGTCCGTTTCTCTCGATTCCTACAACTATGGCACATGATGGAATTGTGTCACCTATAGCAGTTCTTAAACGGCAGGATGGAAAACCTAAAAGTTTAGGTTGTACTATGCCATCGATGATGGTTATGGATACAGGGCTTATAGCAGATTGCCCGCTACATTTGATTCAAGCAGGGATAGGAGATACAATTTCTAACTATATGGCGCTTAAAGATTGGGATTTTGCTGTTGAACGTGGAAAAGATGAAATGAATGGATATGCCTATATGATGTCACGTACATCTTTAGACGCACTAATGAAGACACAGTTTGATAGTATATGCCCAGAGTTTTTAGAGGTTCTTGCAAATTCGTTGATATTATCAGGGATTGCTATGGACTATGCAGGAAGTAGTAGGCCGGTAAGTGGTTCGGAACATCTTTTTTCACATGCGTTAGACTATTACTGTGATAAACAGAACTTGCATGGTTTTAATGTAGCTTTAGGAACTGTAGCGGTTTTGAAAATTATAGGCGAAGATCCTTCGTGGGTTATTTCTTATTTGAAGAAATTTGATGTGGATATAAATCCGGTAAATATGGGAATAGATGAAGATACATTTATTTATTGTATGCAACATGCGACAGAAATGAGAAAAAATCGATATACTTATTTGCATGAAGCAGATTTGAATGAAAAGAAACTTAGATTGGTTTATCGCGAGCTTGAGGAGGAGTTGTAAATGAAAGCACTTATTTTAGCAGCAGGATTAGGAACTAGATTGGCACCGATTACTGATAAATTACCAAAATCATTGGTTCCTGTTAACGGAAAACCAATATTGGTTAAGCAAATTGAGAATTTGCTTGAAAACAATGTAACAGATATAACCATAGTCTCTGGATATAAATCTGATATATTGAAAAAAAAGATTCATGATATTTGGCCGGAGATAAAGATAGTTGAATCTGTTGATTATGCCAATACTAACAATATGTACTCTGCTTATCTTGGAATAAAGAAAATGTTTCCTGATAATATATATGACTCGTTTTTGATGATGAATGCTGATGTGTTTTATGATGCGTCAGTTATTGCAGCATTATTAAATGATTCTTCTTCGAATGCTATTGTAGTTGATATGGGGAGATATCTGGATGAATCTATGAAAGTAGTAGAAAATGATGGGAGAATCACATCTATATCTAAACAGATTAGTGAAAATGAGGCATTGGGTACGTCGATTGATGTTTATAAGTTATCTTCTGAAGGTGGGAAAAAATTATTTAATCATTGCGTGGATTATATAGAAAACAAAAAAGAACTAAAGCTTTGGAGTGAGGTGGCATTGAATGACACTTTAGAAGATGTTGAATTTCATGCTTGCCCTTTACAGGGGAGATGGCTGGAAATTGATAACCATGATGACTTAGCTGCTGCAGAGGAGCTGTTTGCTAAATGAATGATTGCTTTGGAGTAGATGCAACTGAATTGAAAAAGAAAAAGTTGTGGCTATTTGATATGGACGGAACTATTGGTGAAGAAGAGATTCTTTATTCTGGCAGTTTGAAGTTGCTGAACTGGATTGCGGATAATGGTGGAAGGTATGTTTTTATTACGAATAATTCATCAAAGTCTGTTGAAGATTATGTATTAAAGGTTAATAATTGGGGGATAAAAGCTGATAGGAATAATTTCTTTACATCAGCTCAGGCAACTATACTTTGGTTAAAAAAAAATATGCCGAATGCTAAGGTATATTGCCAAGGAACTAGGAGTTTCTTGAATGAATTAGTAATGGAAAATATAGATATAACTACAGAAGTGGAGCCGGTAGATGTCGTTTTGGTTGGATTCGATATGGAACTTACTACTAGTAAGGTGAGAAATACATGTGAGATATTGAGTACTCAAGATGTTATGTATATAGCTACTAATCCAGATTGGGCCTGTCCGGTCAAATTTGGATTTATTCCTGATTGTGGAGCAATCTGTGAGATGATTAAGCGTGCTACAGGAAAATGGCCAATTTTTATAGGCAAGCCTGAAGCTACTATGGTTGATATTGTAAAAGATAAGTTAGGGTATGAAGTGAACGAAATATGTGTAGTTGGAGATAGATTGTATACAGATATTGCAACGGGGATGAATGCAGGGGTTAGCACGGTTTGCGTGTTAACCGGAGAAGCAAGTATTCATGAAATATTAGAGGGGAATATTAAACCTACCTATACATTTGCTAGTGTTATGGATATTTATAATTGTTGTTTATAAATTGACGGCTTATACCAATGAAAGCAGGCATGACTGTTAGCGTGGTCATGCCTGCACCTTTTAGATGGTCCTCTATAAAGTGATTTATCTAGTAATATTTATCCTGAGTGGGTATTCTGCAATGCGTTTTGCAAGTTGTATTATATCGCTATAAATACTGGGGCGTTTAGTGTTTTTGCATAAGATTCTAGGTTAGTAAACATTTCCTGTGTTAATCTGTTAACATAGCAGTGTGTTTGTATGGCATCTTTTCTATCGCTGTAAATTTATCTTCGAAGCGCATGAGGTAATAGGGAATGAATGGCCAAAGATTTCTTTGATGGCTGGGATTATGGTTGGAGGCAACTTTTGTAGTATGAACATGGTATGGTGTACATCATCATTGAAGCTAGTGCCTTGAGGAAGACTTTTATCACTTTTTATTTTCAAAAAATAACCTTATATCAATACTTATATTATACCTTAAAAAAGGGGGCAATAGAGTGGGAAAAACTAAAAGTACCCTATATCATTATTCAGTGAGCGTTTGATTGTTGGAGGTATAGTTTATAAATGAAAACAGTTATAATGGCCGGTGGCCGTGGTACAAGGATTGCTGATTACAGCAAGGCGCTTACCGGGAAGGTGCTGCCTAAGCCTATGATTCCTATTGATGGTGTGCCAGTATTGGAATGGGAAATCAATTCTTTGCGTGAGCAAGGTTTTACGCA
This sequence comes from Selenomonas ruminantium subsp. ruminantium ATCC 12561, assembly GCF_000424065.1. Classification (GTDB taxonomy): domain Bacteria; phylum Bacillota; class Negativicutes; order Selenomonadales; family Selenomonadaceae; genus Selenomonas_A; species Selenomonas_A ruminantium. Next base: position 66,414 of record NZ_AUJE01000002.1, read on the forward strand.
GTTCATCATTACCGTATCCTATCTGGCTGAGGAAATCGTGGATTATTTTGGTGATGGTTCAGGCGTCAGCCCTGTTACGGGTAAGCCTTTTGGGGTGCAGATTGAATATTTTCATGAACAGGAACCACTGGGCAATGCGGGTGCTCTTTATAAGTTGCGGGATAAGCTGGTTGATGATGCAGATGGCAGTGAGGACTTTTTGCTTCTGAATGCGGATAGTATCTTTGATCTGAATTTTCAGCGTTTGGTGGCGTATCATCGTGCCAAGGGGGCTCGGGCGACTTTGTTCACGCATCCCAATTCGCATCCTTATGACAGCGGCCTGATTCTGGCGGCTGTTGATGGTGGTGTGGAAAAATGGCTGACCAAGGAAGATGTGCGTCCGGAATATTATAAAAACCGCGTCAATGCAGGCGTGCATGTAATGAATGTGGCTGCATTGGATAAAGCTGCAGTAGTGTCTGGTATAGATGTGTCGCAGATAGGTAAGGTTCAGGCTGATAGCAAAATCTATAAGGTCGATTTGGACAGACAGATTTTGAAACCGCTTTGCGGCAGGAATGTAGCTGGCGGGTACAACGTATACTGCTACGATTCGCCGGAGTATGTCAAGGATATGGGCACACCCGAGCGTTTTGAAGCGGTGGCAAAGGATTTTAAGGCTGGAATTGTTCAGGCCAAGAATCTTTCGCACAAGCAAAAGGCCATATTTTTGGACAGAGACGGTACATTGAATAAATATGTAGGTTTCTTGCGTAAAACGGATGAATTGGAATTGTTGTCAGGAGTAGCAGAGGCTATTCGAAAAATCAATGCGTCAGGGTATTTGGCTATTGTTATCACCAATCAGCCGGTCGTAGCACGTGGTGAAGTAACTTTTGAAGGATTAGAGGAAATTCATCGTAAGCTGGAAACGGACCTGGGCAAGGAAGGTGCTTATATCGATGCGTTGTATTACTGTCCGCATCATCCGGATAAGGGCTTTGCTGGTGAGGTGCCGGAACTGAAGATGGATTGCACCTGTCGTAAGCCGAAGCCCGGAATGATTCTGCAGGCGGCCAAAGATTTTAATATTGATTTGGCAGCTTCGTGGATGGTAGGTGACAGTGAAGCGGATATTGCGTGCGGGAAAAATGCAGGTGTGCATACTGCTTTGCTAAGTCGGGAAAAGACGGATGATTATGGGCAGGAGGTTACTGTCGATAATCTGCTGGATTTTGTGGAAGAACATATGGAGGCATAAATGAAAGATTATTCATTAACCAAAATTGAAGAACTGGTTGAGCGTTATCCGGAACTTCGCGTCAATAAGTCCGAAATCGTGAAAGCTGCAGAGTGCATCATAGATGCCTACAGAAATGGGAATAAGATTTTGTGCTGCGGCAATGGCGGCAGTGCAGCAGACTCTCTGCATATCGTTGGTGAGTTGATGAAGGCGTTTGTTTGCAAGCGAAAAGTAAGTGCTGAATGGCAGGAGAAATTCTCATCTTGCAAGGATAGTGATTACATCATCAGGAACCTGCAAATGGCTCTGCCGGCCATTTCCTTGGTCAGCGAGACGGGGCTTTTGACGGCTTATGCCAATGATGTGGCACCGGATATGAATTTTGCCCAGCAGGTCTTTGGGCAGGGCAAGGAAGGTGATGTTCTGATTGCAATAAGCACTTCGGGAAATTCTGCGAATGTCATTTATGCAGCCGAGGTGGCACAGGCAATGGGGATAAAGGTGATTGGTCTGACGGGGGAATCTGGCGGGGCACTTAAAGTTTTGGCAGATGTGCTGATCAATGTGCCGCAAAAAGAAACGTTTAAAATTCAGGAAATGCATCTGCCTGTATATCATGCTATCTGTTTGGCGGTTGAGGCAGAATTTTATCCTGATGAGATGGGGGATAAACGTATTTAATTGGTTAAACTATAGTAAGCAATTAGGAGTGTTTTCCATTGATCAATAAAGGAATAATATTGGCAGGTGGTTCGGGAACTCGCTTATATCCATTAACGAAAGTGGTTTCCAAGCAATTGATGCCTGTCTATGACAAGCCAATGATTTATTATCCTTTGAGCACGTTGATGCTGGCGGGGATAAAGGATATTTTGATTATTACCACGCCGCAGGATAACGAATCCTTTAAAAAATTACTGGGAGATGGCAGCCAGCTGGGAATCAGCATTTCCTATGCAATTCAGCCCAGTCCCGATGGCTTAGCGCAGGCGTTTATCATTGGTGAAGAATTTATCAATGGTGAAGGCTGTGCATTGGTGTTGGGTGATAATATTTACTACGGTTCAGATTTAGCACAGTCGGTACAGCGTGCTGCATCGATGGAAGACGGTGCAACAGTCTTTGCTTATTATGTGTCCGATCCGGAGCGTTATGGCGTAGTGGAGTTTGATGAACATGGCCACGCGTTGAGCTTGGAAGAAAAACCAGCACAGCCCAAGTCTAATTATGCGGTAACTGGTCTGTATTTCTACGACAAAGATATTGTAAACGTAGCGAAATCCATTAAACCTTCGGCTCGTGGTGAACTGGAAATCACGGATGTCAACAAGGTGTATTTGGAACGCGGCAAGCTGCAGGTGGAGAAGATGCGTCGTGGCTATGCGTGGCTGGATACCGGCACGCATGAATCCCTGCTCGATGCAGCCTCTTTTGTGCGGACGATTCAGGCACGGCAGGGACTGAAGATTGCTTGCCTTGAGGAAATTGCCTATCGTATGGGCTATATTGATGCAGCACAGGTGGAGCACTTGGCGCAGCCTTTGCTGAAGAATGAATATGGCAAATATCTTATCCGCATGATTCGGGAATAGAGGGAGTTTTTGTTTGGCATGAAGGTTATTAAGACAGATATCGAAGGTGTGCTGATTATCGAGACGGATGTATTTGGTGATCATCGCGGTTATTTTACGGAAACGTATAACAAACCGAAGTATGAAGCGTTGGGCATTACGAATGATTTTGTACAGGACAATATGAGTTTTTCCGCGCAGAAGGGGACTTTGCGCGGGCTTCACTGGCAGAATCCGCCCTATGCACAGGCGAAATTGGTTTCCTGCTCCAAGGGCAGGGTTATCGATGTGGCTGTGGATATCCGCAAGGGCAGTCCAACCTTTGGCAAGTGGGTTTCGGTGGAACTCAGTGCAGAAAATCATCGTCAGTTCCTGATTCCGCGTGGCTTTGCGCATGGATTCCTGACCTTGACGGATGATGTGGAGTTCCGCTATAAATGCGATAATGTCTACAACAAAGCATCAGAAGGCGGCATGCGTTATGATGCGCCGGAGGTAAATGTGGACTGGGGCTCTTTGCTGGCTGGCATTGAGCCGGTGCTCAGTGAGAAAGATACAACCGGGCCGACTTTGTCCGACAGTGATAATCAGTTTGTCTATAAGGAGAATTGTTAAATGAAAATCGTTGTAACTGGTGGTGCCGGTTTTATCGGCGGAAACTTCGTTTATCATATGCTGAAAAAACGTCCGGAAGATACGATTATCTGCCTGGATAAGCTGACCTATGCGGGTAATATGGAAACCATGGCTGAAGCCATGAAAAATGACCATTTTAAGTTTGTACGCGCAGATATTGCTGACCGTAAGGCTGTGTACGAGTTGTTTGAAACGGAAAAGCCGGATGTTATCGTGAACTTTGCGGCAGAATCCCATGTAGACCGTTCGATTGAAAATCCGGAAATCTTCCTGCAGACCAATGTTATCGGCACGAGTGTGCTACTCGATGCCTGCCGCAAGTATGGGATTAAGCGGTATCATCAGGTGTCCACGGATGAGGTTTATGGGGATTTGCCGCTGGACAGACCGGATTTGTTTTTCACGGAGACAACTAATCTGCATACGTCCAGCCCGTATTCGGCTTCCAAGGCTTCGGCAGATTTGCTGGTGATGGCTTACCATCGCACGTACAAAGTGCCGGTGACCATTTCTCGCTGCTCGAACAACTATGGACCCTTCCATTTTCCGGAGAAGCTGATTCCGTTGATGATTATCAATGCGCTTTCGGATAAGAAAATGCCGGTCTATGGTGACGGCCTCAATGTCCGTGACTGGCTCTATGTGGAAGACCACTGTGCGGCCATCAATCTTATTTTAGAGAAGGGCAAAGTCGGTGAGGTTTATAACATTGGCGGCCATAATGAGCGGGCTAATATTGATGTGGTTAAGACAATCCTCAAACAGTTGGGCAAGAGTGAAGATTTGATTGAATACGTTGGTGACCGCAAGGGCCATGACCGCCGTTACGCCATTGATCCGACTAAGATTCATAATGAACTGGGCTGGCTGCCGGAAACGAAATTCGAAGATGGCATAAAAGCCACGGTACAGTGGTATTTGGATAATCGCCAGTGGTGGGAAAATATCATCAGTGGTGATTATCAGGATTATTATGAGCGTATGTATGAAAAAAAATAAAGAGGTATGTTATCGTGAAAGTTTTAGTGACAGGTGGGGCTGGCTTCATTGGTTCACATTTAGTGCGTCTGCTATTGCTGAATAATCATAAAGTAACAGTCTTGGATAATGTGAGCACAGGAGCATGGGAACATTTGCCGCAAGGTAAGGATACTTGTACTTGTTGGGAAATGGACATTCGTGATAAGTTGGTTCGAGAAAAGATTGAGCAAGGTAGATTTGATGTTATAGTGCATTTGGCAGCCCAAACTATGGTAGATGTATCTATCAAAGATCCAGAATTTGATGCATCAGAAAATATCATGGGTACGGTAAATGTTTTGGAGGCGGCCCGTCATAGTGGCGTCAAGCGTGTAATTTTCGCTTCTACAGCGGCTGCTTATGGTAATGTTTCAGAAGATAAGCTGCCTATTCAAGAGAGCGAAACGCTGGCGCCCATGTCATTCTATGGTCTAACTAAGGTGACCGTGGAAAAATACCTGCAGCTTTATCATGATTTGTACGGTCTTGACTACGTAGCCTTGCGCTTTGCCAATGTCTATGGCGAGCGTCAAGGGGATACCGGTGAAGGTGGCGTTATCAGCATTTTTGCTAAGCGTATTGCCAATGGACAAGATATAACGATCTTTGGTGACGGTAAACAAACACGTGACTTCATATATGCCGGGGATATTGCTAGTGGTATCATTGCAGCCATGACTACGGATAAGGCCAATACTGTTTATAATCTTAGTAATCAGACGGAAACCAGTCTGTTGGAACTTGTTGAGTTAATGTCTAAAGCTGCAGGGAAAGACGTAAAGCCTAAGTTTGCAGATCCAAGAGAAGGCGATATCAATCGCTCGATGTTATGTAACGAGAATGCACGGCAGAATCTTGGTTGGAAGCCAGAGATGGATTTAGCTGATGGGCTAGCACGTACCGTGGCATATTTTAAGGATTGTTGATAATAAAGAATCTTTATCGTGAAAGATTTTCTACGATAAAGATTTTTCTTTCGATGATAAAGACAGAATATACAGCCAAATAAAATAATTTAGATATGTAACAAATAATATTGACACCTCCAGCAATTTGGAATAAACTGCAAACGAGTATTGTGCAACATGCAGCTGCGCATGTATTTCGCTCCGTAGAACCAGGTCAATATCCTATTGAGAGCCACTCGTTATGCTGCACGGAGCCACTTATTGTCGTGGTACAATGAATATGTGGAATGGTTTATGGATTTCATTATATAGGGGGGGTTAATTTGAGTAAAGAAAAATTCGAAAAAATAAATATCGAGGATATTTTAAGGGAAGATATATATGACATTGATTCTGCAGATTTTGGTTGGCAAAGAGATGTGGAATCTCATTCAATTATATCTTTTGGCTATATAATGTCATATAAAGAGGCTGGCGATACTCTGATTGAAAATCATGGAGCTGCAGATATAATGATGTTTGCTATATTTTTTAGTTATAGACAATATCTCGAACTATTACTTAAAGAGGTATATCGAAAAAAAGTTAATTATGATAATGAATTGTTTTCTGAGTTTTTGCATCGTGTAGGTCATGACTTAGATAAAATTTGGAAAGAAACGAGTGATATTGTTAAAGAATATTTGAATGGATATAATTTTAAAGAAAAGAAGATAAATCGTTTTATAGATTTTTTTGGTAAAATAATAGCAATTTTTGCAGAATTAGATCCGATGTCATTTAACTTTCGTTATCCAACTGATAAACAAGCTAATGATTCACTAAATGTCATTTTACACATTAACTTTAAACATCTAAAAAGAGCGATAGAAGCAATAGACGATATAATGTATGGAGTATATGGACTTTAACATAATAAACGTAAGGCTCCCACTGGGGATCTTTTGTAGTTGTGCCACAAAAGTGGGGGATGATGGTTATTATAAAAACTATAAGAGATGCATAATGGGAGGTTAACTATGTCGAAATTTAATTTTTATAGATATGATAATGAGAAGAAATGTGTAATAGCAACTAATGTACCACCAAATCCTGATGGATCAGATAAGGGAGAATACATGAAACCTACAGGATTAAAGGATAAAAATAATAAAGATATATTAGATGGCGACAGTGTAAAAAACATACATAATGATACGATTGGAACTGTAATTGCTAATATAAAAATTGAAGAACCACAAGGAGATGTTAAAATAAAAAATATTGTCATAGATGATAACAATAATGTAATAATTATTGACAAAGATAATTGTTCTTCATATGAAAAAAATAGTTGATAGGTGAAGACATGTAAGAGGCTTTAGATATGATAAAAAATGATTTACGAAAGTTAAGAAAAGCACGCGAGTTAGTTAGTATTTGCCTAGAGAAAATTAGAGAACAGAAAAAGCATGGTATTGATACACATAAGTATGTTTACCAAGTAATAGTATCATATCGTAGTTTGTTTTATAATATTTTTTATGAAGATCGTTTTAGAATAGATTCACTTTTCACGTATATTTTTCCAATTGATAAGTTTGATAATTTTTCTAACGTATTAAAAATTATATCAACTGCAAATGGGTCATCTTCAAGTAATAATGGTATAATAATTTCTTCTTCGTTTGGATTACAAATACAAATTAATATCTTAGAAAAATTGCTTGAGGAAATAAGTACAATACTAAAGGATGCTTTAAAACAAGAATCATATAAAATTTTTTATTCATGGCAGGGTGAATTATCTTTTAAAACAAATAGAAATCTTATAGAAAATGCATTGGAAAATTCTATAAAAGTATTAAGTAAAGAATATTGCTGTCCATTAATGCTTGATAAAGATACTAAAGGCAAAGCTGGGGCGCCAGAAATTACGAAAACTATATGTGATAAAATTGACACCTGTATTGCGTTTGTTGCAGACATATCTTTCGTAGGAGTAGATGGTAAATCAGGTCGAAAATATCCAAACTCAAATGTAATGCTGGAATTGGGGTACGCGATTAATTCGGTAGGAGATGAAAATTTAATACTAGTATTTAATGTTGCCACAGGAAAAATAGAGGAATTACCATTTGATTTACGTGGAAAACGTATATTATGTTATGAATGTAATGAAGCAGATGATGATGATTTAAAGAAAAAAGTTAAAGTTGATTTAAAGAAGTCAATTCATGATGCATTAAAGTTAATATATAAAAATAATTTTATTTGAATGTGAGAGAGAAATTTTTATTCGAATATAATCCTGTGATACAAAGGGGGAGAAATACTTATGTGAGATGAATGACATCTTATCACTGACGCGCTCGTCTATATAATGTCGCTTTTGAAATTCCCAATTTTAAAGCAGCATCATCGGCAGTGATATCTCCAGATTTCCATTGACTATATGTGACGTCCCAATCAGCTGTAATAGTTGCTTTGGGGCGACCATACTGTTTGCCGGCCTGCCTTGATGCCTCTATCCCTTGGCGTTGCTTTTCAAGTCGCTTTTTTGCTATCAGTGCATCGACACGCAACTCACAGTCAATTTGGTTGTTAATACGGAGCCGGCCTTCGTCAGATAAGCGGTTGTATTTATCAACTAATTCCTTTATATCTTCTGGCATATCCTTGTCTGGAGTATGGCCTAGCAAGTAATCAACCGAGACTTCATAAAGGTCCGCCAACTTAATCAGCATAGCAATATTCGGCTCGCGGGATTCTCTTTCGTAGTTAGGGCGTGTTGAAAAACTCAATAATCCAATATACATGTATTTCTAAAAACGAGAATCTTTTCTTTTTCCACAAAAAACATAGGTAACCTCCCCTATAATGAATTTGACGAAATATCCAGAAAAGGGGGATCACCTATGTCAGATTCATTATATACAATCCATGAGTCATATGCAAGATACAGTTTAACTGATGAGGCATACGAGAAAATACGGGAATATTTGCCAAAAGAAAAAACAACTGGCAGACCTGGTATTGAACGCCTTTTTCTGGATGCATTGATTTTTATCGTGCGTGAGGGATGCAGCTGGCGAAGTATCCCCGCAGCATATGGAAAATGGAATTCCATTTACAAGAAATTCAGGTCGTGGGAATCTCAAAATATTTTCCAAAGAATTTATTTTTGTTTAATGGGATTATGTGACCCAAACGCAGATGGTCTTGTCCTTGTCGAGCAGATTTACTATGCCATTTTCATAGACAGTACCTCGAACAAAGCCCATCAGCATGCTGCCGGCGCCCGTAAAGACGCACCTGAATCAGATGTAAAGCAACATATAGGCACATCTCGTGGTGGACAAAACCCCAAAGTTCATGCATTGGTTAATGATGAATTGGAAATGGTGGCATTTGAGCTTACGGGTGGACAGGTTCATGATTCAAAAATGGCAATTTCACTGTTAGAAGCAGCGAATATAGCTTCAATGCAGACATGGCATATGGAAACAAGAAAATACGTGAATACATTAAATCACTTGAAGCAGATATGGCGTGCCCCAACAAGTCCAATGCCAAAATTATTTACAAATTTGACAAAGGACAATATAAAGGGCGTAACGTTGTGGAAAGATACTTTCAAAAGCTAAAATGTTATCGCCGAAACGCAACACGCTACGATAAATTGGCTTGTGTTTACCGAGCCTTTATATACATTGCATCAATTTTGGTAAAAATAGGAAACCAGGCAAGAGGAAGCACTCTAAAGACAACATGCGCTACAGGTGTGCAAAAGTCTTTTTAAGCAGACTTTTTCAACACGCCCTAAGCAAATGTATAAGACATACCTCAATCTGGCTACCAATACATATTTCTATTTTATTGAAAGTGAACATGAAACGGCGCATTATGGAATTGAGCGTCAAAAGTTCGGATTAATCAAAAGATACTGTTTTAGCATGAAAGTATTGGAAGATTTTGATGCAGAGTTTCATTTTTCTGATGAAGAGAATAAAATATGTTTATTCAGCATACTCTAACTATGCTCGAAGGTGTCCGGTGGGGTTATCGCTAACTCCAAGATAAGATTTTAATGCTTCTTGGAATATATGTGAATAGTTAACTTTTTCACGACGAGCCAGCGTATCGAGCCAACGAGGTATGGTTACGGTTTTGCTGGTCGATTTGTTGGACATTTTTTCGCGGAAGGGCGGCATCCAAGCTTCAATCATAGCTAAAGAGTCACCAGCATTTAGTTGCATTGAAGCAACGGATGAGGGACTAGGGATATCCTCGTTATCCTCTTCCATGCCGAAGATATGAAGTTGCAGTGCTTCTTTTGCATTGTTAAAAGCTTCCTCCATTGTTTGAGCATAGGGAAGGCAACCAGGGAGATCCGGAAAAGTAATAGAGATACCATCATCAGCGGAGTGGAAAATAGCAGGGAAAATATATAGGTCTTTCATATCAAATCCTCCAGATAATCAATAAGGCATCACGGGAAAGTGATGCCTGCCTGCTGTGAAATGCTTTTCAATGTTTCGTATGGTATGTCTTTGCGAGGGTGAGTCACTGTAACGCGTCCTTTTTTTGAAGGATGCTTGAATTGGTGATGGTCGCCAACACAATTGACTTCATACCAGCCATCAGCTTTCAAGATTTTGAGCACTTCACGCGAAGAATAACTTTTCATGAGCTTCCTCCGTGTTAACATAATAACACATATAATAATACGTGTCAACTTTTGGGGTACTGGGTGATAGAAAGGATAGTAAGAGATATATTTTGAAATGAAAACAGTTATAATGGCCGGTGGCCGAGGAACAAGGATTGCTGATTACAGCAGGGAGATTACCGGAAGGTTCTGCATTCACTGGCTGCGTTTTCTGGTGGACAGTTTTTTGTATTGGTTTACATGTATTTTGTTTGTTTGCCCCGTCCGATGCGGGTAATTCTTTTCTTCATTAGTAGAGTCTGTAATATTCTTGTGGCTGTGGACGTACTGGTGTTTAGGAGAGTCTCGATATCTTTGCGGGTAACGGCATGATGTTGTTTGATGTAGGCAAGTACCTTGTCTTCAGGTGAGAGGGGAGAATCGTTTACATAATCAGGGGCTTGCTCTAATCGGGGGAGTATAACCTTGAATACGTTGGGAGAAATCCGTAAATCTGGCTGAACAAGAGTGGCTTCGTAGGCATTTTGGATTTTCAAAAGTCCGGTGCCATACGCCTCGATAAGTTCCAACCGGTAAAAAATGTTGGCTAGTTTTGGATTGCGGCAAAGGGAGATCCCCAGCAAAATATCTTCCTTTTGTAATCCGGACACAAGTCCGCCGATAGACGTGAATTCAATGCGGTTATTGTAAACGCTGACAAGGTTGCTGGCACTAAAGGCATAGTCACGGTGTACGATGCTGTTGAGTAGAGCCTCTCTAATGGCTTCTTCGGGATATCTTTTACAGTCGCTGCGATATAGTCCCTGAAATTTGGCTGATGTTGGATTGTTAAGCTGTAAATAGGCGAAACAGTCTTCGAGTTGTGTTAATAGGGCCCCGGAAAATTCGCGGCGGTCCTGGAAGTTTTTTTGACCTGTGTCCTGGAATACGGCAGCTTTAATGGTAAAAGGACATTGGTCGGATAACAGGAGCCCAAGGTTTGTGTATACACCATCAGTTTGCATAATCCCCAAGGAAATCATTTGTTCTGAAGCAAATTTTAGATTTTTTTTGTGGAATATATCGGAAGTCTTTTTGAATGTCAGTTCTTGATTGAGGGAAATATTGTCTTCAAAAATGTCTCCGTCAGCATCTTTTATCATTTGTCGTATCTGCTCAGGTGATGCTTGTACAGAGGCGCTGCCTTGGCGAACATATACACCGGATGGTTTGAGTCCGTTTTTTATCAGGTAATATGGTTTGTTGGTGCCGCTGGAGATAAGAAGGTGTATAATGTCTTTATTTTCTTTTTGCTCAGCTTGAATAGAAACGAACATCATTGCGTCAGGATGAATAGAATCTCTAAGCATACTGGCTATACGAAGCATAATTTGGTCGCTGTCTGTTACGCCTGCGATGGAGCCGTCATCATTAACGCCAATATAAATCGAACCGCCTTGGGTATTGATGAAAGCGAGAACTTCTTTTGTTAGCCCGTTGGTAAGTTCACGTTTGTATTCCGTTTGCTCATTTTCTTTTGGCAGCATATCAATCACCTCTTTCTAATCAATATTATAATCATTCTATTCATTATCGTCAATAAAATAGAAAAAAGCATGAGGCTGCAATAGTTTGGCGCCTCATGCTTTTTATTAGGATATATTTCCTGCCAAGGTGGTCAGATGCCCATCTCGATATTGTGGATAATCGTGGTCAGTTTTTCCATTTCTGCACTGGTGCGTTCGTTGATGGCATCCAGTGCTTTGATGGACTGGGTCGATTTTTGGATATGGGTGATACCTTCGTTGAGGTTTTTGTGCAGTTCCTTCATCTGCTTCGCGAAGTTGGCATCGAAATCGTTGATGCGTTCTTCAAAGTCCTTGTTATCGGCCAGAATCTTGTTGATTTCGTTGACGTCATGGATAAGGGAACTGATAGCGTCATCGGAAACATGAACATTGGTCTGGGTGTTTTCAGCCAGCTTGCGTACTTCCTGAGCCACAACGGAGAAGCCGCGGCCTGCCTCGCCTGCGCGGGCGGCCTCGATAGCGGCGTTGAGGGACAGGAGGTTGGTCTGGGCGGCAATCTCGTTGATGAGCTTCATGACATCGTTGATTTTCTGGGTGCTCTGGGAGAGCATATCCAGTTTCGGGGTGATTTCCCGGTTGCGGTCAGTCAGCTGGTTAAAGAGGCCGTTCTGCTCGTCAATGCCGCTGGACAGCTGCTTGATGGCATTTTGAATCTGGTCGACATCCGTGGACATACGCATGATGGTCTTGACGATATCCGGCATTTTGGACTGATAGTCCTGGAACATATCAATAAGGTTGTCTTTTAGTCTTTCAGTGTGTTTTTGCCGCTCAATGATACGGTTGAAGAAGAACGCATGACAGTTGGAGTAAATATGGGCGAAGTTGTCGATGTAAGCATCGGAGAAGTGGGTTCCTTCAGGCACATGATAGAAGACGATGGCCGTCAGGGTTTCGTTTACATGCAGCCCGGAAATTTCGCCAAAGCTGGAAAAACCAGCTACGGGAATGTCTTTGAACTCGTCAATATGCGTGATTTCGTCCGGATAACCTAAACGGCGGAGAATGCAGTCGTTTAAGATTGCGCCGATGGGGTGGGGTTTGTTTTTGCTGAATTCGCGCAAATCCCGGGATAAGGTCTGTGACAGGGATACGCGCTTCATCAGGTGCAGGCGTTCGCCTGTGACCACATCGCAGAAGAAATTGATGCGGTTGTTGGCTTCATCGAAACCGGAAAGTGTACGAATGTAATCTTCACCATTTACATCGGTAGCAAAGGTATAACCCTGCATACAATCCTGTACTTCGCTTACGGTCTGTACATGGAAATAGTCTTTCAGGGCATCGATAATCGGAACTTCGCCTTTTGGCCCTTCAACGGTTTCGATATAGCGCAGGGCACTGTTGGCACTGCCGACAGTCACCGATTTATCTGTCCGTTCAACAGCCTGAGATTTCAGAATGCCATAGCGGTATTCTTTGCTCAGGCGGCAGATAATGATGATGGCGTGATTTTCCAGGCAGGTATTGTCATCGTAGATATAGGTATGGGCAAAATCCAGATTGCCGGCGGAACTGCCGCCGATAAAGGGAATGGGGAATTGTCCGGAGGCGTACAAAGCCTGTGATACGAAGGTTTCACAGCTGGATACGCCATCGATATAAACCATGGCAAAAGTATGGTTTACACTTAAACGGAAGGGCGGACGATGCTTGTCGATTTCCTTGCGAATAGCGTCTACGCGGTCGTTGACAGTCATGCTTACCGTGCCGCTGCGCAGGTCTTCATTGGGCAGCGGAATATGCATGGTAAAGGTTTGTTCAAGCATGCGCTTGGAGAAAGACTGCAATAATACTCTGCCACGACGTTCAGGTGCGTCACAGTACAGCGTATGACTGCCCTGTGGACGGCAAAGTTCACCGGAAGTCGTCATGAGCAGCAGCTTGGCAGAGGACGGAATTTCGGTCTTAATCAGGCGGGCAACTTCCGGGACATCCAAATCCGGGGAAACAAAGCCAATAATCATAGACGGGCCGCCAGCCACATCGACCAGTTCTTTCAGGCGCAGGGCGGTCAGTTCGCTTTTGGCCAGATATGCTGTCTTGATATCGGGAAGGTCAGTGGCTGCCGGAACAGCAGTGGGTGCAGCCGGCGCAGCTGCTTCGGCCCTTTTGGGCGTTTCGAATAGTTTGAACATGTATAAACACCTCTCAAATTTAATCAGTATCCCATATCCATAAATCCATTTGTTTGTTCTATTCGTGTTTTATAGCGAAATTCCTTCTTTATACTCAATATATTTCGGATAAATAATAATGGAATGCTGAAGGCAAGCTGTATTTTTCAGTTAATTCGGCTGGTGTAACCCAGGTAAAGGGCAGAGTATTTTCCTGCAGGAGATGGTCAGAAGGTGGTGTGAGTTCTATCCGCCAGCCGGAAAGATGCCATTCGATATGGGAAAAGACATGTTTGGCTGTCGGCAGTTTTTGTATATGCTTAACCGACAGACCCTGCGTTTGCAGCCATTCGTTTACGGCTGTTTTGTCAAGTTTTCCCTCGATGTTGGGAAATTCCCAAAGGCCTGCCAAAAGTCCTTTTGGTGGGCGTTTATGCAGGGCCACGGTATCTCCCTGCATCAGCAGGAGAATTGTGCGGTTTTCGCGGCGGCGTTTTTGTGGAGAGCTTTTGCGGGGCAGTTCCTGCTCCAGTCCCTCGGCATGGGCAAGGCAGATTTTTTCCAAGGGACAGCAGGGACAATGGGGCGTGCCTTTAGGCAGGCAGATGGTGGCGCCTAAATCCATAAAGGCCTGATTGAGGTCTCCGGCGGTTTCGCCTTGTGGGTAATGGGGGAGAAGGGCCTGTTCCATACTGTTTTTGGTCGCGGGCAAGGCGATGTCAGCAGTAGAGGCAAGGGCGCGGGAGATTACCCGCAGTACATTGCCGTCAACGGCAGGCCAGGGCTGGCCAAAGGCGATGGAGCCGATGGCGCTGGCGGTATAGCGACCGATGCCGGGGAGAGCCAGCAAGGCTTTGAAATCCTGCGGAATTTTGCCGTTATGTTCCTGACAAATAATCGTGGCGGCTTTTTTGAGGTTGCGTGCGCGTGAGTAATAGCCCAGTCCTTGCCAGAGTTTCATAAGGGCATCATCATCGCAGGCAGCAAGTGACGCGATATCCGGCAGGGCGGCGAGGAAGCGTTCGTAATAGGGAATCACGGCGCTGGCTCGGGTCTGCTGCAGCATGATTTCCGACAGCCAGGTGTGATAAGGCGTGGGGGACTTTCGCCAGGGAAGTTCCCGCAGGTCAGACTGGCTGCGGTACCAGCCGGGAAGTTTTTGCAGTATCTCCGGGATAAGTTCAGTATGCGGAAGCGTAATCGTCTGTGGCAAGATAATGTCCTTTCTGCGTCAATAACAATCTTTTTCCTAGTGGGGCTAATTGTATCATGCGCGCTGTAAACCTTGCAAGCTAGTGTCATGTATATAATTTTCAAAAAAAAGTAACAAGAAAAACTTTTTAATTCTCTGTGAAAGACAAATGTATAATATAATCGTCATGTAAAACTGCTTGTGTATGTTTATGGTGGAAGAAAATCTCGAAAATACACAAATAAGATTAAAAAAGTTACATAATGGTGTTGACAAAAATATCTATTCGCGCAATAATGTATACATATTTACAACTTTACATATTGAATGGACAGCTTAAACGTGTTATGATGTTTTTGTGTGAAAAACAAGGGGGATTGCAGGATGAAACATGTCTTGTCTGTGTTTGTGGAAAATCAGACTGGTGTGCTGGTCCGGGTTGTAAGTATGTTTTCCAGACGCGAATTCAATATCGACAGTCTCGCAGTTGGCGTGACGGAGAAAGAAGGGTATTCCCGCATCACGGTTGTTGTACACGGCGATGAAAATCTCATTGAGCAGATGATTAAACAGCTGGAGAAAATGCCGGTGGTGCAAGCCGTACAGCGTTTGGATGAGAAAAATGCAGTCTGCCGGGGGATGACGCTGATCAAGGTCAGGGCAAATGACACGAATCGTCTGGATGTTCTGAAGATGGCGGAACTTTTCCGCGCCCATGTCGTGGATGTGGACAGTTCCATGGTTATCTTCGAGCTGACAGGCAGTGATGACAAGGTGACGGCGTTCTTGAATCTCATCAAGCCGTATGGTATCGCCGAGGTCATTCGCACTGGTCTTATCGCGCTGGAACGCGGTGAGCATACTATTTATGAACATTGTGAGGAGAGAGAGTATTATGGCAAAAACTTATTATGATCAGGATGCAAATTGGGAAGTTCTTAATGGCAAGAAAGTGGCAATCATTGGTTATGGCAGCCAGGGCCATGCACATGCTCTGAACCTCAAAGAGAGTGGCGTTGATGTTGTGGTCGGGCTCTATGAAGGTTCCAAGTCCAAGAAAGTTGCTGAAGAACATGGCCTGACGGTTAAAAATGTTGCTGATGCAGTAAAAGAAGCAGATATCACGATGGTTCTGATTCCGGATGAGAAGCAGTCCGATGTCTATAAAAATGAGATTGCGCCGAACCTGAAGGATGGCAGTGCTCTCGCTTTTGCACATGGCTTTAATATTCACTACCAGCAGATTGTTCCGCCCGCTAATGTGGACGTGTTCATGGTGGCTCCGAAAGGCCCCGGTCATCTCGTTCGCCGTACGTATACGGAAGGTTCCGGTGTTCCGGCTGTATTCGCTGTTTATCAGGATGCTTCCGGCAAGTGCTTTGACCTCGCTCTGGCCTATGCCAAAGGTCTTGGCGCTACGCGTTCCGGTGTTCTGCAGACGACCTTCCGCGATGAAACGGAAGAAGACCTGTTCGGTGAACAGGCTGTTCTTTGCGGCGGCGTTTGCCAGCTGATGCAGACGGGCTTCGAAGTGCTCGTTGAAGCCGGTTATCCGCCCGAAATGGCTTACTTTGAATGCTTCCATGAGATGAAACTCATCGTTGACCTCTGCTATGAAGGTGGTTTCACGAAGATGCGCAAGTCCATCTCCGATACGGCTGAATATGGCGACTACATGGTAGGCCCGCGTATCATCACGGAAGAAACCAAGAAGGAAATGAAGAAAGTCCTGAAAGAAATCCAGGATGGTACCTTTGCCCGCAACTGGCTGCTTGAAAACCGTGCAGCTGGCCGTGCAAACTTCATGGCTCAGCGCCGTCTGCATGCTGAACATCAGATTGAGAAGGTCGGCAAGGATCTCCGTAATATGATGCCGTGGCTCAAGGGCGCTGATGATTTGGCTAAAGACTAATATGAAACTCCTGAAAAGCAGGAATATATCCATTTAAGTCGAATGTTTTAATTAAACAGTTGTGAGAAGCCTTCCCCTTCCACCTAACGGGAAGGCTTTTCTTGTAGAAAACGGGAGAGTGAGAGCATGGGTATGACGATGAGCGAGAAGATTCTCGCCAAACATGCAGGGCTGGAACGCGTGGAAGCGGGCCAGCTTGTGACCTGTAAACTGGATATGGTGCTGGCCAACGATATTACGGCGCCGCCGTCCATCAAAATCTTTGAAAGCATTGGCCGTCCGGTCTTTGACAATGAAAAAATCGCCTTGGTGCCCGACCATTTTCAGCCGGCCAAGGATATCAAGTCCGCAGAATTGGCGAAAATCGTGCGGGATTTTGCGGTCAAGCATAAGATTGTGCATTACTTCGAGCAGGGGCGTGTGGGCATTGAGCACGTTATCCTGCCGGAACAGGGGATTGTGGCACCGGGCATGTTGACCATTGGCGCGGATTCCCATACCTGCACCTATGGTGCAGTCAACGGCTTTGCCACGGGCGTAGGTTCCACGGATTTGGGGGCGGCCATGGCTACGGGCGAAGCCTGGTTCAAGGTGCCGCAGGCCATTAAGGTCGAACTTACAGGCTCGAAGCCTGCCGGTATCAGCGGCAAGGATGTTATCCTGACGCTGATTGGCCAAATCGGCGTGGATGGAGCGCTGTATAAATCGCTGGAATTTGCCGGCGAGGGTGTGAAGTCGCTGACCATGACGGACAGGCTCACGATTTCCAATATGGCGATTGAAGCCGGCGGCAAGGCAGGCATCTTCCCCTATGATGAAATCACGGCTGCATACGTCAAAGACCGCGTAAAGAAGCCGTTTGAACCAGTGGCCGCTGATGATGATGCGGTTTATTGTCAGGTTGTGGAGATTAATCTTTCGGAGTTGAAGCCGGTTGTGGCGTTCCCGCATCTGCCGGGCAATACCAAGCGGGTTGAGGATATCAAAGAACCGATTGCCATTCAGCAGGTAATTATCGGTTCCTGCACCAATGGCCGTCTGGAAGATTTGCAGATTGCCGCTGAAGTGTTCAAGGGGCATAAAGTCGCTGATGGTGTGCGCTGCATTGTGATTCCCGGCAGTCCGGCGGTGTATAAAGAAGCCATGAAGCTGGGCTATATTGACACCTTTATTGATGCGGACTGTGCGGTGTCCACGCCGACCTGCGGGCCGTGCTTAGGCGGTTATATGGGCATTATGGCGGCAGGCGAGAAATGCGTTTCCACGACCAACCGCAATTTCCGTGGCCGCATGGGGCATGTGGATAGTGAAGTTTACTTAGCTGGCCCTCATGTGGCGGCGGCAAGTGCAATCCTGGGCAGAATTGCCACGGCAGAGGAGGTTCAGTGATATGAAGTTAGAAGGAAAAGTTTGGCGTTATGGGGATAATATCGATACGGACGTCATTATCCCCGCAAGATACTTGAATACTTTTGATCCCAAGGAACTGGCCAGCCACTGCATGGTGGATATTGATGAGAGTTTTGCCGGTAATGTGCAGGAAGGCGATATCATGGTGGGCGGCCGCAACTTTGGCTGTGGTTCCTCCCGTGAGCATGCACCGGTAGCCATCAAGGCTTCGGGGATTCCCGTGGTCATTGCGGCCAGCTTTGCGCGGATTTTCTATCGCAATGGCATCAATATCGGCCTGCCTTTGCTCGAAATCGGTGATGATGTGGAAAAAATCCATGCCGATGATAAGTTGCAGGTGGATGTGACGACGGGCGAAATCAAGAATCTCACCACGGGTGATGTGTTCCATGCGCATCCCCTGCCGGGCTTTGTGCAGGAGATTGCCGAAGCAGGCGGTTTGATTGAATATATCAAAAAGAAAGGGTAAGTGTGGTTACTTATGGCATATAATATTACGGTTATTCCCGGTGACGGCATTGGCAAGGAAATCACCGACAGCGCTGTGGAAGTGCTGAAAGCTGCGGATAAGAAATTCGGTTTGGGACTTAACTTTGCTTACCATGATGCCGGCGGAACGGCTTATGATAAATTCGGCACCCCTCTGCCGCAGGAAACCATTGATGCCTGCAAGGCGTCAGACGGCGTGTTGTTCGGCGCTGTGGGCGGCGATAAATGGGATAAGGTAGACCCGGCCAAGCGTCCGGAAAAGGCTATTTTGGGGCTGCGCAAGGAATTGGGGCTTTATGCCAATCTGCGTCCGGTCAAGGTAGCTGATGCACTTATTGAATATTCGCCGTTAAAACCGGAACTCGTGCGCGGAGCTGACCTCGTTATCGTCCGCGAACTTATCGGCGGCATTTACTTTGGCGAAAAATGCGAATCCGAACAGCATAATGGCGTGGAACGGGCCTGGGATTTGGAAAACTATTCCGTACCCGAAGTGGAGCGCATTGCCAAACTCGCCTTTGAGACGGCCAAACTGCGCCGTGGCAAGGTGACGTCTGTTGACAAGTCAAATGTGCTGGCTACTTCCCGCCTTTGGCGTAGAACTGTGGAAAAAGTAGCCAAGGCTTATCCGGACGTGGAGTGCAATAATCTCTATGTGGATAACTGCGCTATGCAGATTGCCGTAAAGCCGACACAGTTTGATGTTATCGTGACGGGCAACCTCTTTGGCGATATTCTTTCCGATGAAGCGGCTGTGGTTGGTGGTTCCATCGGTATGCTGCCGTCTGCTTCCATTGGCGAATGTACGAGCCTCTATGAGCCGATTCATGGCAGTGCGCCGGATATTGCGGGCAAGGGCATTGCCAATCCGATTGGCACGATTCTGTCGGCGGCTATGCTGCTCAGGTATTCCTTGCATGAGGAAGCCGCAGCCGATGCCATTGAAGCGGCTGTGGACAAGGCGCTTGCCGAAGGTTATCGCACACCGGATTTGTGGAAGGACGGCTTTACCAAGGTCAATACCAGTGAAATGACCAAAATCATCAGCGAGAGGGTGTAATTATGAACGGAGCACAGGCAGTCGTAGCATGTTTAAAAGAACAGGGCGTCGATACGGTGTTTGGCTATCCCGGGGGGATGATACTGCCTTTATACGACGCTTTATATGATAGCAAGGAGATAAAGCAGGTTCTCGTGACCCACGAGCAAAATGCCGCCCACGCCGCTGACGGCTATGCCCGTGCTTCGGGAAAAGTTGGCGTCTGTATCGCAACTTCCGGCCCGGGAGCCACGAACCTCGTGACAGGTTTGGCTACGGCCTTTATGGATTCCATTCCGGTGGTGGCCATTACCGGACAGGTGGACACGGCGCTATTGGGCCGCGATGCCTTTCAGGAAACGGATATCCTCGATGTGACCATGCCGATTACCAAGCACAACTACAAGGTAAAAGACGCTAAGATTTTGGTGGACACGATTAGAGAGGCCTTTGCCTTGGCGAAAAAAGGCCGCCCCGGCCCGGTGCTTGTGGATGTGCCGCGTGATTTGTTCTTTGAGGAGGTTGCTTGGCAAGAGGCCGTAGAAGAAACGAAAAAAGCGGGCAAGCCGGATGCGGATTTTCTGATTTGTGCCGCGGAAGCTGCCCATGAAATCGTCAAGGCGCAGAAACCGGTGGTCATTGTCGGCGGTGGTGTCATTTCGGCAGGAGCAACGGCTGAAGTTACGGCCTTTGTGGAAAAATATCATCTACCGGTGGCCCATACCCTGATGGGCCTGGGGGCTATCCCTAGAGAACACCCGCAGTCCCTGGGCTTTGCCGGTATGCATGGCGAAAAAGCCGCCAATCATGCTGTGGCGGCGGCAGATTTAATCATTGCCATTGGCAGCCGCTTTGGTGACCGTCAGACGGGCAATGTCAAGAAGTACACGCAGGATACGAAATTTATCCATATCGATATTGACCCTGCTGAGATTGACAAGAATATCGGCAACAGCCTGGGGCTGGCTGGCGATATGAAGGTTATTTTGAGCTTGCTGATGAAGCAGGAGACCACGGGGAATCTGGACGAATGGTGGCAGCAGATTCAGGGCTGGCAGGAGACTTATGATTATGACTACCATGTGAATCGGCTGACAGTTCCCTGGGCTTTGCATCAGGTGGCGAAAAACACCAAGGGCAAGCCTTATGCCTTTGCGACGGATGTGGGTCAGCATCAGATGTGGGCGGCTCTGCATCTGCGCATTGAAGAACCGCGCACCTGGCTGACTTCGGGCGGACTGGGCACGATGGGCTTTGGCCTGCCGGCGGCGATGGGGGCGCAGATGTATTACGGTGACAGTCGGCGCGTCATCCATGTGGCTGGTGATGGCGGCATCAAGATGACGGGCAATGAGTTCTATACAATCGCCCGCCTGCAGCTGCCGGTGATTTCCCTGATTGTCAACAATACCAGCCTGGGCATGATTCGCCAGCTGCAGAAGGTCATGTATCAGGAACGCTATATTGCCTGCGAGTTTGACTATCAGATGGATTATGCCGCCTATGCGGGCAGTTTTGGTATCAAGGCCGAAACGGTTTCCACGCAGGAGGAATTTGCCGAAGCACTGAAGCGGGCGTTGGAGGATAAAGACCATCCACGGGTTATTGTCCTCAATGTATGGCGCAGCTTTGTGGAGCCCATGATTAAAGGCGGGGCGCGCATTGATGAATTCGTCGAGTTTAAGTAATCTTGCGATGGCCCGGCAAATGGTATATACTTGTGGTAAGCAATACAGTTGCATATAAGCAAAGGGGCTGAAAAGCCCCTTTCTTTTTGCAGGATAACCATTGACGTGTAGGAAAGGGCAAGGTTATGGAACAGTTTATCAAAATCAAGGGGGCAAGAGCCCATAACTTAAAGAATATCAATGTGGACATTCCGCGGGATAAATTGGTCGTGGTTACGGGCCTGTCGGGGTCAGGGAAATCCTCGCTGGCCTTTGATACGGTCTATGCCGAGGGCCAGCGGCGTTATGTGGAGTCGCTGTCCTCCTATGCCCGGCAGTTCCTGGGGCAGATGGACAAACCGGATGTGGATAATATCGACGGTCTGTCGCCGGCAATTTCCATTGACCAGAAGACCACGAGTCATAATCCGCGCTCCACGGTGGGCACGGTTACGGAAATCTATGACTATCTGCGTCTGCTCTTTGCGCGGGCGGGGCGTCCACACTGTCCCAAGTGCGGTAAGCCTATTACCCAGCAGACAGTTGACCAGATGGTGGACCAGATAAAGGAACTGCCCGAGCGCACGAAGCTGCTCATCATGGCACAGGTCGTGCGGGGTAAGAAGGGCGAGCACCGCAAGATTCTCGACCATATCCGCCATGAAGGCTATGTGCGGGTACGCATTGATGGGGAAATCTTCGACATCAACGACGATATCAATCTGGAGAAGAACAAGAAACATACCATCGAAGTCGTGATTGACCGTCTGGTGGTGCGCGAAGGCATGGACCAGCGGCTCGCCGATTCTTTGGAAACCGCGCTTAAACTCGGCGAAGGTGTGGTCTATGTGCAGGTAGTGGACGGTGAACTTTTGATGTTCAGCGAAAATTTCGCCTGCGTGGACTGT
The DNA here is from genome assembly GCF_000424065.1 of Selenomonas ruminantium subsp. ruminantium ATCC 12561. GTDB lineage: Bacteria > Bacillota > Negativicutes > Selenomonadales > Selenomonadaceae > Selenomonas_A > Selenomonas_A ruminantium. The sequence goes on from NZ_AUJE01000002.1 coordinate 88,727, forward strand.
GGCATCAGTCTGCCGGAAATCACGCCGCGCATGTTTTCCTTCAATAATCCATATGGTGCCTGTCCTGTGTGTATGGGGCTCGGCAGCCATATGGAATTTGACGAGGAACTCGTGATTCCTGACCCGAAGCTGTCGGTGGGCGGTGGCGTCTTTGCACCCTTGTCGAAGAACGTCCATTCCTATGCCATGTGTGCTATGGGAGCCGTGCTCAAGGATTATGGCTATGACCTCGATACGCCCTGGAAGGATATGGACAAAAAGACGCAGAAGGTACTGCTCTATGGTTCGGCAGATGAAAAATTCCGCTTCCATTACACCAATATGTTTGGCGAAAACAAGGAATACAATGTGGAATTTGAGGGTGTTATGCCGCTGCTTGCCCGCCGTTACCGCGAAACGGATTCGGACGAAATGCGGGAGTCCTATGAGAATTACATGACCGAGATTCCCTGCTCGGCCTGTCATGGGGCACGCTTAAAGCCGGAAACGTTGTCGGTTCTGGTCGGCGGCAAGAATATCCATGAAGTGACGGATATGAACATCCGGGAGGCAGAGAGCTTTTTCCAGAATTTGGAATTGACACCGCGGGAAGCCAAGATTGCCAAGCAGATTTTGAAGGAAATCCATGCGCGGCTGAATTTCCTCTTAAATGTCGGATTGGATTATCTGACGCTGTCGCGGGCGGCAGGTACGCTGTCCGGCGGAGAGGCGCAGCGCATTCGTTTGGCTACGCAGATCGGCTCCGGCTTGCAGGGCGTGCTCTATGTACTCGATGAGCCTAGTATCGGCCTGCATCAGCGGGACAACAACCGCCTGCTCGAAACCCTTAAAAATCTGCGGGATTTGGGCAATACCCTGCTTGTGGTCGAACATGATGAAGACACGATGTATGCTGCTGACCATATCATTGATATCGGTCCGGGCGCCGGTGAGCATGGTGGTCAGGTGGTAGCGCAGGGAACGGCGCAGGAAATCATGCAGGTGCCGGAATCGGTGACGGGGCAGTACCTTTCCCGCAAGAAGTTTATTCCCGTGCCCTCCCGCCGCCGTCCGGGCAATGGCAAATGTCTGGAAGTCGTGGGGGCTGCGGAAAACAATCTCAAGGATATCAACGTGAAGTTCCCGTTGGGCACGCTGACGCTCGTAACGGGCGTGTCCGGCTCGGGCAAGAGTACATTGGTCAATGAGATTCTCTACAAGGGCATTGCCTCACGGCTCTATCATGCCAAGGGCAAGCCGGGCAAACATAAGAAAATCAAGGGCTTGGAGCATATCGACAAGATTATCGATATCGACCAGCAGCCCATTGGCCGCACGCCACGTTCCAATCCGGCTACATATACCGGCGTTTTTGATGCGATTCGGGAGTTGTTCAGTCAGACTAGTGAGTCCAAGGTGCGCGGATACAAGGCCGGGCGGTTCAGCTTCAATGTTAAGGGCGGGCGCTGTGAAGCCTGCAAGGGTGATGGCATTTTGAAGATTGAAATGCACTTCCTGCCGGATGTTTATGTGCCCTGCGAGGTCTGCAAGGGAGCGCGGTACAATCGCGAAACGCTTGAAGTCCGCTATAAGGGCAAGACCATTGCTGATGTGCTCGATATGACGATTGATGAAGCGGTGGTGTTCTTTGCCAATGTGCCGAAGATTGCCCGCAAATTGCAGGTCATTCAGGATGTGGGCTTAGGTTATATCAAGCTAGGACAGCCGGCGACTACGTTATCCGGCGGTGAGGCGCAGCGTGTAAAATTGGCTACGGAACTTTCCCGCCGCAGTACGGGTAAGACGCTTTATATTTTGGACGAACCGACTACAGGCCTGCATTCAGCGGATATTCATAAGCTGTTGGGGATTTTGCAGCGGCTGGTCGATGGCGGCGATACGGTCGTGGTCATTGAACATAACCTCGATGTGATTAAGACGGCTGACCATATTATCGACTTGGGGCCGGAAGGCGGCGATAAGGGTGGTACCATTGTGGCCTCTGGCAGACCTGAAGATATTGTGAAGGTTTCGGCTTCTTATACTGGGAAGTTCTTGAAGCCGCTGTTGGAAGAAAAGAACGAATAATAATACGCACGATGGTGTTCGTGGTGATTGGCGCGCGGCCTGGGCCTTGCCTGCCATTCGCTATGGTGCTTAGCTAAAAACGATTTTTGCCTATCAATTAGGTATCTGTAAAAATCAAAACTCGCTTTGCTCAGACAGTAGATTTTTACAGATAATATTGCGGTGGGCAGAAATCGTTTTTTTTACGCTAAGCGCCATACGCTGCTGACAGGCAAGGCCCCGGTCGCGCTTAATGCCATCGCTGGCACTTATGGAATGCGTTTTATAAACGACTTCTGCGAATAGTGGCTAAAAGTACGTTGTCGATGTTTATGGAAAAGCTGGATTTAAGTTTCGCTGTGTTTATCCGATATATGGATAAAAGGGGATTTGTCGATTCTAAGGAGGGACGGACAATGCGGATTGTGCAGAAGCTTACGCGCAGTGAGTTGGATGCTTATGTCAAACAGCCAACGGCGAAGAAACTTAGGGATAAGGTGATGAAGGACGGCGTTTATATTCCTGAAGGGGATAAGGAGGCGGCGGCGGTTTATGTGGATTCACGGCAGAAAGAATTGGCGGCGGGCAAGGCAGAGGGGCAGGATAGTGTGGAGATTTCTGCTGATGGCTATGCCTTGAAGGCACAGGAACAGGAGACGGAGAAGGATGCGTCTTTTTCGTATACGCGTATTGGGGATTCCAACCGGTATCGCTTGCAGTTTGACAACACGGCGATGATTAGCCGGGCGGTGAAACAGGGCTATGTGGAGATTGAGGGGCAGCGGGTGGATTTGTCGGATGAGGTCAAAAAGCAATTGCTCGCTGCCGGGAAGGAAATCGACGGTGTAAGAAAGCAGATTTCTACGCATAACTTCTTGTTGCATGAAGCGGCTTATGCACAGCAGAGCCGGGATGCCATGCAGGAGGAAGGGGAGAAGATGTCCCGGGTGATGATGACGGTCAGCCGTATTATGCATGGGCGGAAGGTTTCACCGGCGGACGAAAAGGAACTCATGGAGTTCAATAAAGATCTGTACGCCATGGCGAAAAATGCAGCGGCGTTGGAGCGACACCGTCACAAGCATGATGCGGAAGACGACAAGATTTCTGCGGAAAATGAGCGGGCCAGAGAGCGGGCAGCGGAGCCGAAGGACTACAGTGTTGAGGAGACGCCTATGCCCAATATGACCACGGAAATGACCGTGGACTTGGAAGGGGAAATGCCGCAGATAGAGGATGTGGGAGCCGTGTTGCGGGATTGAAAAATTAATCCTTGCTTTTTCAGGATGTCCGCGCTATAATTACATACAAAGCAGACGAGAGCTGCTCAAGGACAAATGAATACATTGCCTTTTTAAGATGCGTACTGCGATGCGCATAAGGGGAGCCTGACATAAATATAGCTATAAGTATAACTATAACTGGAAGTAAAGCGGGAGCTTTCTTATGCATACGCATAAGGAGCTCCCTTTTTTGTGCTTTATGCAGGCATATTTTCAAAGACAATGGATTTCTCCTTGAAAGTTTATGCAAACTTAATGTATAATTATTAATGTCAACCTGTTAAGGAGTGAATGACTTGGAGAAAAACAAATTGTCCCTGCGGGGAAAGAATGTTCTGGGCCTGGAAGATTTCAGCCCGGAAGAGATTCGCTTGGTGCTTGATACTGCCAAGGAAATGAAGAACATTATTCATCGGGACATCAAGAAGGTTCCGACCCTGCGCGGCAAATCCATTGTCACCCTGTTTTATGAACCAAGTACCCGTACCCGTACTTCCTTTGAACTGGCGGGCAAATACCTCGGCGCAGATGTGGTAAACATCACGGCTGGTTCGAGCAGTATCGTCAAGGGCGAAAGCCTCAGAGATACGCTCTACACCATCGAGGCTATGGGCGTAGATGCCATCGTTATGCGCCATAAGGCGGAAGGTGCGGCAGAATACGCATCGCGGGTGGTAAGTCCCGTAATCCTGAACGCCGGTGACGGCGCACACGCACATCCTTCGCAGGGCCTGTTGAACCTCTTTACCATCGAGGAACATAAAGGCCATCTTGAAGGGCTGAAGGTCGCCATTATCGGTGATGTGCTCCACAGCCGTGTAGCCCGCTCCGATATCTACGGCATGCGCAAGATGGGCATGGAAGTGCATATCGCCGGCCCCAAGACCTTGCTGCCGCGTTTCCTCTATGAAGAACCGGGCATTGTGGTGCATGAGCGCATTGAAGATGCTATCGCCAACGCTGATGTAATCGAAGTGCTGCGCATTCAGCTCGAACGTATGAAGGGCGGCCTGTTCCCGACAACCCGCGAATATGCACGGATTTTCGGTCTCAACGATACGCGTCTGAAGCTGGCCAAGGATGATGTGCTGATTCTGCATCCGGGCCCCATGAATAAGGGCTGGGAAATCTCGCCCTTCACGGCTTACGGCAAGAATTCGGCCATTCAGGAAGAAGTACAGAATGGCGTAGCGGTGCGCATGGCGCTCTTTACCTTGGTGCTGACGGGAGGAAAACAGGCATGAAAATTTTGCTCAAAGGCGGACGCGTAATCAATCCGGAAAATAAATTCGATGCAGTGGCAGATGTGCTCGTAGAAGACGGCAAGATTGTAAAAATCGGTGCAGGAATTGAAGATAAAGCTGACGAAATTTATAACGTTGCGGGCAAAGTGGTAACGCCGGGACTTATTGATCTGCATGTACACCTGCGGGAACCGGGCCAGGAAGCCAAAGAGGATTTTGCCTCCGGCTCCAAGGCGGCAGCTGCGGGCGGTTTTACGACCATCTGCACCATGCCCAACACCAAACCGGTGGTGGATTCGGCAGCGCTCGTGCGCAGCCTGAAGATGCGGGCACAGGAAGCCGCCTGCGTCAATGTGGAAATCATCGGTGCGGTAACGAAAAATCAGGAGGGCAAGGAACTGGCTGAAGTCGGCGATATGATTGAAGCTGGAGCCGTAGCCTTCTCTGACGATGGTCATTTTGACGCCAATGCCAAGGTCATGCTGAATGCCTTTGACTATCTGCATACCTTTGATAAAGTCATCATCAACCATGAGGAAGAAACAACGCTCGTCGAGGAAGGTGTGATGAACGAAGGTCATCGCAGTGCGATGCTCGGTCTTAAAGGCCGCCCGTCTGTTGCGGAGGATATCGCCGTAGCCCGCGATGTGCTGCTGGCTGAATATGCTGGCGCCCGCGTCCATGTGGCCCATATCAGCACGGCCCGTTCCGTGGATATCGTACGCCAGGCCAAGAAGCGCGGTGTAAGGGTGACGGCAGAAGCCACGCCGCAGCATCTGACCATGACGGAAGACTGTGTCAATCTCTTTGATACCTCCACGAAAATCAATCCGCCCCTGCGGGCAGCAAAGGATTGTGAGGCAATCCTCGAAGGGTTGAAAGACGGCACCATTGATGCCATCGTCACCGACCACAGCCCGCATGCGCAGGAAGAAAAGGATAGGGAGTACATCTACGCGCCAAGCGGTTTCCCGGGCCTTGAAACGTCTCTGGGCATTATGCTGACGGATTTGTATCATGAGCAGAAACTGGACCTGCCCCTGATTATCTCCAAGATGAGCTATGAACCGGCGAGGGTTTTTGGTCTTGAAGCAGGCAAGCTCAGCGAAGGTGCGCAGGCTGATATCACGGTTATCGACCCGGAACTGGAGTGGACGGTTGACGAAAAAGAATTCTATACCAAGGGCAGCCATAGCCCGTTTGTGGGCCGTAAGCTCAAGGGCAAGGCGGTGCTGACCATGGTTAAAGGTAAAGTAGTTATGCAGGATGGTAAAATCTTGGACTAACAGATTAATGAGGTGTTTTCATGAAGGGTAAATTAATCCTCGAAGACGGCAGCGTTTTTACGGGGCAGTTATTAAATGACAGCCGGGCGACCGGCGAAGTGGTGTTCAACACCAGCATGACGGGGTATCAGGAAAGTCTTACGGACCCCAGCTATTGCCGCCAGATTTTGACGCTGACCTATCCTATGGTAGGCAATTACGGGATTGCCGATATCTTTATGCAGTCCCGCAAGGCTTTTGTGGGCGGCTTTGTCATCGGCGAACTTTGTGAGCTGGGCAGCAACTGGCATTATGAGGAAAGTCTGGCGGAGTTTTTGACCCGTCAGAATATCCCTTGCCTGTATGATGTAGATACCCGCGCCGTGACCCGCAAAATCCGCAATGCCGGTACCATGAAGGGGATTATCGTACCCGCAGATGCCGAGCAGGCAGAAATCGACAAGCTTATGGCGGTGCCCATCAAAAAAGAGGTGGTTATGGAAGTAACCACGAAGGAAGCTTACACGATGGAAGCCGAGAACGAAGATGCACCGCTGGTTGTGGCCATGGACTTCGGCGTTAAGCAGAACATCCTGACTTCTCTGCACAATATCGGCTGCAAGTTGCAGGTCGTGCCGGCCGATACCAAGGCTGAGGATATCCTCGCGATGAATCCGGACGGGATTTTCCTCTCCAACGGCCCCGGCGACCCTGCCGATGTGCCGGAAATCGTCGAAGAAATCAAAAAGCTGATTGGCAAAAAGCCCATCTTTGGTATCTGCCTTGGCCATCAGCTGATTGCCCGCGCTTTGGGGGCTAAGACCTACAAGCTCAAATTCGGCCACCGCGGCTCGAATCAGCCGGTCAAAGACCTGCGCACGGGCAAGGTGCAGATTTCCTCGCAGAATCACGGCTTTGCGGTCGAGGAGGAATCCCTCAAAGACTTGCCGCTGGAAGTAACCCATATCAATGTCAACGATGGTACGGTGGAAGGTATGCGCCATAAGGAGCTGCCGCTGTTCTCCGTGCAGTATCATCCGGAAGCCTCGCCGGGCCCGGACGACAACCTCTATCTGTTTGACGAATTTTGGACCATGTTGAAGGGAGAATAAGATGCCAAAGAAGGAAAATCTCAAAAAAGTAATGGTTATTGGCTCTGGCCCCATCATCATCGGTCAGGCAGCCGAATTTGACTATGCCGGTTCCCAGGCCTGCCGCGCCCTCAAAGAAGAAGGACTCGAAGTAGTGCTGGTAAACTCCAATCCGGCAACCATCATGACGGATACGCATATTGCTGACCGCGTGTATATCGAGCCGCTGACGCCGGAATTTTTGGCCGAAATCATCGCTAAGGAAAAGCCAGACGGTTTACTGGCAACCCTGGGCGGTCAGGCAGGACTCAATCTTGCCGTACAGCTCGCAGAGCGCGGTGTACTTAAGGAACACGGCGTAGAACTCTTGGGAACGCCGCTGTCGGCCATCAAGCAGGCCGAAGACCGGGAACTCTTTAAGGAAACCATGGAAAAACTCGGTGAACCCATCCCGGAAAGTACCATTGTGGAAGATGTGCCCAGTGCTGTGGAATTTGCGAACGGCATTGGCTATCCGGTTATCGTGCGCCCGGCTTACACCATGGGCGGCACGGGCGGCGGCATTGCCGAGAATGAAGAAGAACTCATTGATATCGTCATCAAGGGCCTGAATTACTCCCTGATTGGCCAGGTGCTCATCGAGCGCAGCGTGGCCGGCTGGAAGGAAATCGAATACGAAGTCATGCGTGATGGCAACGACAACTGCATCACCGTCTGCAATATGGAAAACTTCGACCCCGTGGGCGTGCATACCGGTGACTCCATCGTTGTCGCACCGTCGCAGACGCTGACTGACCATGAGTATCAGATGCTTAGAAGTGCTTCCCTGCGCATTATCCGCGAACTCGGCATCGAAGGCGGCTGCAACGCGCAGTATGCCCTCGACCCCAACAGCAACCGCTACTATGTTATCGAAGTAAATCCTCGTGTAAGCCGTTCCTCGGCGCTGGCGTCCAAGGCAACGGGTTATCCGATTGCCAAGGTTTCGGCCAAGATTGCCATCGGCTATACGCTTGATGAAATCACCAATGCGGTAACGCAGAAGACCAAGGCCTGCTTTGAGCCGTCGCTTGACTACTGCGTCGTGAAATTCCCGCGCTGGCCCTTTGACAAGTTCGTCTATGCGGATAAGACGCTGGGCACGCAGATGAAAGCCACGGGCGAGGTCATGAGCATTGACCGCCACTTTGAAGGCGCTATCCTCAAGGCTGTGCGCTCGTTGGAAATCGGCGTACACCGCTTGTCCATGCCGAAAATGGCCGCCTGGGATGATGCAAGAGTCAAGAAGAACCTCAACCGCATCAACGACGAGCGTATCTTCGTGATTGCCGAAGCCCTGCGCCGCGGCATTGCCACGGTGGATGAGATTCACGCCATCACGAAAGTGGACAAATGGTTTATCAATAAAATCAACAACATCGCGCAGGTGGAAAATCAGCTGGGCAGCGAACCGTTGACGCCGAGCCTGATGCTGGCGGCGAAGAATGTGGGCCTGGCCGATGTATCTATCGCCGAAATCACCGGCAAGAGCATGGATGAAATCCGCACCACGCGCAAGAGCATGGGCGTAATGCCCTGCTACAAGATGGTTGATACCTGTGCGGCCGAATTTGAAGCTGCAACGCCGTACTATTACTCCACCTTCCGCGCGGAGCAGGATGAAGTTGCGGTGTCGGATAAGCGCAAGGTCATCGTGCTGGGCTCCGGGCCTATCCGCATCGGTCAGGGTGTGGAATTTGACTACTGCTCGGTACATTCCGTATGGGCGCTTAAGGAAATGGGCATTGAAGCCATCATCATCAACAACAATCCGGAAACCGTATCCACGGACTTTGATATCTCCGACCGACTGTATTTTGAACCGCTGACCACGGAAGATGTGCTCAACATCATCGACAAGGAAAAGCCGGAAGGCGTTATCGTCCAGTTCGGCGGGCAGACGGCCATCAATCTGGCCGCATCCCTGCAGAAGGCCGGTGTCAAGGTGTTCGGTACTTCCGTAGATGACATCGATAGAGCCGAAGACCGTGAGCGCTTCGATGAAGTGCTGACCCAGACGCAGATTCCCCGTCCGCAGGGTATCAGCGTGACGAACCTCGAAGATGCCATCAGCGGGGCTGAGCGTATCGGCTATCCGGTTATGGTGCGTCCGTCCTATGTATTAGGCGGCCGGGCAATGGAAATCGTCTACAATGAAGCGGAACTGCGTGACTACATGAGCCGCGCCGTAAAGGTGACGCCAGACCATCCGGTACTGGTTGACCGCTATATGCAGGGCACGGAAGTGGAAGTTGACGCCATTTCCGACGGCATGGATGTGCTGATTCCGGGCATCATGGAACATGTGGAACGCGCTGGCGTACACTCCGGCGACAGTATCGCCGTATACCCGCCGCGCACCCTGTCCTCCAAGGTGCTGTACACCATTATCGACTACACCAAGCGGCTGGCGGTGGCGCTCCATGTCAAGGGCCTTTTGAATATCCAGTTCGTAGTCGTCAATGACGAGGTTTTCATCATCGAAGTCAATCCGCGTTCCAGCCGTACGGTTCCCTTCCTCTCGAAGGTTACGGATGTGAAGATGGTCAATCTGGCCACCCGCATTGCACTGGGCGCATCACTTAAAGAAGTCAGCGAACGCACAGGTCTGGTACCGCCCAAACCCTATGTGGCGGTGAAAGCGCCGGTGTTCTCCTTCGCCAAGATGACGGATGTGGATATCGCCCTCGGCCCCGAAATGAAATCCACGGGTGAGGTCATGGGCATTGACTATCACTATGCCCGTGCCCTCTACAAGGCCATTGTCGGCTCCGGCATCAACGTGCCGACCAAGGGTTGTGTGCTCTTTACGGTAGCCGATAAGGATAAGGAAGAAATGAAGCAGCTGGCCAAGGCCTTTGCGGATTTGGACTTCCAGATTGCCGCGACAGAAGGTACGGCCAAGGCCATCAAGTCCATGGGCATTGATGTGGAAGTTGTGGGCAAGGTTCACGAACGCAGCTCCGATATCATCGAAAAAATCAAGACGGGCAAGATTCATATGGTCATCAATACCCTGACCCAGGGCAAGCACTCACTGAAGGACGGTTTCAAAATCCGCCGCGCTACGGTGGAACATGGCATTGCCTGCTTGACCTCGCTGGATACGGCTTGGGAAGTTATGCGGGTGCTCTCCTTTATGCGCGAACGTCGTCTGGTCTATTCGCTGGCCATTCAGGACTATGTGGGAGGCGGTGACGACCTTGCCTAAGGTGGCTGTTGATGGCGAAATCATTGCCCAGCATGAACTGGCAAAAGATGTATGGCGCATGGAAGTAGAAGCAAGAGAAATTGCGCGGGAAGCAGAGCCGGGACAATTTGTCCAGCTGCAGATTCCCGGGGGCGCTTTTACCCTGCGCCGCCCTGTGGGGATTGCCGAAGTCAGCCTGCAAAAAGGCACGGTGGCATTTATCTATCGGGTAGTGGGCAAGGGCACTAAAGCCCTCTCACAGCTTACGGCAGGCACGGTTATCAATGTGCTGGGGCCGCTCGGCCACGGCTTTAGCTGTAAGGCTAAACGCCCCCTTTTGGTGGGGGGCGGCATGGGCCTGTCCCCGTTGCTCTTTTATGCCGAACATGCAAAGGGCAAGGCTGATGTATTGATGGGCGGCCGCTGCGAGCGGGAGCTTTTCTGGCAGGAAATCTATAAGCCCCATGTGCAGGACGTTTTCTGTACCACCGATGATGGTTCCTGTGGAACCAAGGGCTTTACCACAACCCTGTTGCCGGAACTGCTGCAGAAGGGCGATTATGATTTGGTCATCGCCTGCGGCCCGGAAATCATGATGAAAGGCATTGCGAGAATCGCCCATGAATATAACATTCCCTGTCAGGTATCACTCGAAAAACGCATGGGCTGTGGCCTGGGTGCCTGCCTGTCCTGCTCGATTGATACGACCAGCGGTGAGCGCAAGAAAGTCTGCAAGGATGGCCCGGTATTCTGGGCAGAGGAGGTGTTTGACCTCGCATGAGCAGAGCAATCAATATGGCAGATAAACGCCTGCATACGAATCTTGCGGGCATCTACATGAATACGCCGGTGCTGACCGCTTCGGGAACCTTTGGCTTCGGCGAGGAGTTTGCCGAATTCGTTGACCTTTCAAGGCTTGGCGGCGTCATGGTCAAGGGCACGACCTTAAAGCCACGGCGTGGCAATGAGGGTGTGCGTATTACAGAAACGCCGATGGGCATGCTCAACTGCATTGGCCTCGAAAATCCCGGCGTGGAGGTTTTCCTGCAGGAAACTCTGCCGCGGCTCGCGAATTACAATATGAATGTAATCGTGAATATCTCAGGCAGTACCGTGGAAGAATATGGCATCCTGGCCGAAATGCTCGATGTGCCCAGCGTTGCAGCTATTGAACTCAATGTCTCCTGTCCCAATGTCAAGGAGGGGGGCATTGTGTTCGGCACTGACCCCAAAGCTGCCGCAGCGGTGGTCAAAGAGGCCAAGGCCCATACGAAGAAGCCGGTTATCTTGAAGCTGTCGCCCAATGTGACGGATATTGTCACGATGGCTAAAGCGGTGGAAGATGCGGGGGCAGATATCATCTCCTTGATTAACACCCTAATGGGCATGGAAATCAATATCCATACGCAGAAGCCGACCCTCGGCAATGTCACGGGCGGCCTGTCCGGCCCCTGCGTGAAGCCGGTGGCCCTGCGCATGGTCTATCAGGCAGCCAAGGCCGTAAATGTACCGCTTATCGGTATGGGCGGCATCAGCTGTGCGGAAGATGCCATTGAATTCCTGCTCGCCGGAGCCAGCGCTGTAGCAGTGGGCACAGCGAATTTCAATGACCCAACGGTGACCATGAAAATCTGCGATGGCATCAATGATTATCTGGCACAGCGCCATTTGGAATCGGTACAGGATATTATCGGTGCAGCACTTTAATTAAAATTTTACAGTATACAGGAGGGCCAGGTTATGGCAGATGAACGCTTGATAGCAGCACTTGACGTCCACACGATGGAAGATGTGGAACGGCTGGTAACGACATTAGGAGACAGTGTGTCCTATTATAAGGTGGGCATGGAGCTCTTTTACAGTGTGGGCGCTCAGGTAGTAACCTGGCTCAGGGAGCAGGGAAAAGATGTTTTCCTTGACCTCAAACTTCACGATATTCCCAATACGGCGGCGGGAGGCATCTGCTCGCTGATGCGCCTGGGCGCGACCATGCTTAATGTGCATGCCAGCGGCGGCTATACCATGATGAAGACTACGGCAGAGCGCATGCACGCCGAAGCGGAGAAAATGGGCATTGCCTGCCCAAAACTCATTGCTGTTACGGTTCTGACCAGTATCAATCAGGAGGACTGGGAGGGCATGGGGCAGGCTTTGCAGATTAAGAGTGCCGTGGTGCGCCTGGCAAGGCTGGCCAAGAAGGCCGGGCTGGACGGTGTCGTGGCATCCGCACAGGAAGCGGCGCTGATTCGCGAGGCCTGCGGTAATGATTTTCTGATTGTCACCCCGGGCATCCGTCCGGCGGGCAGCGATGTCAACGACCAAAGCCGCGTGGCAACGCCTGCCAACGCCTTGACCGATGGTTCCACCCATTTGGTTGTAGGCCGTCCGATTTATGCCGCTGCCGACCCCAAAGCCGCTGCCGAAAAGATTATTAACGAAATGGAGAAAGTAAGATAAGATGACTGAACAGGAAGTAAAAGAATTACTGATTGAAACCGGTGCGATTATGGATGGCCATTTTCTGCTGACCTCCGGCCTGCACAGCCCACATTATGTGGAAAAGTTCAACGTGCTCCAGCAGCCGAAGTACACGGAAAAACTCTGTCAGGCCATGGCTGAAAAGTTCAAGGATGCCCATATCGAAACCGTAGTCGGCCCGGTGACCGGCGGCATCCTGCTGGCGCATGAAACCGGCAAGGCTTTGGGCACTCGCGCCATCTTCACCGAACGCGTGGATGGCAAGATGACCTTCCGCCGCGGCTTTACCCTGCATGAAGGCGAACGCTGCCTGATTGTGGAAGACATCGTGACGACCGGCGGCTCCATCAAGGAAGTCATCGAAGTGGTCAAGGCCCATGGCGGTATCCCCGTAGCGGTAAGCATGCTCGTAGACCGCAGCGGCGGTAAGGCCAATTTCGGTGATGTTCCCTGCACGGCGCTCCTGCATATGGATGTGGAAACCTACAAGCCGGAGGAATGCCCTCTGTGCAAACAGGGTGTGCCGATGACTAAAAGGGGCAGCACGGGCAAGTAAAACACGTATCATATTGAGGTGTAAAGGCGCCCGTGGGGGCTGGTAATATTTTCCTTCGCCATAGACAGGCTTGTCAAAAGCTGCGGAAAACATTACCAGCCCCCACGGGCTTACTGCGTATTACAATGAAGTGCAAAAGACGCGTGGCGACTGGTAATACCTTTCCTTCGCCATAGACAAGCTTGTCAAAAGCTGCGGAAAGGCATCACCAGTCACCGCGCTTAGTGCGTATATTACAATGCGGTGCTAAGGCGCCCGATGGCTGATAATACTTTTCCTCTGCTTAGACAGGCTTGTCAAACGCGACGGAAAAGCATTATCAGCCACCGGGCTTACTGTGTTATTTGGTTGTCAGTTAACATCATAATGCAAAGACGTCTGTGGGAACTGGTAATATTTTCCTTCGCCATAGACAAGCTTGTCCAAAGCTACGGAAAACATCACCAGTTTCCACAGGCTTACGGCGTATATCCATTGTATGGGGGTGCAGCGAAGTGTTAAGTTCAGGCTGGCAGTGAGGAGGGAGGGGGCGGGGATGGCTTTCGGCAGCGTTTGGCAAGCCTGTCTAAGCAGCCGAAAGTTATCCCCGCCCCCTCCCTCCGTCTTTTTATGTGTGATGTTGTAGGAGTAATGCGGATTTTTTTTGATTACCGGATATCAAAATGATATAATATAATAGTATGATTTTTTAGACCGCGGTTTTGCCGCATACTGGAGGTGTCCTTTTGACACAGTTTGATAAACGCAATATAACGATGATGATGGACTTCTATGAAATGACCATGGCTAATGGTTATTTTCAGGACCATGATAAAGATGTACAGGTAGCTTTTGACGTATTTTACCGCGCCAACCCGGATAAGGGTGGCTTTGCCATTTTCGCAGGGTTAGAGCAGGTCATTGAATACGTGGAAAATATGGAATTCTCCAAGGAAGATGTGGATTATTTCCGCCAGCAGAAGATGTTTTCGGAAGAATTCCTGCAGTATTTGGAAAACTTCCATTTTAGCGGGGATATTTATGCCATGCCCGAAGGCACGATTATGTATCCGAATGAGCCCTGCATTACGGTGGTGGCCCCGCTAATTGATGCCCAGCTGGTGGAGACGGCGATTTTGGCACAGGTCAACCACCAGTCCTTGATTGCGACCAAGGCGCGCCGTATAGTCAAGGCCGCTAATGGCCGGGCGGTGTCGGACTTCGGTGCCCGCCGTGCGCATAATATGGATGCAGCAACTTATGGTGCCCGTGCAGCTTATATCGGCGGTGTAGTCGGCACGGCAACCGTATCTGCCGGTCAGATGTTCAACATTCCCATCTCCGGCACGATGGCGCATAGCTGGGTGATGTTCTACGGTGATGAATTCACGGCGTTCAAAAAATATGCGGAAACCTATCCGGATGCTACGGTTCTGCTGGTGGACACTTATGATGTCATTCACTCCGGCATTCCTAACGCCATCCGCGTGGCGCATGAAATCTTAGAACCGATGGGCAAGCGCCTGCGCGGCATCCGCATTGATTCCGGCGACCTGGCCTATCTTTCCAAGAAAGTGCGCAAGATGCTTGATGCGGCAGGGCTTGAGGACTGTATGATTGTGGTATCCAACAGCCTCGATGAGTTCACGGTGGCATCGCTTTTAAGTCAGGGGGCCTGCATTGACAGCTTCGGCATCGGTGAGCGCCTGATTACGGCTAAATCCGAGCCGGTGTTCGGTGCGGTTTATAAACTGGCTGCTGTCGGGGAAAATGGCGAATTTGCGCCGCGCATCAAGGTATCGGAAAACGTGGAGAAAATCACCAATCCGGGGCTCAAGGATTTGTACCGCGTCTATGATGCCGATGGCAAGGCTGTGGCCGATATGCTCGCCATTTGCGGCGAGCCGGTGGATATGAGCCAGCCCTTCCGTTATGTTGACCCGCAGAAACCGTGGAAGAACCGCACCTTTGAAAACTGCACGCTGAAGAATCTGCGCAAGCTCTATGTGCGTCAGGGCAAGCGGGTAGAAGATATGCCGACTTTGGATGAAATCCGCAATTATGTAAAGGCGCAGCTCGACAATGAAATCTGGGAAGAAGAACAGCGCTTTGAAAATCCGCACCGTCATTATTTGGATATGACGCCGGATTATTATGAGCTGAAGATGGAACTCTTGTCCAAAACCCGTGAGGAGCATGCGTGATGATTACCGGAAAAACGCAGAATTTAGGGGTTATCGGCTGGCCTATCGCGCATTCGCTGTCGCCCGTTATCCAAAATGCGGCGATTAAAGAGGCGGGAGTGGATTACAACTATACTGCCCTGCCCGTGGCGCCGGAAAATCTGGCGGCGGCAGTGGCGGGGCTGAAAGCCCTGAATTACCGCGGCTGGAATGTGACCATTCCCCATAAAGCAGCCATTATGCCGCTGTTGGATGAAGTGGATAAAGCAGCTGAGATTATCGGTGCGGTCAATACCGTAGTCAACGATGATGGCAGGTTGACAGGCTATAATACTGATTATTTAGGCTTTATGGGCGCGCTGAACAGCCGTAAGATTGAGCTTGCCGGCAAGACGGCGGTTTTGTTGGGAGCTGGCGGCGCAGCACGCGCCGTTATCTGGGGGCTCTTGCAGGCAGGAACTGCCGAAGTGGTGCTCGCCGTGCGCAATCCGGCGAAGGCACAGCCCTTGGCAGAAGAATTTTCACCTTATGGTAAGGTAACGGTATGCCATTGGACAGAGGATTTATGCGCAGAACAATTGAAAAAATGCAGCCTGCTGGTCAATACCACACCGCTGGGCATGACGCCGAAGGTGGAGGCTTGTCCGCCGGTTGACTGGTCAACGGTCAATCCGGCAGCGTTTGTCTATGATATCATCTATACGCCAGCGGAAACCCGTTTCCTGCGGGAAGCGCGTGAGCATGGCCATGCGGTGGTGAACGGCGAGGAAATGCTGGCCGGGCAGGGGGCGGAAGCCCTGAAGCTTTGGACAGGCATACAGCCGGATTTAGGCTGCATGCAAAAGGCATTGCGTCAGGCATTAGCTTAAAGATAATAAATTTGCCTCGACAGGATTTTTAGCTGTCGAGGCGAATTTTATTTATATAGATGTGTGGTGAGAAGAGGAGGCGTGACGATGTCGGAAAAAATGTCTTATCTTGAACATGCTGCTGTGACGGTGGCGGATATCGAATGGAGCCAAAAATTCTTTGCTGAGGTTTTGGGCATGACGGAAACCCGCCGCAAGGAAAAAGATGGCAAATTGCAGCAGCTTTGGTTAAAAGGCGGCCTGCAGCTGGTGGCTGCGCCCGATAACCCCGCTGCTGGTCGGGGCCATCACTTAGGAATCGTGGTGCAGGATTTTGCCGCTGCCTTGCAGGAAATGCTTGCCTATGAGGGCGTTCATGCTATGGAAGGCAAGCCGGAAAAATGGGTGCAGTTGCCGGATGGCCTGGTGCTCGAACTCTTTCAGGAAAAGCCGGGCGCTATTGAAAAGGTGCTGGCGGTGGATGTGAAGTGATGAAGTGGTCTATTCGCGGACGCATGATGTTGCTATCCTTTGCCGGTGTCTTTGCTGTTTTGCTGGCCGTAGGCATCGTTGCTCTTTATGGCCTTTATGCTGCGCAAAGCAGTATGCGGGAACAGGAAGAAAGACTGAGTTCCTATATGACCGAATCCATGGAAGGCTATGCTGAAAAACACGCCAAAGATCGGCTCAGGGAAGTGGCGCAAAGCAAGGCCCTGCACTTGGACAGGGAACTCTATATGGTGGGGGAAGATGTGGGCTTTATGTCCGATACACTCTCCCGCATCTTAAAAAATAAGGAGAATTATCGTCCACGCACCTTGCCAAATACGCGTGATGTGCCGGATATTGTTTCTGGACAGCCCTATATTCACTATAGCCCTGATTTTCATGATGGAAATGGTGAACTGCAGGCAGAAATTGCGCTGGCAGCAAATTTTGCTGATGGTCTGGAATCCATCAGCAAATCCTATGAAGGGTACCGTACGTCGTTCTTTGCTGGTTCAAAAAATGGCTATCTTATCTGTTTGGATTTGATTCCTCCGGATGCCGGAACGAATAGCATTTATCCATCGGAAGAAGTGCGGGAGGATTTTGTTTCGCATTATGATCCGCGGAAGCGTTACTGGTATGAAGCGGGGCAAAAGGCCAATAAGCCGGTTTTTACCGATGTGTCCAGGGGGGCAGATGGACATGTTTCCCTGAGCTGTGCAATGCCGTATTATGATGCAGACGGTTTTGCCGGTGTTGTGGGAATAAGCTACAGTGCAGAGGATATTTACCAGTCAATTTTAAGTACTGCAGTAGGCGAAAAATCCACAACCTTTGTTTTGGACAATATGGGAAATGTGATGTTTTCATCGGAAAAAGATGGTTTTTTGGCTGTAAGACCAGACGCGCAAGATTTGCGTAATGTAAATAATCCGTCCATTGCTGAAGCTGCCCGCCGTATGGCTGCCGGGGAAAATGGTGTTATGTCCGTGGATTATGAGGGGGATATCTATTATTTGGCCTTCGCACCGATGAAATCAACCGGCTGGAGTTTGGGAACGGTTATCGAAGATGATGAAATATTGGATCCGGTAGCTGAAGTGGGAGCTGCTGTGGGGGAGAAAATGGGCTATTTCCAAAATGTCATGGAATGGGCCTTTTATGATTTATTCCTGCGGGCAGGGCTCATTTTGATTCCGATCCTGCTGCTTGTTTTTTATGGCAGCGGCAGGATGGCCAGTCGTATGTCCAAGCCGATTCGCCGATTAGCGGATGGTGCCAAAGAGATTTCGGCAGGTAATTTTGACAAGAAACTGGATATACATACTGGTGACGAAGTCGAGTATTTGGCGGTATGTTTCAATGACATGACCATGGCGCTGAAGGAGTATACGGAGAATCTGGCTAATGCTGCAGCCGAACGGGAACGCGTTCGCACAGAACTATCCGTAGCAGCACGGATTCAGGAAGATATGCTGCCCAATCTTTTCCCGGCTTTTCCTGAGCATAAGGAATTTGCTATTTATGCGACAATGGATGCGGCGATGAATGTAGGCGGCGACTTTTACGATTTTTATCTGCTCGATGAAAATCATCTGGTCATTACGATTGCGGATGTGTCCGGCAAAGGTGTGCCGGCGGCGCTCTTTATGGCAAAATCCCAATCTGTACTAAAAAACAGTATTTTGCGCGGAAAGACGCAGGACAGATTATCAGCAGCTATCGAAAATGCCAATCGGCAGCTTTGCCGCAATAATGATTCTGCTATGTTCGTGACAGCTCTCGTCGGTATATTGGATATGCAAAGTGGACATTTTACCTATGTCAGCGGTGGACATTGTCCGCCACTGTTGGGAAGAAATGACCATTATGAATTCCTGCCCATAAAGAAATGCAGCATGCTGGGCGTGATGGAATTGCCCTATACCCAGCAAAGTGTTGACCTTCTGCCGGGGGATACGCTCTATCTCTATACCGATGGTGTTTCCGAGGCGATGGACGAACAGGGCAGACAGTTTACCGAAAGACAGATTAAGGAAAAGCTGAATGGGCTGCCCCATATGTCCATCGAAGATATTTTGGCCCAAATGCGGGAATTTGTTCGGCAGCATGCTGGCACAGCGCCGCAATCGGACGATATCACCATGCTGGGCCTTAGATACTATGGCTGTGCAGGCAGAAAAGAATAGTCGCTTTATTGGTTTTCTGTTTTTGTCTTGTCTGGCGGTGGAACGAGCAGCAGAAAACAGGCGAGAATATCATCGACCTGTGAGGACTTGGCTACGCCGGTTTTGCACCAAAAGGCAAAGTGTTCGCAGTTGTTGAGCAGCAGGTCATAGCCCTGCTCCCCCAACTTGCTGCGGGCACGGGCTATGGTTTCCTGTGGAGAAAAAGGCGTTATTTCGTCATCGAATACCCGCTTGATAATCCAGTCAAAAAGATTGTTTTTGGCGGATGGGCCGATACCATTCAGAACATATAACGTATCACTGTCGGACATAAACTCTGCCAGTGTAGTTTCGGTGATAATCCCGTCGCAAAGCAGGGGATTGCGTTCCTTGTAATAATGAATCACCTGCTGATTTCCGGCATATATGCCAAAATGGCGATATCCTCTGCGTTTGACGTAGACGATATCGCCTTTATTTGCCATCGTCATAAAGACCGCTCCTTATTCATATATTTGTATCTACTATTCGTGGAATACAGGGGATATTCCTTGTACAAACAGTAAAAAAACAGCTTTTTGTAAGGGGGAGGCTTACAGAAGACAGAAAGCCCTGTAAAATGCTCAAACGTGCTTATAGAGACATGATTGGAGGAGTTTTATTTTGCATTTTTCGACAATATATCCTGATTTTTATGCGGATTTTTGCTGTAAGGCCGACAAATGTCAGCATACCTGCTGTGCCGGCTGGGAAATTGATATTGACCCGTCAACAGCGGCCAAATATCAGCAGCTTGAAGGCGCGTTAGGCGGGAAAATCCGGCAGAATATCGTTGAAGTCGATGGTATCTGGCAATTTCGTCTGGGTGAGGGCGATCGCTGTCCGTTCCTGCGTGAGGATGGTTTATGTGAACTTATCCGTACGGCCGATGAATCCATACTTTGTGACATTTGTACGAATCATCCGCGTTTTTTCGTGACTTTAGGCGATTATGAGTTGGCTGGGGTGGGGCTTAGCTGTGAAAAAAGCTGCGAGTTATTATTAGCGGATACAGCGTCGTTAGGCTTTCAGTTGGAAAATGGCGAGAAAATGTCGCTCAACGAACTATTGCAGCGACTATCGTTGCCGGCAGATGACGAGGATTTATGCTACCAGGCAGGTCTTACGCCTGATGATGCAGCTTTTGTGCTCGACTGCCTGCAAAAGACGGAGCCGATTGATGCAGAGTGGACGGCACAACTGGCGCGGCTGCGTTCCGAACAGTTTGCGATTGGTGTTGAGGTCCCGCAGGTTTTTGACCGCATCTATCAATACATTCTTTATCGTGCACTGGAGCATGTGCCGCAGTATGGCTGGGGAACGGTGCTTTCCTATGCTCAGTTGAATGCCGATTTTATCTATTTGACGTATTGTTTTACCGGGCAGCTGGGTGAGTCCATACGTCGCTGGTCGGAGCAGATTGAGTACAGCACGGAGAATGTCCAAATTCTTTTGGAAGCACTTTCTGCTGGAGGAGCGTAATTTATTCGAAAAAAGCAGGTAAAAGCCGGTATCATAGCGAATACAATTAACGGTATTTTTACGAATAGAAAGGCGTGGTATGGTGAAATCGTTCAAGAAAAAACTGTTGATTGGTGCATTGTCGGCTATGGTCTGCTGTAGTTTTGCCTATGAGGCAGAGGCGGCGAGCCGTGCGGAAATCAGCCAGATTGCCGTGAATCAGAAGGGGAGTAACTTTCAGTATTGGAATAAGGATGCTGCCTCCTATCAGGTGCTTACGAATTATGTGAAGGACATTACGGATAAGAGCAGTAAAAATTATATTCCCGAGAAAGACCGCGTAGCGGTGTTTGATATGGATGGTACGATTCTCTGTGAGACGGCACCCTATTATCTGTCGCAAATGTTGATTGTTGACCGTACACTTCATGATAAGACGTTTACCCCACAGGCAGATGATGAAAAGTTCGCGCGGCAGCTTGAGACGTGGCTCAAGGACAAGTCTGCTGTCAGCAAGCCGGGCAGCAGTACCCCGCATTTTGCTTCGGTCTTTAATGGGATGACGGCACCGGAATTTAATGCCTATGTGAAAAACTTTATGGGCAAGCCGGTGGAAGGATTAAGCAATATGGCCTGGGGCGAGGCCTTTTATCTGCCGATGGTCGAGGTCATCAAATACTTGCAGGCCAATAAGTTTGCGGTATATGTTGTCTCCGGCTCCGAACGTCAGCTCGTGCGCCAGCTTGTTTCGGATATGCTCGCGATTCCGGAAGGAAATATCATTGGCACGGATATGGAAATTTTGGCGGCCCATCAGGGGGATACCGATGGGCTAAAATACATGTATCGTCATGATGATTATTTGGTGCGCGGCGGCTTCCAACACAAAAACCTGCAGATGAATAAGGTGACAGCTATTGCTCGGGAAATTGGCAAGCAGCCGGTGTTGGCCTTTGGCAATTCCAAAGATGATGCCAGTATGTTAAATTATGCCATCAGCGGGAATAAATACAAAAGCGCTGCCTTCTTTGTTCTCTGTGATGACCAGACGCGGGAACTCGGTGATTTGGATAAGGCTGAAAAATGCCGGCAGCTTGCCGCGCAAAACGGCTGGAACACCATTTCCATGCGGGATGATTTCAAGACGATATATGGAGAGGACATAAAGCGTACGGCAGCACCGTCCTCTGCGAAAAAAGAGCTGGCAGCCAAGGATAAGTCGGTAGATTATATGGTTTTCGTCAACAAAACCCATAAGCTGCCGGATGATTATGAGGCAAAACTGCCGTTGATAACGGTAAAGAATTCGTTTGGCAAGGAGTTCCAGATTGAGCCGGAAACGTATCGGCATTTTGAGCAGCTGCGCACGGCGCTGAAACAGAAGGGGATTCAGGTTGAACTCGATTCAGTATATCGGAGCGTAGCCCGCCAAAAGGAAATCGTGGCCGAATTTACCCAAAAGTATGGGGCCGATTATGTAAAGCAGTATGTAGCGGTTCCAGGTTATTCCGAGCACCATACGGGACTGGCTGTGGATATCTGTTTGGTCGTGGATGGAAAGATTATTGATGATAACGATGAAATGATAGCGCAGAAGGAAATTTTTGCGCAGATACATCCATTGCTGGCGGACTATGGTTTCATCCTGCGTTATCCGCAGGGAAAAGAAAACCTCACAGGATATAGTTACGAGCCTTGGCATTTCCGCTATGTTGGCCAGGAGACAGCGAAAAAAATCAGCGGTGCAGGCTTGGTCATGGAAGAATATATGAAGTAAATATTTTATAGCAAAAGGACAGCTGGTTCGTTTCCGATACAGCTGTCTTTTTGCTTGGGTTATGCTTATGTAGATGGGGATTATGCTTTGCAAATGCTGTCTATCCAATTAAAGAGTTCCGGCAGGTCGTAGTCACCGGCATGGCCGCGGTTCCATGGCGAGTAGAAATTTACATCTACGCCGCTGTTTTGCAGTTTCAGTGCCAGAATGGCCGGAATCGCCAGTGCCGTATCACGGTCGATGGCACCATGGCGAATGCGGAAGTGTTTGGCTGTCACAGCCTTGCCGTTGCCGATGAAATTCATGGGATTCATGAGTTTTATGGTTTCGCTGTCGGCCATTTCGCCTGTTTTGCTTTCGTACTGCTTAGAGATAGCCGAAAAATGCTTGGGCGTATTGTTTTCGGTGCCAAACTCGTCATTTTCCGCTGAACTTAAATTCAGCTTGTCAAAGGCAGGGGCAGCTTTCATGCGGGTGGCTACGGCAGGGTAGGCGTCCAAATCCACATCTACGACTTTGCCGTTTTTCACCTTTACCCAACTGGCAGAGGAAACATCAAGGCCACGGCTCAGTGCATCCTGTGCCGATTGCATATACTTGCCTTTGATGTAATCGCTGGAGGCAAAATATCGTCCCGTCTGTTTATATCCCAGTCGTCTCTTTCCAAGCACATCAGTCAGTTGGAAAAAGAAGTAGGGGTACCGCTTTTTGACCGTACCGGGCGGACGCTGCATATTACCACGGCGGGGATGGACTTTGCTGAATTTGCCAGGGAAACCGTAAGTAACGCAGACGCTGTCCTGCGGCGCCTGCACGATAAAACACCTTATACGGCGACCTTGAATATAGGAACGATTCCTGTACTTTCGCAGTATGGGCTGCATACAAAGCTATTGACTTTTCAAGAAAAAAATCCCCATATCCAGCTCAACCTTGTTGAGGATAGGGGAGAGGAAATCCTGCGTATGCTCGATGGTGAATTGGTGGAATTAGCTGTGTTGCGTGCGAGCAGTCTGCCGGATGACCGCTATAAAACATTAACGCTGGGCACAGATAAGCTGGTGCTGGTTTGCAGCAGGACACATCCCTTGGCTGCATCAGCAGAAGTCCATCTCAAGGACTTTCAGCAGGAGGACTTTATCCTGCTGGATATGGGGCAAAACTTCGCGGATTCGGTCTATCATGCTTGCGCGCGTGAAGGTTTTGCACCGCATATTCGGCAAAGATTTACCCGAATGGAAACCATCCTGGGTTATGTGGCTGCCGGCGCTGGTGTATCGCTGCTGATGGAAAAGGAATTGACGGCGTTTAACCTGCAAAATATTGAAGTCAAAAAATTATCGCCGGCCATTTCCGGCAGCATTGCGCTGGTATTTCCGCATGGGCGTCATTTGTCACCGGCGGCTGCTGCTTTGCGGAGCTTTTTAGAAAATTTCACAGGGAAAAACAGGTAATTTAGAGAATAGTATCATGGTGAGAAATTATCTGTGAGAAAGGACTGATGTTCATGAACAAAAAAATACGTGTTTTCTTGTGTTGGGCTGTGCTGATGTTGCTGACTATTGGAACGGTTTTTGCAGGGCATTTGGAAGATATTGCCGCCAGAGGTACTATCCGTATTGGGACAACAGGTGATTACATTCCGATGTCTTATCTGAATCCCCAGACAGGCGCATACGAGGGCATTGATGCCGAGTTATCGCAGCTGATTGCCGACTCTCTGGGCGTGAAAATCGAGTATGTGCCCACGAGTTGGCCAACCCTTACCGCAGATACGCTGGCCGGAAAATTTGATATCGCCCTGTGTGGTATCTCCAGAAACTATGCAAGAGCTAAGACCATGGCCATGTCGGATGCCTATGGTGAAGGTGTTTTCGGCAAAACCATTCTGTGCCGGAAAAGCGACGCCAAGAAATATCAAAGCCTTGCTGATATTGACAAGCCGGAGGTGCGTGTCATGATTAATCCCGGCGGCACCAATGAAAAATTCGCCCATGCAAATCTTAAAAAGGCAAAACTGATTGTTCATCAGGAAAATGCCGATATTCCCCGGCAGGTGGCGGAGGGCAATGCTGACATCATGATAACGGAAACCGTGGAGGCCGCCCGTTATATTGAATTGAATGATAAACTCGCGGCTCCGCTGATGAAAGCACCGTTCACCCGTCATTCCTGCGGTATACTCATGCAAAAAGGCGACCAGGAGTTTTTGAACTACATCAACTTTGTTTTGGCAGAACTGAAAATGGACGGAACCCTGGCAAAGCTGGAGAAGAAATACCTATATAAGTAAGAAGCTGGAGAGATACTGTATGGAATTTTAGGGATTTATCCGGCGTAAACAGGTAAAAGCGTTGCGAGGTATTTTATGCCTATTTTCAGGACTGGGAAAATTTAACGCCACCATCGGGAAAGTTTTGGGGAGGAGAATCCGCTTGCCAAAAAGAAATATACTAGGACAAAAGTTGTTTTGGTTCTTGACAATGGCTTTTCAAAGCGAGAAAGAATAAAAACCAATATGCCCCCTACTATTCTCAAGGGGGCTTCGGAATTATTGCCGACAGAGGCCAATATGTACCTTTAAAAAGAACTCCTCCACTTTCTGTTTTGTTAAGCGGACAGCCGAGAAGCCAGCAACTACAAGGACGTATGCTGATTTTTGTCTGACCTTGGGCAAAAAGGGCGTACAGTTCCAGATTGTGCGTCGGAGAGTGACCGAACGGCACCTCAAGGAGGTTTTCATCATGTCTTTTTGGGATATGCTACCGATTTCGAAGGAAATCCGTAAAAAGGAAGAACGTGTTAAGCAGTTGATGGATGATATTGATGCTTTAAGAAAAGGCTTTATCGAAATGCAACTGCAATACAAGGAAATAAAGGACGAGTATCAGCGACTTGACGACGGGTACGATGATTACGTTTCGAGAATAGAAACACAAAAGCAGCTCCTAAGGAAAGAAAAACAGGCATTAAAGGACAAACTTCAAAGAGATTGTGACGACCTGAAAAAGCAACGAGAGGAATTAAGGGTCAGCTATAATACCGAACTTGAACAGAAGCAGGAAAAGCTCAGACAAGAGTGTGCCGACCTTATAAAGAAGAAGGATTACCTAGCTGACAACTATGCTGTTGAACTCGAAGAAACCCGGCAGAGAATAGAAAAAGAGCTGGAAAACGAGCACTGGGAACTTAAAGCAAGGATTGCGAGGGATAAAGAAGAAGTCATTGAATGGGACGACAGGGTGCTGTTGCAGTCATTTGCTTTGTATAAGCCAAAATATCCCATGAGTTATTCACTGGAATATGAGGACTTGCTAAATGCTGTCAGAGAACGGCAAAAACAAATGATTAGAAATGACGCAGCCTGCATTTGCAGCACTACTTGGACTATCAACAACAGTAGGACAGCAGGTGATAAACTGATAAGGGATACGAAGAAGTTGCTGCTAAGGTCTTTCAACTTAGAGTGTGATGATATTGTTGGCAAGGTCAGTTACAGCAACCACGAAAGCTGTTTGAAACGCATGGAGAAATCATACGAAACCATCAACAAATTGGGGAAAGTACACGCCATATACATAAACAGCGATTATTTGCAGTTAAAACGGGAAGAGATGTATCTGGCTTTGGAATATGCACAAAAGAAAAAAGAAGAACGTGACCGCCAACGGGAGCTACGTGCCGAGGAACGGGAGAACCTTAGGATAAAGAAAGAGCTGGAGGCCGAGCGGGATAAGGTAAGGAAAGAGAAAAGCCATTACGAGAACGCACTGGAAGCTGCCAGACAACAAATCCGTGATATGGCAGAAGAGGAAAAGCAGGAACTCCTCGAAAGGATTAGGGAGCTGGAGAATCACTTGCAGGAAGTAAACGACCACTTGAAAGATGTCGATTATCGGGAGGCGAATCAACGAGCCGGGTACGTTTATATCATCAGCAATATTGGCTCTTTCGGCGACGATGTATATAAAATCGGAATGACCAGACGACTCGACCCCATGGAACGAATCAATGAGCTTGGAAGTGCGTCCGTCCCGTTCAACTTTGATGTTCATGCGATGATATTCACCGATGACGCCCCAAAACTTGAAGCAGCATTGCACAGGGCGTTTGAAGACAAGAAGGTAAACATGGTGAACACCCGCAGGGAATTCTTTAGGTGCTCCTTGGAAGAAATTAAGAAAGTTGTAAAAGAGAACTACGATGGCACGGCGGAATTCTATGAGACCGCCGACGCGGAGCAGTACAGGGAAAGTCTTCGTATGAGAGAGCAGATAAAAAACGAGATGGATAATATTGAATCAGACAATTTATGGCGGAGGTGAATCGAAATGATAAGACGAATAGCCCTGCTGTGGGGACTGGCTTTTGTTCTGATGGTTCAGTCCATAGTATATGCAGTCCCCCATAACTGGCAATGGATTGAGTCCGATGATGAATTTGGTTACTTTGTTGACATGGCAAATATCACCAAAACCACGAACTTCAATGGTAAAGTACGGGAGGCAGAACTATGGCTTAAAATGAAATATACCGCCAAAAGTGCAAAGGCCGTTCTCGAAGATTTTGACCACAGTTATATCAACGCAGATTTATTGGCAGACGACGGGGCGGGAATATTTAAGATAAAGCTGGACTTTCTACGGGGCTCGGTTCATGTGCTAAGCTCGTCCTTTCTGGATAAGAGCGGGAATGTCCTAGTAACCGACACGGACGCCTTCTATCAGTATGTCGATGTACAGAGTTTTTATCGCCCTGTATTTACTTATGTGGAGAATCATTTGGCAGGGACTAACAGCTACTCCATATATAAAGACAAGAAAGCTAGACCGTGCGTTAATGCCAAAAACGTTGACGGCAATAAGGAATATACCGTTGTTAATCTTTGGCGGGCACATTATCTGAATAATGACGAAAGCAAAGCCGTAGTCCCTGTTTCGGTGTACACCTATGACGCCAACATGGAAAATGTGAGAACGTATTGCACGGATTGGTGCTATGACTTCAAAAACAATACTTATAATATTACAGCCGTAATACAAAGGAATAGCAATGATGAATGGGCTTATTACGATTTGGCAGATAACGGAGAAGTGTCCAAACCAACAGCCATTGTCCCGGATACGATAGGTGAGGCGATAAAGAAACAGCTAATGAGCTTTGCCACGGGCCATAAGAAATTATTGCACCGATTGGACGGTGACGGATTAACGGTTGAGAGGTGATTTGTTGTGAGGAAAGTTATTCATATGGGGCTTATTCTAGGGATTATACTGTCTGGATTGGCTTTTATGAATGGTATTATCGAGGCGGGAGGAACCCGATGGCACGTTATTCTGACGAGAGGGCAGGATACGGTAGCCGTTGATACGGAAACCATTGAATACGACAAGGGCGCTAATACTTTATCGTACTGGACGCAAACAAGGAGTCTGACAAGAGCAGGCACGTATATGGAAACACGGGATTTCTATGTATTGAACTTTAAGGATAGGACAACTACGCTAAAAAGGGTACTTACCTATATAGGGGATAAAGTAGAGGATACCGATGGTAAAGGGCAGGACGTAGTAAGCCCTGTATTACCGGACTCGATTGAAAATTTCGTTGTTGAGTATGCCCATAGAATCATGAATACCCCAAAAGTATTCCCAACGCCTGTCGGTCAGTGGAACTGGGTGTTATCTACGGATAAGTACACGTGTACGATAAGCCCTGACGCTTTTGTAGATGACTCTGGCTACTACAATGTGTATATTCGAAAATCCTATTTAAGCGGCTTACAGAATTATGCCTTATACCGCTTTGATTTTTCAAACGACAGGATTATAGAAAAAGATTTCCTTGGTAACGTAAGCTATAAGGATATTATTCCAGAGTCCATTGACGAAAAGATTTATAAAGCAGCGTATGAACTTTATGTGAAAAAGCAATAAAAAGAGGGTAACGCCGTTATTGAAGTTGGCTTCTTTTGATATGGGAAAGACTCCCAGAGCGTCGGTCTTGAGCCGAATTTCTGATGTCTTTTTTGTTCGCCCGCCTTAACTTAACGGCATTCAGTCAAGGGCGGTGTGCGATTTTGGTCGCTTAGTTCTTAACTTAATGACAGTGGGCTGTAAGGCTGCCTTTTTTATTGTCCGTTATTACCTAAAAAATAACGTTTTATTACTTCTAAAACGCCGTTATGGTCATTGTCGCTTACGACCACATCGCAGATTTCTTTGATGGAGTCAGCAGCATTTCCCATAGCGGCAGCCAGCCCGGCTGTTTGCAGGATTTCCAAATCATTCGGCGCATCGCCAACGGCAACGGTCGCGGCAAGGGGGATATTCAGCAGTTGACATAGTTCTTTCAGCCCGCTGGCTTTGGTGATGCCTTCGGGGGAAGCTTCCAGTCCCGTTCGTTCTGCCAGTACAAGGTTCATACCAAGACCGGCAAGGCGTTTGCGGCTGCGTTCACGCGAGGCCGTAGTGCGATGATAAAGGTTAATTTTGAGAATTTCACCAGCGTGTTCCTGTATGTAATGTGCTAAATCTTTCGGCCTGTCGCAGATACGTTCGTACATATCCTGATAGACGGCCATGGAAAAATCGTCCATGTGCAAAATATCTTGTTCGCGGGCTGCGGAAGCATTTATGGTAAGTATGTGTACCATAGCATCTTCTTCGCAGGCTGTTGCGAGTAACTTTTGACACTGTTCTACGGATAGCGCATGCGTGGTCAAGGGCTGTTCTTTGTAAAAATCATAAATCAAGCCGCCGCTTACCAATAGTCCATAGTGCATACCCTTAAAGGCATCACGGTAGTCGGCAAGTTCCGCCAGACCGCGGCCTGTACCAACGACAACCTCAATCCCTTGTTCCATCAGCTGCTGAATAGCCGCAGTTGTTTCAGGGGGAATCTGTTTGGCCGAAGTAAGCAGAGTTCCGTCCATATCGAGGGACAGCAGGCGGTAGTTATTTTCTTTAGACATAATCGTTCATCTCCGTAAAGTCACATAATGGCTAAATTATAATCCATTTATGTACGTTTTACCATAGGTGAAAAATTCTCATTAAGCGCCAAGTGCGCTTTTTTTTATACATGTTTGGACACTTACGGCAGTCCTGTCTAAGCAAAGTCATTTCGTCTATGCTATCATGTGAGGCATAGAGAAGTGAACGAGCGAAAGGGGATTGGCGTTATGCAAAATGTTCAGCCTGAAATCCGTATCCATGTATTCCATACCGGCTGTGTATGTGTGTCGCCCGGCCTGCCGTTTAAGGATGCAGAAAAAAATCCCAATCCGGTGCAGCTTACGTTATTGTCGTCTTATGGGCGTAAACAGCGCTTATGGCTGCCGGTTTCCGCCTATTTGATTGAACATCCACAAGGGAAAATCCTCGTGGATACGGGCTGGCATCGGGAAATCAGTCCTAAAGGGGAATACAGCCGCTGGGCGCAGATTCGTCATTTGGGGCTGGCGCATTATCTGCTGAATCAGGGTGTTTTGCCCTTGGGCGAATCGCTGGTCGAACAGTTAGCACGCAGAAATATCCAGCCCAAGGATATTGACTATGTACTGCTTACGCATTTGCATTCCGACCATGCCAGCGGCTTGCGGCAGTTGAAAGAGGCCAAACACATTCTCGTGAGTGAGGAGGAATGGCAGGATACGAAAGCACATGCGGAACGCTATGTGACCAGCATGTGGAAAGGCGTCAACATGGAAACGTTTGCATTTAAAGAAACAGGCCAGGGGCCAGTGGGCCGCAGTTTTGACCTGTTTGGCGATGGCAGTGTGGAAATGATTCAGATTCCCGGCCATACCAGCGGTTTGGCGGCGGTGAAAATCTCGCATGGCGGCAAATTTGTCCTGCTATTTGCCGATGGCGGCTATGCAGAAAAATCCTGGAAGGAAATGATTCCGCGGGGAACCGCTCTTGATGCCCCGCAGGCTTATCGTTCGCTGCAATGGATTCATGATATGAGTCAAAAAGAGGAATGTCTGGAATCTTTGGCGAATCATAATATGGATGTAATTCCTCACGAAATTGTTTTGTAAGGGACGGTAAAGGCCTGGCGAGTCCCAATGAAGCGCTGATTTTGGAAATGGTCGCCGCCGAAGCCATTGCAGGATATACGTTTTGGCTGTCACATCCTTACGAAACCAATGAGGACGAACCGTTAAGTAGTCGAAAATATCGATAAATATGTATATAAGTGGACAAATATCTTATATAATATGCTTAACGGGCTGTTTCAAGCTCTAGTGACCGTGTTCGGCGAAAGCTGTTTGCGGGATGAACTAAGTTATCGGGATAAGTTAAAGACTCACCTGCGGATGTAAACCATCAGTCCGCTGCTCTGAGAGTGCCAACCAAGAAACACCGCTAATGTCCTGCGGGGATAACAGGGAAACACATGAGCTTCCTGACGACATGGGCAAGAAGGAAAATTCTCCTGTAAAGGAAGGTGGCAGAGATGCCCATAATTAAGAAATATGCGTTCGTTCTGGACGCAGAAGGGAAACGACTTGACCCCACTATCGAGCAGAATGCCTGGCGGCTTGTCCGTCAGCATAAAGCTCGGCTGGTATCGAAGTTCCCGATGGTAATTCAACTAAATAAAGTCGTGGACAACCCAAATAACGATGAAATACGCTGTGGCATTGACGATGGTGCGAATCATGTTGGGCTTGCGTTGGTTCAAAAGTGTTTGACCAAAAACAAGGTTGTATTCAAGGGAACTATCGAGCAACGCAAGGTCGTCAAGCATTTGCTGACCGTTCGCCGTGGCTACCGCAGGTATCATAGATACCATAAGCAGTACCGCCCTGCAAGGTTCTTCAATCGTGCGTCTTCACGAAGAAGCGGCAGATTGATGCCGTCGATAATTCAGCGAAAACAAGCGACGCTTCGCGTAATCGACAGGCTCCGGCAATGGATTCGCATTGACGGCTACTGGTTGGAAGAGGTGAAAATTGACATTCGGGCTTTGACGGACGGATACAAGCCTTACCGTTGGCAGTATCAGAGGTCAAACCGTCTGGACAACAATCTGCGTCTTGCAGCCATCTATCGTGACGGCTGCAAGTGCATGGAATGCGGCAAAGTCAAAACTCGTTTTGAGGTACATCACATTACTCCGCGAGAGGCTGGCGGTGCAGATACCATTAGCAATCTGATAACACTTTGCCCCAACTGTCATGCTAGAACATTTAGCAGGGAATCACAGTTTGCAGATAGGTACTACGCTTTGATTGGATCCGCAGGTCATGTCGAAGGGCTTGATGATGCCCAGCGTGTTATGCAGGGCAAGCATTGGTTCAAGAAACAGTTGCAGTTACGAGGTTCGTTGGTTTTGACAACTGGTGGTGATACCGCCAATAAACGTGAAGATTGGAATATTTCCAAGACGCATACCAATGACGCGGTTTGTATAACCGATTTGAAGCCTGAAAATATAGGCGTTGGGGAATGGAGCATTAAGCCTATGCGTCGAAAAAGCAAAGCTGGCGTTGATGAGGTTTGCGGTTTCCGTCATCGGGATTATGTGACCTACACTTATCGCAATGGCGAAACTCATACGGGTTATGTTACAGCGATGTATCCTGACAAAAATCAGTTAAACTTCCAATCACCCACAAAGCATTGCAAACGGGTTAATGCTCTGAAAACAAGGCTTTTGTGGAGATTTAATAAGATTTACTGGCTCAAATGTGCTTAGAGATGCATATTTGAGTATATTTGACCATATTTGACCGTATTTTTAAAAGGGAGGCAAAGGCATGAAATTTTGTATCTTTGGTGCCGGGGGCACCGGCGGCGTGCTGGCAGCGTATTTGGCTATGGCCGGAAATGAGGTAACGGTGATTGCCCGCGGAGCGCATTTGGCAGCTATACAGGAAAAGGGGCTTACCCTGCGAACCAATCATCGGGGTACGGAGCAGATAAAGAAGGTAAAGGCCTGCACAGCGGAAGAGTATGCGGATATGCCCGATGTATTGCTGGTCTGTGTAAAATACTATAATATTGACGATGCCATTGCCTTTGCTCAGGAAAAGATGAATGCAGAGGTACTCATCGTACCGGTGCTTAACGTGTTCGGCACGGGCGGCGTGATGCAGGAGAAACTGCCGGAACTCACCTGTCTGGATGGCTGTATCTATGTGATGGGCGAAATTGCCTCGCCGGGTGTTATCTATCAGTCGGATAAGATGCTGCGGGTAATTTTTGGCTATCGTCCGCAGCAGGAGGTTCGCTTGCGGGAGAAAGCGCAGGAACTGGAAACGGTCATGCAAAAGGCGGAAATCCGCGCGCATTTCAGTGATAACATCATCCGTGATGCCCTGCAAAAATTTGCCTTTGTTTCGCCTGCGGCAGCGGCGGGAGCATATTTTAACGCCACGAGCGAAAAGTTTCAGGTGGACGGCCAGGAGCGTGAACTGTTCATTGGTTTGATTAAGGAAGTGGAAGCCTTGGGCCAAGCCATGGGCATTACGTTTACCGTAAATCTGGTGGAAACGGGGCTGAACATCATGGACGCGCTCAAGGCTGGCTCTACGATGTCCATGCAGCGGGATATTCAGCGGGGCGGCAATTCGGAATTTGCCGGACTGGTGAATCGTGTAGTGGAGTTGGGAACGGAATATCATGTAGCTGTGCCTTTGTATCAGCAGGTTGCGGACTGGGGTGCGAAAAATTTGTAAAAGGGTCAAAATTCGTCACGAAAAAGCGTGGCGAATTTTTTTAGGGATTATATTGACATTGCGTCATTTTATAGCTATAATGCAATTAACATAAGTTACACGATGTCATTTTTGAAAAATAAATTGCAGGAGGCTGTTTATGCCAAAGGTTTCAGAAGAAGTGCTGCTCGCGCGGCGGGAAGAGATTATTGATGCTTGTGCCAAGCTCTATGAGACGATGAATTTTAAGGATATCACGCTCAAAGAGATTGGCAAGGTGACGACCTTTAACCGCACGGCCATTTACAACTATTTCAATACGAAGGAAGAAATTTTTCTCGCCCTGATGCAGCGGGAGTATGATTTGTGGGTAGCTGATCTGGAAGAGCTGCTGTCTGCACATGAGTCGTTAAGCCATGATGAATTGGCAGATGCCCTGTCCCGTTCCTTGGAAAAGCGGTCAAGGCTGTTGAAGCTTCTCTCCATGAATCATTTTGATATGGAAGGGAACAGCCGCTATGAGAATCTGGTGGAGTTCAAGCGTTCGTATGGCAAGTCCATGCAGGCGGTGCGTCATTGTCTGGACAAGTTTTGCCCGGAAATGAATGAAGTGGCCAAGCAGAGCTTTATCTATGCGTATTTCCCGTTTATCTATGGGATTTATCCCTATGCCGTGGTGACGGAGGAGCAGAAAAAAGCGATGGCCGAAGCGGGTGTTGATTATAAGTATCTGTCCATCTATGAGATTTCCTATAATTGTCTGCGGAAGCTGTTAGGCGTGAATTAAGGAGGGATACCTTGAAACGGCGTGATTTTCTCAAAGCAGGTATTGGCGGGGCGTTTGCCCTTTGGGGGCTGGGGGCTATGCAGGAAAAGACGGCAATGGCAGCCGGCAGGGAAGCGCTCCCTGCCGGGCGCAAGATTGATGTGCATGCCCATGCAATTCTGCCGAGCTTTGTGCAGGGGCTTACAAAGCTCGGCATTGATGCGGCGGCTGAGGAGGGTTATCCTTTGCCCGCCTGGTCGGAAGAAGCGCATTTGGCGTTTATGCAGCAGGCCCGGATTGATTATACGGTGCTGTCGCCGGCAACACCGCATATCTATAACGGAGATGAAAAGCTGTCCTGTGAGGTAGCGCGGGAAATCAATGAGGAAACAGCCGCCCTTTGCCGCAAGTATCCGGATAAATTTGGCTTTGTGGCAGCCCTTCCCTTTCCGAGCAGCGAGGGCAGTATTGCAGAGATAAGGTATGCGATGGATAAGCTGGGGGCTTTGGGCGTGAAAGTTCCGAGCAATGCCGGAGGTATTTATCTGGGCGATGCACGCTGGGAAGCGGTCTTTGCAGAACTAAACCGCCGTCAGGCGCTGATTATCCTGCACCCCAGTCCGGCAAGGGAACTTCCGCATAAAGGGACGGTGACGGGGCAGGTCATGGCGTTGTTTGAATATCCTGCCGATACCACGCGAGCCGTTGTCAACCTGCTCGCCAGTGGCATGCTGGAGCGTTATCCTAAGGTTCGTCTGGTCGTGCCGCACTGCGGTTCCTTCCTGCCTTATATGAAACAGCGGGCCAAGGCGATGTTTGCCATGCTGGCAGGCATGCAGATGATGAAGCCGGTGGATATGGAAGCGGGCATGAAGCAGCTTTATTATGATTTGGCTGGTGACCCCATGCCGGAGGCGATGGATATGCTGCTGAAGATTACCGATGAAGGTCATTTGCTCTATGGCAGTGACTTCCCCTATGTTCCGGCGAAAGCCTTGCTGGGCAAGAAGGCCGCTTTGGATAATGAATTGGCAAACAGGCAATGGCTGGCGAAAATATATTGCCAAAATTCGCAAGAGTTAATCTTTTCGTGATAATGCGTATGTGTAAGGAGAGAAGACGATGAAGGTTTTAGTTATTCATGGCAGCATGAGAAAAAATGGCAACACGGGAATCCTGGCGGACGAATTTATCCGCGGCGCGCAGGAAGCCGGGCATGAGACGGAGAAAGTAGAACTGCGGGATAAAACCTTTGGTGACTGCTATGGCTGCCGTGCCTGCCATAATAATGGCGGCACTTGTGTGCAGAAGGACGATATGGCTGAAGTGCTCGAAAAGCTAAAGGCTGCGGATGTTATCGTATTGGCATCCCCGCTCTATTACTTTACCTGGACGGGGCTCATGAAGCGGTTTCTGGACCGTACCTATCCCTTGCTGCCAATTCTGAAAGACAAGGATTTTTATCTGCTTACCTTGGGCGGCGTGCCGGATAAGAAATTTATGGCCAATATTCTTTCGGATTTTAATATGTATGTGGGCTGTTTCAAGGAATTCAATCAGGTGGGCGTACGCAATGCAGGTGCCATTATCGGTACTTCGGCTTTGGCACCCGGTGCCATTCGTGAATCGGCAGCGATGCAGGAAGCCTATGAGACGGGCAAGAATTTGTAAGGGGGAAGAAAAATGTTCATCATCAATCAGGTGTTAAAGGCAGACAAGATTCCGGCAGGTAAGGGCGAGGAGCTCTTTAAGCAACATATTGCCTGGTTTACCAAACATTTTGAGCAGGGCGATTTCCTGCTGGTGGGGCCGTATACCGACAAAGAGATGGCCGGGATTATGATTAGCGGCGCCGAAACGCGTGAAGCCGTGGACGAAATCCTGCGGGAAGATGTGTATTACGCAGGCGGCATGGCCGATTATGAAGTGCGTTCCTTTAAGGCCGCGATGATTTCGCCGTCCCTGGCTGACTGTGCAGGCAAATAAGCAGCGGCATTGAGGAAAGGAAATCCTTATGAACAGACGGGAATTTATACAGCTTGCCGGCACAGGTGCTATGACCTTGTTTCTTTCCGGCTGTGGTCTGGGCGCGCTGACTGGCGAAAAGAGCAGTAAGGAAGCAAAGGAATTTGTACCGGGAAGTGTTTCGGGAGGAAAGAACATGAAGATTGTGGTGATTACCAGCAGCCCCCATCCGCAAAATGAGTCCACCTCGATTTATTTGGCAGACCGGTTCACCGAAGGGGCGAAAAGCGCCGGGCATGAAGTCTTTACCTTTGATGCGGCGCATGAGGAAACGCATCCTTGTCAGGGCTGTGACAAATGCGGCATGGATGGCCCATGCGTGTTCAAGGATGCCATCGAAAATACCCTGATGCCCAAGATGCTGGCGGCTGACCTTATCGTGCTTACCACGCCGCTGTATTACTTTGGTATGTCGGCCCAGTTAAAGATAATCGTGGATAGGTTTTATTCGCGGACGGAAAAACTGCATGGCAAGAAATCCATTATAATGGCTACGGCCTATAACAGTGCGGATTGGACGATGGAAGCACTGGCCAATCATTATGAAACGTTGGTGCGCTATATGGAATGGCAGGATGTCGGGCAGGTTTGGGCGACAGGCTGCGGCGCCCGCAGTCTGGTCGAAAAGTCATCCTTTGCCGATATGGCGTATAAAATAGGCGCCAATTTGTAAGAGAAAATACTTGACTTGAAGTTTACTACAAGTGTTAGAGTGAACATAGATGAAATTGGTGATGAAAGGGGATAACATTATGCGAAAACTATGGATTGCCTGTTTGGGCGTGTTGATGATTTTAGGTCTGGTGGGCTGTGGTACAGAGTCGGGCAAGACGGCAGAAAAGGCCGCACCGGCACCTGTGCAGACTACGGCACAGGCAGACAGCAAGGCACCTGCGGCTAAAGGCAAGATTCTCGTGGCGTATTTCTCGGCCACGGGCAATACCCGCACGCTTGCAGAGAATGCGGCTAAGGCTTTGAATGCGGACCTCTACGAAATTCGTCCGGAAGTTCCTTATAGCAAAGAGGACTTGAACTATAATGACGAAAGCACTCGCGCTACAGTGGAACAGAAGAACGACAGCGCCCGCCCGAAACTGGCGGATAAGAATGCACCGATTGCGGACTATGATACCATCGTACTGGCATATCCCATCTGGTGGGGACAGGCGCCGCGCATCATGGATACCTTCGTGGAAAGCTATGATTTCACGGGCAAGAAAATGACTGCCATCTGCACCTCCGGCGGCAGCGATATCGGCACGAGTGCTGACTATCTGCAGAAGCTGACCAAGGGCAAGGCTGAATGGAAGGCCGGCAAGCTGTTCTCTCCGCAGGCCAAAGCCGAAGACATCAAAAGTTGGTTTAATGGTCTGGGCTTATGAATAAGTTCAAAATAAATTTTCGCATGACAGTGACGGCACTTTTGCCGTTGCTGTTTTTGCCCATTATGTGCTTCCATTATGTGCCCAAGGTACTGCATGAGGTGCTGGGGATTTTATGGTGGCTGTTGGTGCTCATACATATCGGTCAGAATCGGCAATGGTTCGCTTCACTTAAACGCGGGCGCTGGTCAATTTTTCGCCTTATCGGTACCGTAATTGATATTTTACTGTTGGTGGTGCTGCTGGTAATGGTGGGCGCAGGTTCCGGCATTTCCAATCATCTGTTCAAGGAAATCATGCCGCTGGATATTCAGCGCAGTATTCTGATTCATCAGCTGCATGTGTCCCTGCCTTATGCGCTGCTAATCCTGATGGGCTTGCATTGGGGGCTGCACGTTAAGGGATGGCGGGAAAGATGGCATCTGCCCTGGCCAGCGTTCCTGCCGTTAAAAGTGGTGCTGGCAGTTTTGGTGGCCGCGGGCGGGATTTATGGTTCCTTTTTGGACCGCGTGGGGGACCGCCTGCTGATGAAACATATTTTCGCCACGCCGGCCACAGGTGAACCGGCAGTCGTATATGTCGGCTTGCTGTTAGCGATAATGGGATTGTATATCATAATCGGTGCTTTGCTGGCTAAATTTTTACATTTCCGGATTGACAGATTGTGACAATTATGCGATATTGTTGTATAAAATAAAAATAAGAGCAGAAATGAGGAAAATAGATGTCAACAAAGATTTATTTAAGTGAAGTGATGATGCCCAGCCAGACGAATCCCAACGGGAATGTTCATGGCGGCGAATTGATGAAGATGATGGATTCCACAGCCTATGCAGCAGCCCGCAAATACAGCCGCTCCAATGTGGTAACGGCGCGCGTGGATGAATTGGAATTTCATACGCCGATACTGATTGGCGATTTGGTCACTTGTACGGCAGAGGTCATTTATGTTGGCCACACGTCCATGGAAGTGGCGGTAAATGTCGAGGTAGAAGTATTAGAAGCAGAGCAGGGCCCGCAGCATGCTCTGTCCGCCTATTTCACGATGGTTGCCTTAGACCGCAACGGCCGTCCGATGGCTGTGCCGCCGTTGAAACTGGAGACAGAGGAAGCTAAAGCTGCCTTTGAAGCTGCAAGAAAGCGTCATGAGCTTTATCATGAACGCAAAAAACAGCGGGAACTGGCTAAACAAAAATTGACCGAGACGAAAAATGAATAATAGCAAAAAGAGCAGAATATAAAAAACGGCGGTTGCACAGGTGCGAAAACCTGATGTAACTGCCGTTTTTTATTGGTTTGTGTTCAGAAGGCTTAGGCGCCTTTCACATCAGCCAAAGCTTCGCTCAATGCTTTGGACAGTTGGTCGGCACAGGAAGTACCGCGTCCGCGGCAATCGTTGCCCTTCAACATAGCGGCGATATTTGCCGCATCTGCGCCTTCGACCAGTTTGCTGATGGCTGCCAGATTGCCCGGGCAGCCGCCGGTGAATTGAACGTCATGCAGCTTGCCGGCCTCATCAATACTGAAGTCGATTTGCTTGCTGCATACACCCTGGGGCTGATAGGAATAATTTTTCATCATTTGCTCTCCTTAAACATTAAACATCGACAAACCTAAGAGTATTATACAAGATATAAAAAAGTTAGCAAGTATGCAAAAAGTTATCTATTTGGTGCGTATAGAACAGGGATTTTTAAGCAAAATGTCGAATAGTTCTAATAGGGTTAGTGTATACAGGTGCCTGCATACGGGATAGGCTGCAAAGGTATCTGCAGTTAAGGCTCTGAACAGGAAAAAGGGAAAATGTCAGAGGCGGGGGCTTTTTGAGGAGGATTAGGGAATAGATGGAATTCATTATGCAAATCAACGAAGTGGCTAATCACTTTGTTTGGGGTCCTCCGGGCATGACTTTGCTTGTGGGGACAGGTATTTATTTGACTTTATTGCTGGGCTTCCCTCAACTTCGCTATTTTTTCCCGGCAATAGCCGAAGTTTTCAGCTTCCGGGAAAAGAACGAAGAGGATAAGTCCATTTCTTCGTTTGCGGCAATGGTTACGGCGATGGCCGCGACGGTGGGAACCGGCAATGTGGCGGGTGTAGCAACAGCCTTGCACCTGGGTGGACCTGGGGCGTTGGTCTGGATGCTCATATCGGCGTTCTTTGGTATGTGTACCAAGTTTGCTGAGATTACACTGGCTGTTCATTACCGGAAAAAGGATGCGCATGGTGACTGGCGCGGCGGTTCTATGTATGTTTTGGAACATGGCCTGGGTGAATGGGGAGGCATCTGGAAAACGATAGGGAAGGCATTGGCGGTTTTGTTCGCGCTGTTTGCACTGTTTGCATCTCTGGGGATGGGGGGCGCCGTGCAGGCAAATTCTGCTGCGGAAGTGCTGTTTATGGGCTGGAACGTGGACCATCTGAACAGCGGTGTTATAATGGCTGTGGCTGTAGGAGTGGTCATTGTCGGCGGCCTTACCAGTCTTTCGCGTGTGACCTTGTTTGTTGTTCCGTTCATGGTGGTTTTTTATATGGTGAGCACGGGATTCCTGGTGCTAACCTACTGGGCGCAAATTCCTGCGGCGATTACCAATGCGATTCATATGGCGTTTTTCGCTGACCCTGCGGTTGTTACCGGTGGGGTGGCCGGTTGGTGTGTGATGGAAGCCATTCAGCGGGGAGTCGCCCGTGGCGTATTCTCCAATGAGGCGGGGATGGGCTCTGCCCCTATGGCATATGCCACGGCGGATAATGCGCATCCGGTTCAGATGGGGTTCTATGGTATCTTTGAGGTGTTTGTGGATACATTTGTCATCTGTGTTCTTACGGGGCTGGCCATTCTCGTTACCGGCACGATGACGTACTACCCGGAACTGACGGGGGCACAGCTAGCTCTGCAGTCCTTTGAGGTGGCGTTGGGAACGCCAGGCAAATATATCCTGGCGACGGGGCTGCTGCTCTTTGCAACTACAACGATACTGGGATGGTACTGGTATGCGGAGACGGCGGTGACGTATCTGTTTGGTGTGCGTTTCAAGCCGGTTATGAAGCTGCTGCTGATTGCTATGATTATCGTTGGTGCCTCTGGTGCGCAGTTGCTTGGCGCGGCAGGTAATGACTATCTGGACAATCTATGGGATATTTCGGATACCCTTAATGGTCTTATGGCATTTCCCAACCTGATTGGCCTGTTGCTGCTTTCGCTGACGCTTAGGCGTCTGGTGAAGGATTACGATGCGCACAAAGATGTGCAGAAGGTGTGTGACGTGCCGGATAAAAAGCCCATGTCCAAGGAATGGCGGGCTTTTCTGATTGTGTCTGTTTGTGCTGTATTGCTGCCGCTGGGGATAATCTATTTTTGCCGTGATTCACAGGAGTCTGTCCGTTCTCAGGATGTTTCCCTGCAAATGGTCGTAGATAACGGACATTTTGTAATTGGCGTTGATGATAATTTCCCACCCATGAGCTTTACCGATGAACATGGGGACCTGGTCGGCTTTGATGTTGACCTGGCGCGTGAGGTCGGCTCCCGTTTGGGGGTCACGTGTGAGGTACGGCCCATCGCTTGGAAAGACAAGGAAGACGAACTGAATGGCAGAACAATTGATTGTATCGGCAGTATGTCGGTAACGCCTCAAGCCGCGGAGAATATGCTCCTGTCGGAAGCGTATATAAAAGACAATTTGGTTTTCGTTGTTCGCGGAGACAGCAGCATTATGTGGATACATGACCTCAAAGGAAAAACGCTGGGGATACAGATTGGTTCCACAACCTTTGATAGCTTTATGGAATCGGGCCTTTCCAAGGAGGTTAAGGTTGTTCCGCTTATGGACAATGTGGAGGTTCTTCATCAGGTAAAAGATGGAAAAGTGGATGCGGGATTTGTGGATTCGCTGGCCGCATTTTATTTCATCCATTCGAGCAGTGATCGATATTTTATCCTTCCCGACAGCCTGAGTGAGGAAGATTTGGCTTGGGGATTTAGAAAGGAGGACAAAGAACTGCAAAACAGAGTGCAAAAAATTCTCAGCGAAATGAAGGTAGATGGCACTTTGGGGAGAATCTCCCAAAAGTGGTTTAAGAGTGATATTATCATTGTTCGGTAACTCTGTCAGGAGGACAAAAATGGATGCAAAAAAAGGAAGAAAATCTGAGTCTGTCCTGAAAAGAGTGGATATGACGACGATAATCATTCTGTTTTTTCTGGCTGTAGTCATGACCTATTACACCATGCTGCAGTCCGAGATGAAGCAGAAGATCATCGTGACGCGGGAACTTGTTGCCACAAAGTCAGCGAATCAGATAAACGAGTACCTCTCTACAGGTGTGGATATCATAAGAGGGGTGTCCTATACGCTGGATGATATGATTCGCAAGGGGAAGTCCCCTGAGGAAATGGAGGCTTTCCTGGAGAATCAGTACGCGGCATCTGAGCATATCACTGCAGGTAATTCGACAGGATTATATGCTGTTGTGTCGGATGTGTTCATCGATGGAACCGGCTGGGTTCCCCCTGAGGATTATGTCCCGCAGGAACGCCCCTGGTATGGAGGGGCGATGGCCAACATTGGTCAGGTCGCTGTCGTGGACCCGTATCTCGATGCGAAAACCCATACCATGATGATTACGTTATCCAAGTCGCTCTGTGATGTAAAAAGCGTCGCCTCAATGGATTTCTCATTGAGTCATTTGCAAAAAATGACAGAAGAATTAGCAGCCAAAGGCGATTCGGACATTGAAATCGTTATAGACCGGAATTATCAAGTTATAGCGCATTCGGACCGGGCAGAAGTAGGGAAAAATTACCTTA
Source organism: Selenomonas ruminantium subsp. ruminantium ATCC 12561 (assembly GCF_000424065.1). Taxonomy (GTDB): domain Bacteria; phylum Bacillota; class Negativicutes; order Selenomonadales; family Selenomonadaceae; genus Selenomonas_A; species Selenomonas_A ruminantium. Next base: position 130,515 of record NZ_AUJE01000002.1, read on the forward strand.
CTGAAGAAGGAACGTTTGGCAAAATGCTTGTGGATGAGCTGCGTTCTACCAACGAAAAGTATTTTTCGTTCCGGTTTGGTGATGAGGAGTACATCGTGTACAAGGTGCCGGTAGCAAACAGTTGGCTCTGCCTGTCGGTGTTTGATGCGACGTCTACCCTTACACAGCTTAGAAGGACGTTGCTGCTGACTATAGTTGTCCTGCTGTCGGTCATTTCCATAATCATGGCTATCATGACACGTTACGAAAATAAGGCGCGTCTGGCGCAGGAATTGAACCAGAAAGCGGAAACAGCGGCTGCAGCTAATGAAGCGAAATCTACATTTTTGTCGAATATGTCTCATGAGATACGAACCCCCATCAATGCGGTGCTGGGGATGAATGAGATGATTCTGCGTGAAAGCCGTGAGCCAAACGTAATTGAGTATGCCGAAAATATTCATACAGCGGGTAATACTCTGTTAGGGCTGATTAACGATATTCTCGATTTCTCAAAAATCGAGGCGGGCAAGATGGAAATCATCCCTGTGGATTACGACCTTTCCTCCGTTTTTAATGATTTGGTGAATATGATTCACACGCGGGCAGATGCCAAGGGGTTGGAGCTTTTGCTGGATTTTGACCAGGAGACGCCGAAACTGCTCTATGGTGATGAAATCCGTATCAAGCAGGTCATTACGAATATCCTGACGAATGCGGTGAAATATACGGAAAAAGGTAGTGTGACCTTTTCCGTAAAATTCGAGCGTGTCCCGGATGACCCGGACAGTGTGCTGCTCTGTGTGGCGGTCAAGGATACCGGTATCGGGATAAAGCCGGAGGATATGGAGAAGCTGTTTTCCAAGTTTGAGCGCATTGAGGAAAAGCGTAACCGCAACGTGGAAGGCACTGGCCTGGGTATGACCATCACGTTGAACCTGCTGGAAAAGATGGGCTCATCCCTGCAGGTGGAAAGCACTTACGGTGTTGGTTCAACGTTCTCGTTCAAGCTGCGGCAGCGTGTGGTCAAGTGGGAGCCGTTGGGCGATTACAAGGCGTCCTATCAGGAATTGTTAAAAGGACATAAAAAATATCGCGAGAAATTTACGGCACCTGAGGCGCTGGTTCTGATGGTGGATGACAATCCGATGAATCTGACGGTGTTCAAGAGCTTGATTAAGCAGACGAAGGTTCAGGTGGATACGGCAAACGATGGTGATGAAGGGCTTTTGCTGGCCCAGGAAAAGAAATACGATATCATTTTCCTCGACCATATGATGCCCGGCAAAGATGGAATTGAGACGCTGCATGAGTTGAAGAAACAGGAAAGTGGACCGAATAGGAATACGCCGGTAATCTGTTTGACCGCCAACGCCATTTCCGGTGCGCGGGAGCAGTATATCGAAGCTGGTTTTAATGACTATCTGACCAAGCCAATTGATACCGACAAGCTGGAGGAAATGCTTTTAACCTATCTGCCGCAGGAAAAAATGCAGGAGGCAGGCGAAGAAGTCATGGTGCAGGAAAATGAGGAAATTCCGGAAAGTCTTGCGCCGCTGCAGGGCGCAGAGTGGCTGGACATGCGGATAGGGATAAAAAATAGTGGTTCAGTCGAGGCCTATCTGCCCCTGTTGAAGATTTTCTATGAATCCATAGATGAAACAGAGCAGGCAATTGAAGGTTTTTATGCAGAGCGCAATATAAAAGACTATACCATCAAAGTGCATGCGCTCAAAAGTTCGGCCAGGATAATCGGTGCCCAAGAATTCGGTGAAGAAGCGCAGCTGCTGGAAAATGCCGGCAAGGCGGAGAATAGGGAATATATTCGGGCACATCATGAAGGCTTCATCGAGACTTATCGCGGATTTAAGGTGCAGCTTGCGGCGGTCTTTGCAAATGAACAGACAGCGGCGGAAGATGAGAAGCCGGAGGCGGACGCTGTACTGATGGAAAGCGTCTATGAAGAAATGCGGGAGGCTGCAGAAGAAATGGATTGTGACCGTTTGGAGGAGATTTTCACCGAGATGGAAGATTATCGAATTCCGGATGGGGAGGTCGAGCTTTACAAAAAGCTCAAACAGGCGGTGGACCATTTTGACTACGAAGGCATTTTGACCTTGCTGGACAAGTGAAGGGATTCGTACGAGAATGAAACGGATAACGGATAGAAGATAGGAGAAAACTATGGGCATTTGGATTGTTGTTGTTGATGATGACCCCCTGGCGCTGACTCATACAAAGCGCATCCTGCGGGAACAGGACATGCGTGTCAGCTGCCTGCGTTCCGGGCGTGACCTGTTGAAATTTATGGGTAAAAACGCCCCCGATTTGATTCTGCTGGATATACAGATGCCGGAAATGGACGGGTTTACAACCCAGCAGGAATTACGGCGTATGGAAGAGGAGGCGGGACGGGAACCCACACCCATCATATTCCTGAGTGGTCTAGAGACCAGCGAGGCAGAGAGCCGCAGCTTTGAACAAGGTGCCGCGGATTTTATTCGTAAACCTGTGCATAAGGATATTCTGACAAAACGCATCTTAAATACGGTCAAACATACGAAGGAAATCGTGAGCCTGAAAGAGGAAGCGGCTGTGGATAAGCTGACCGGTCTGTTGAATAAAGCAGCAGGAACCGTCAGAGTGACAAAGCTCTGTGCGGAGCGGGCTGGTATGCTGATGATTTTAGATTTAGACAATTTTAAGCTGGTCAACGATATTTATGGTCATAGCATGGGCGATAAGGTTTTGCGGACTTTTGCGGATGTTGTGCGGCGCAATATCCGGTCACAGGATGTTATGGTCAGAATTGGCGGAGACGAGTTCATGGGGTTTTTTACCAATATGGAGAGTGAAACGGCCCTGGAAAGCCTGCACCGCAGGTTGAACAGCGAGCTTATCAAAGAGACGGTCAAATTGGCTGGCGAGAGCTTTAATATCCCCTTGAGCATTTCGATTGGCGCAGTTTTGGTGCCGGAATACGGACAGGACTATGATATGCTGTTTCCGCTCGCTGACAGTGCCCTTTACAAGGTTAAGCAAAGCGGTAAAAACGGGGTGAGGATATATGGGCAGGATGGTGAAAATAATTTATTCGATGAGAATGATATCCAAAAGGAGTTTACCCGCATTACGCAAATCGTTGAAAGCTGGCATAGGCGCGATGGGGTGATTTCTATGGACCTCAAGCAGTTTTCCCTGCTCTATCATTTTCTTCGCCAGTTCTATAAGCGCTATGGTGGAACGGTGGTCAAATTGCTGTTTATCCTGTCCGAAGAGAAAACGGCTGAGGTGTGCCCAGACAGCTTGAAGGAGGCTGCAGAAAAATTTGAGCTTTGCTTGCAGGATACCTTGCGGAAAAGTGATATGATTCTGCGATATAAGCCAAATCAGTTCTATGTGCTGCTGCAGAATCTTTCGGAGGAAGACTTCCAAACTGTTTTTCAGCGCATTATGGATACCTGGAAGGCGGGAGAAAATCGTACCGGTATTCATATCGAATATCTCATGGAGTATGTCACCTATGAGAAGGAAAATTATAATCGGTGAAGTTTTACCAAAAAATAGGGGCTGCTGCATGTGAGAAATTTACATGCAGCAGCCCTTTTTGGCTGGGGGCTCACGATTTGAGATGGGGACATTTTTTGACCATAAGTTCCTCGTAATGGGCAATCTTGTAATCCAATCGTTCCATGGTGGCTTTTAGCTGTTCATACTGTTCCTGAAGGCGGGCACGCTGCTCTACGAGGATTTCCTTGCGGGCTTCTTCGGTGCCTTCTTTGAAGAACAGGTCAACATATTCAATCAGGGCTTCTACCTGTACGCCGGCGCTGCGCATACATTTGGAGAACTCTACCCAGCCGCAGGCGGCTTCATCGAAATCGCGTATGCCATTTTCCTTGCGGGGGACATGGGGGATAAGGCCGATGCGTTCGTAGTAGCGGATGGTATCGGCAGATATGTCGTATTTTTCGCTGACTTCCTTGATGGTCATAAAATCACCTCATTGTCATAACTTCATCTTATATGGTAAGTTTAGCACTTGGAGTGTACTCGAAGTCAAGGAAAAAATTTTTCCTAAATACAGTAAAAAAGCTCTTGACTTGAAGTTTGCTCAAAGGTATAGACTGAGCCATATCTGTTGAACTTAAATCATTTGTATGATAGCGAAAGGAAGTAACACATGTATTTAGAAAAAATTAATGGCCCGCAGGATATAAAAGGTTTTTCCGCAGAGCAGCGCAAGGTATTGGCGCAGGAAATGCGGGATGCCATGTTGAAAAGAGCAAGTATCCACGGCGGGCACTTTGGCCCGGATTTCGGTATCGTGGAGGCGGTGATTGCCCTGCATACGGTGTTTGATTCGCCGCAGGATAAATTTGTCTTTGATATTTCCCATCAGGCTTATCCGCATAAGATGCTCACAGGGCGCAGGGCTGCATACCTTTATGAAGAGCATTATGATGATGTGTCCGGCTACACCAACCCGGAGGAAAGCGAGCACGATATGTTCAATGTCGGGCATACTTCCACATCCATCAGCCTGGCAACGGGTTTGGCCAAGGCGCGTGACCTCAAGGGCGATAAGGAGAACATCATTGCCGTTATTGGTGATGGTTCCATGAGCGGCGGTGAAGCTTTGGAAGGGCTGGATACTGCCGGTGAAATGGATTCCAATCTGATTATTGTCTTCAACGATAATGACCAGAGCATTGCCGAAGTGCATGGCGGTATGTATAAGGGCTTCCGGGAACTCAGGGAAACCAAGGGAAAGTCAGAGCGCAATCTGTTCAAGGCCATGGGGCTGGAATATCGTTTTGTAGAAGATGGTAACGATGCCGAAGCCCTGATTGCGGCGTTTCGTGAGGTCAAGGATATCGACCATCCGGTGGTTATCCATATCGTCACGCAAAAGGGCAAGGGTTACAGGCTGGCCGAGGAAAATAAGGAAGATTGGCACTGGCATATGCCATTTGATATCGAAACCGGCGAAACTAGGCAGGAAATGGTAGACCCCTATGCTGAGCAGACTGCAGCAACCTTTTTGCGGCTGGCTAAGGAAGATGAGAAATTCATCGCCATTTCCGCAGCCACGCCGTCCAGCATGGGACTCACGCAGGAACGCCGTAAGGCTTTAGGCAGACAGTATATTGATGTGGGTATTGCCGAAGAACAAGCTGTGGCGATGGCTTCCGGTCTGGCCCGCAATGGTGCCCATCCCGTCTTTGGCGATTTTTCTTCCTTCTTCCAGCGTACCTATGACCAGCTTTCCCAGGATGTATGTGTCAATAATAACCCGGCAACCTTTTTGGTGTTCTGGGCTTCCATGTATGGCATGAATGATGTGACCCATTTAGGTTTCTACGATATCCCCATGATGAGCAATATCCCGAATCTCGTTTATTTGGCGCCGACTTCCTCGGAAGAATATCAGGCCATGCTGGATTGGTCGGTCAAGCAGGAAAAATATCCGGTCGCTATTCGTGTGCCGCATATGATGGTGGGCAGTTCCAATCGCCCCGTGCGCCAGTCTTATGATGAGCTCAATAAATATGAAGTGGTGCAGGAAGGCAGCCATGTGGCCATTATCGGTTTGGGCAATTTCTACAATCTGGCCGAAGAAACTGCGGCAAAACTCAAAGAACAGGGCATTGAGGCTACGCTTATCAATCCGCTCTTTATCACCGGACAGGATAAAGAACTGCTGGAAAAACTGAAAGCAAATCATGAACTGGTGGTGACTTTGGAAGATGGTGTTTTGGATGGCGGTTTTGGCGAAAAGATTGCCCGCTTCTATGGCGCAGATAAGATGAAGGTATTGAATTTTGGTTTGGCAAAGAAATTCTATGACCGCTATGATTATGCGACGCTGGCCAAAGAAAATCACCTGACGGCTGTGCAGGTCGCAGAGGATATTCTGGCTAATCTGTAAATAAAACATCATTTAACCGGTTGACTTGGAGTAAACTTCAAGTGGTAAAGTAAAAGCAGGATAATGTTTGTCATCGTGAACAGCAGCAGAGTTTAGCAGGGAGGTTGGCGTGATGAAGAAAAATATGACGCGCAGGAATTTCGTGAAGCTCGCGGGCATGGCTATGGCTATGACGGCTTTGCCGGGCTGTGCAGGTCTTGCGGCGGACACGGCAGAAAAAAAGCCGGAGGCAAAGGAAAAAGTTGCCGGTACCGGCGGGGAACATTATGTTCCGTATAGTGAACGGCAAGGGGCGGAGTCGGTGGTTTACTTTACCCGCGACTTGTCGGCGGCAGGGCTTTTGAAAATCTATGATCGTGTCAAAAAAGATTTGGGTGGCAAGGTGGCCATCAAGTTGCATACCGGTGAGCCGCATGGCCCGAACATCATTCCCCGTCCCTGGGTGAAAGAACTGTTGCAGAAACGTCTGCCGGAGGGCACCATCATTGAGACCAATACCTATTATGGCGGTGGCCGCGACACGACGGAAAGACATCGCCAAACCTTGCAGATCAATGGCTGGGCGGATTTCACCACAGTGGATATCACAGATGCCGAGGGAACCGCAATGCTGCCGGTACCCAATGGCAAGTGGTTTACGGAGATGTCCGTGGGCAAGAATATGCTGCAGTATGATTCCCTGCTGACGCTTACGCATTTCAAAGGCCATGCGATGGGCGGTTTTGGCGGCTCCAATAAAAATCTGGGCATTGGCTGCGCCGATGGCAAAATCGGCAAGAAGATGATTCATGCTGGTGAAGGTGGTTCCCAATGGGGGATAAACAACGAGGAATTCATGGAGCGCATGACTGAATCCACGCAGGCAACGGTCAGCCATTTTAAGGATAAAATTGCCTTTATCAATGTGATGCGCAATATGAGCGTGGACTGCGACTGCGCCGGTACGTCGGCAAAACCTGTGGTTACACCGGATATTGGCATTGTGGCTTCCTTGGATATTCTGGCCGCTGACCAGGCATGTGTCGATTGCGTTTATGCTCTGCCCGAGGAAAGTAAACATGATTTGGTTGAGCGTATGGAATCCCGCCATAGTATGCGTCAGCTGACCTATATGAAGGAAATGGGCATGGGCAATGACCGTTATCAGCTGATTGATATGGATAACGATGATAAGGTAATCACGGCTGCTGAGGCCGTCAAGGGCATCAAAGGCACCTGGGTGCCGGAGGTGGTATGACCTTTTTAGGGAACGGAAGAGCAGCACTTTGACTTGAGGGGAATAATTGCTGTCCATGTGCGGCGCCGGCTTAAAATCAGACCATGCATAATGATGAGGTGTGAAGGATATGACAGAAACGAAGACCATAAGATTATACGATGAACAGGTTATGCTGCGCAGCTGCAAGACCATCGTTACGGCCTGTGTGGAACGCAAAAAAGGGTTTGGTGTGGAGCTTGCAGAAACCGTATTTTATCCTGAGGGCGGCGGCCAGTTAAGCGATACGGGAAAACTGATTTTGGCGGATAAGACCATTAAGGTTACCCAGGTGCGGGAAAAGGACGGGCATATCTATCATGAAACGGCAGAACCCATAGCCGTGGGAACGGAAGTTACCGCCGAAATCGACTGGCAGATGCGCTTGGATCATATGCAGCAGCACTGCGGGGAACATCTCTTATCCTATGGTTTCTGGAAACTTTGCCAGGCCGATAATGTGGGCTTTCATATGACGGAAGAAATGGTGACCATTGACCTGAACCGTGAGGTCAGCGCTGCTGAGGTTCAGCAGGTGGAAACGTTGGCGAATGCACAGATTCAGGAAAACCTGCCGATAAAAACGACCTGGATGGATGCCGAGCAGGCTGCGGTCTGTGCAACCCGTAAATTCAATGACAAGCTGACCGGCCCTGTGCGGGTGGTCAGCATCGAAGGCAGTGATGCCTGCACCTGCTGCGGCACGCACCCGCCGATGACCGGCATGGTGGGACTGGTTAAAATCTTCAAGGCGGAAAAGCATAAGGAAGGCACGCGGATTTATTTCCTTTGTGGTCGTTTGGCTATGGCGAAGATTCAAAAATGCTGGCAGGAATTAACTGGCGCTGTGCAGCTGCTTTCCCTTAAAGATGAAGAAATTAGGCAGGGGGTAGAACGTCTGCAGACGGAGAACAAAGAACTGCGGGATAAGCTGGCTTTAGCTGAAGAACGATGGGTAAACGAAATAGCCCCGCAGCTTTTGGCCAAGGCGGAGCTTAAAGATGATATTAAGATTGTTGAAGCCCATTTCGAGGATATTTCGGCTGATGCAGCCAAAAAGCTGACGCAGAAGCTGGTCGAAGAACCACAGGCACAGGTGACGGTATTCTATAAACAGAAAAACAGGCTTAACTATATACTGGCAAAGGGGGCGGCTGTATCGGTTAGCTGCCGGGAGCGCATAGCCGTGCTCAATAAGGAATTAAACGGTCATGGCGGCGGTAATGATAACATGGCGCAGGGCAGCAGCGCAGTAAGTGATTGATGGCTTATTTGGCTAATCTGTAAAATATTGAACGGTTTGTGGAGGGCTGCAAAGCCCTCCTTATTGTATGGCAAATTTTTCCTGCAAGGTCTGCAGAAACAGCTGAGAGGCTTTGGAAAAGACCTGATTCTTTTTCCAGGCTAAAGAAGGTTCGGTGTAGATGGGCGGTTCCAACGGACGGGTGCAGAGGTTGGTGCCCGTGGTATTTATGAGCTTATCAAAGGAGATGGCATAGCCTAAGCCTTCTTTGACCATCAGGGTGGCATTATAAAGCAGGGTGTAGGAACCGGCTATATGAAGTTCGTTTACTGGTTTTTGTAGCCAGTTGAGCAGTTCGTCCCCATGAGTACTGGGCGAGAGTGTTTGGCGGGAAAAGAGCAGGGGGCGGTTCCAGAGGTCAGCGGCTGTTATGGTTTCCTGCTTAACCAGTTCGTCATCTTTGCGCAGGAACAGCACCCATTGGTCACGGACAGGCAGGGGAAGTTCCTGATATTTGGCCGGGTCAAGCCGGCCATAGACAAAGGCAAAGTCGATAAGGCCGCGCTCCAAACGGGTGAGGGTGGTGCTGCCGTCGCCGGTGGCGATATGAAAGCGGATGCGGGGATGCTGCTTTTGCAGTTGGCGGGCGGCTGCCATAATCAGGCCAAAGTGCACGGATTCGCCTGCACCAATGCGGATATCGCCGCTGATATCTTCGTTGCTGCTCAAAAGTTCGCCTTCAGTCTTTTCCACCAGCGACAGGATTTCTTCTGCGCGGCGGCGTAAAAGCTCCCCGTCATCGGTCAGGAGAATGCGGCGCGGTTCACGAATCAGCAGCTGTTTGCCGAATTCTTCTTCCAAATCCTTTAACTGCCGGGAAAGGGTCGGCTGGGAGAGGTGCAGTTTTTCTGCCGCCCGCGAAAAACTTTCCTCGCGGGCAACGGTTAGAAAGTAGTTGAGAACACGCAATTCCATCACAATCAGCTCCTTGTTTTTCCTTTATTATAGATTGTAAATCTATTACTGTAAAGCATAGATAGGCATTTTCTATAAGTATTGGTATTTACATGAAGATAAATTTATAATGGAAGAAAAGGAAGGTGTGGAAATGGAACAGAATGGAAATAAAAGCGTAATGCTGCTTATCCTGACCACGGGTGTATTTGGCATTCTCAATACCGAAATGGGCTTTATCGGGATTTTACCCTATATTGCGGAATACTATCAGGTCAGCGTGGTGAAGGCCGGTTGGCTTATCAGCTTGTTTGCCTTGGGGGTAGCGGTGGCAGGGCCGACCATGCCGCTCTTTATGTCCCGCTTTAATCGCAAGTGGGTGATGGTCTTTATCTTGGGGCTGTTTACCATTTGCAGCACGATTGCTGTTTTTGCCGAAAATTTCTATGTGCTTTTGGCGGTGCGGGTGCTGCCAGCGTTTTTCCATCCGGTCTATTGCGCGATGGCCTTTACCGTGGCGGCAGGATTAGCGCGGACAGGCGAGGAACCGAAGATGGTGGCGAAAATCAATATGGGCGTGGCCGCCGGTATGGTTGCAGGCGTGCCCATCAGCAACTTTTTGGCCGAGCAGTTCAGCCTTTCTGCATCTATGGCGTTCTTTGCCTTAGCTACTTTGCTGGTTATGCTGGCGACATTATGGTTTATTCCCTCAATGCCGGTAAAGGCACGACTGAGCTACGGCAAACAGCTTTCTGTACTCAAAAAGCCGATGGTCTGGGCATCTATCGTGGCGGTGATTTTCCTCAATGGTTCGATTTTCGGCGTATTTAATTATTTGGCAGAGTATCTGGGTGTTGTTTCCGGCGTAGCACCAGCCTTAGTCAGTATCTTGCTGTTTGTGTATGGTCTTTGTAATATTGGGGGCAGTATGCTGGCGGGAAATCTGCTGACCGTGCGTCCATTGACTGTGGTCAAAATCTTTCCGCTGGCGGTCGCCGTAATCTATATTGCCCTGTTGGGCGGCGGCAGCGTTTGGCCGTTGATGGGGCTTATTGTGGTCATTTGGGGCATCTTGGGCGGTATCAATGCCAATATCAATCAGTACTGGATGGCAAGTGCCGCTCCGGAAGCACCGGACTTTGCCAATGGCCTGTTCCTGACGGCGGCCAATATGGGCTGTGTACTCGGAACTACGGTCAGCGGTCATTTTATTGATGTTTGGGGCACGCAATATGTCGTGCTGGGTGGCCTGCTGTTCTGCCTGCTGGCGGCGCTGATGTTTTGGGTACAATGTTATCGCATGCAGGTGCATACGCCCTTGATGATTCAATCTGAACATTGAAGATGTTGATTTTTATGCTTAGTAAGCATAAAAATATATTTTTTATAAGTATTGGTAATTACAAAACAGAATCGCTATAATGAGATCAAGCAAGAGGATAAACGGTGTAAGTGAAGTGAGGAGAATAGAAATGTTGAAGAAAATAATCAAAAACAAAAAGATGGTTTTGGCCGCTTTAGTGGCAGGCGTGATGTCTTTTGGTCTTATGGGAAATGGTGTACAGGCAGCAGATAAAGGAGTGGCAGGGATGAAGTCTGCAGAAGTTAAAAGCGACAGAATGATTAAGGCTGAAAAATTGCAGCTGACGCAGGAGTGGGACAAGGTGTTCCAAAAGAGTGACAAGGTTGACCATCGCAAGGTGACTTTTGTCAACCGCTATGGCATCACCTTGGCTGCAGATATGTATGTGCCGAAAAATGCTCAGGGAAAACTCCCGGCCATTGCGGTAAGCGGTCCCTTTGGCGCCGTCAAGGAGCAGTCCTCCGGCCTCTATGCGCAGGAAATGGCTGAACGCGGTTTCTTGACTATTGCCTTTGACCCGTCCTTTACCGGGGAAAGCGGTGGTCAGCCTCGTTATGTGGCTTCGCCGGATATCAACACGGAAGATTTTTCAGCAGCCGTGGATTTCCTGTCCACGCAGGATAATGTAGACGCGAATCGGATTGGCATTATTGGCATTTGCGGTTGGGGCGGCATGGCACTCAATGCAGCGGCCAGCGATACGCGTATCAAAGCCACGGTGGCTTCCACGATGTACGATATGACCAGAGTTATGGCCAACGGCTATTTTGATTACGAAAAAGACAAGGAAACATTGAAAAAAGAGCGCTATGCCAACCGCGAAGCCATAAATGCTCAGCGCACGGTGGACTATAAAGCCGGTTATTACAAGAACTCCGGCGGTGTGGTTGACCCGCTGCCAGCTGATGCGCCGCAGTTCGTGAAGGATTATTATGCTTACTATAAGACGGAGCGCGGCTATCATTCCCGTTCACTGAATTCTAACGGCGGCTGGAATCAGACTTCGGCCCTTTCATTTATGAATATGCCGATTCTGTCCTATGCCGATGAAATCAAGAATGCCGTTATGGTTTTGCATGGTGAGAAAGCCCATTCCCGTTACTTTGGCGAAGATGCCTTCAAAAAGCTCAAGGGCGATAACAAGGAACTGGTGATTGTTCCCGGTGCGTCTCATGTTGACCTCTACGATAACAAAGCCAAGATTCCTTTTGCGAGAATTGAGGCATTCTTTCAGCAGAACTTAAAATAAAATGCTTGAGTTGGAGTCTGTTTCAAGTGATAAGGTAAAGTCACGATAACATGACATAGAGATGTAAGTGAAGTAAAGGAGAATAGAAATGTTGAAGAAAATTGGCAAAAACAAGAAGATGGTTTTGGCTGCTTTGGTGGCAGGCGTGATGTCCTTTGGCATTATGGGGAGTGATGTGACGATGGCAGCAACGCCGGCTAAAACTTTAGCAACAGCTTCGCAGATGCAGCGTTCATCCATCAGCGAGCTTGACAATGACACCCGTGTATTCAAGATTGACAACTCCATTGAAGCCAAGAATGTGAAATTTGAAAACCGTTTTGGCTTTGAAGTGGCCGGTCATCTGTATCTGCCGAAAGACTTTGATGCCAGCAAGCAGTACAAGGCCGTAGTGATTACCGGGCCTTTTGGTGCGGTGAAGGAGCAGTCCTCCGGCCTGTATGCGCAGGAGTTTGCCAAGCATGGTTATGTGGCCGTAGCCTTTGATCCCTCCACCACCGGTGAGAGCAGTGGCAGCCGCCGCAATATGGGCTCCCCGGAAATCTTCACGGAAGACTACCATGCCGCTGTGGATTTCGTTTCCAATCTGAAATTCGTGAACCCGGATCAGGTCGGTGCCATGGGCATCTGTGGCTTGTCCGGCATGGCCATCACTGCCGCTGGCAGCGACAGCCGCATCAAGGCCGTAGCAACCTCAGCTATGTATGATATGAGTGAAAGCATCAGCGACCATTATAATGGTGCTTACTACACGCCGGAACAGCGGGAGATCGTGAAACAGCATCTGGCTAAGATGCGTAATGAAGAGGCCAGAACGGGCAAGGCCATCCGTGGTGCACATGAATTGGGCGTAGATTCTAAGGGCAATGTGGAAACCTTTGATACCATGTTCCCGGATAAACTGCCTGCTGATGCTAATCCCGTTATTCAGGATTTCTTTGGCTACTATGTAGGCCGTGCCTTTCATCCGCGGGCAATCAACTCCAACAAGCTGGCTTGGGATTCGGTGACGCCGTATGGCTTCTTCGATTTCAAACTCATGAGCAACATTGATGAACTGGGCAATACACCGGTCATGCTGATTACCGGCGATAAGGCACATTCCAAATATTTCTCCGATAATGTCTATGCCGCCATCAAAGGGGAGAAAGAAGAAATCGTTGTTCCTGGTGCTACCCATGTAGACCTCTATGACCAGATGGACAAGATTCCCTTTGATAAACTGTTTGCCTTCTTTGATAAAAATCTGAAGTAATACGAAGATGCAGCCCTGCGAATGGTAAGACCTTTGCAGGGCTGCATCTTAGTACTTGACTTGGAGTACACTTCAAGTGTTAGAGTAAAGGAAGAACATGTGTATGGAGGAGAGAATGATGAGCAAAAACGTAATAATCATATCCACAAGTCTCAGAAAGAACAGCAATTCCGAGGCTTTGGCCACGGCTTTTGCCGCAGGGGCCAGGGAGGCCGGACATGTGGTGGAGCAGATTACCCTGCGGGATAAGACTATAAATTTCTGCAAAGGCTGTCTGGCCTGCCAAAAGACCATGCAGTGTGTGATAAACGACGATGCCAATGCAATCACGGCTAAAATCGGTCAGGCGGATGTGGTCGTTCTGGCAACGCCGGTCTATTATTATGGTATGTGTGGCCAGTTAAAGACCTTGCTGGACCGGGCAAATCCGTTGTTCCCCTCGGATTATCGTTTCCGTGAAGTTTATCTGCTGGCTACGGCGGCAGAGGATGAAGCAGATACCGTAGCCGGAACCCGCGTCGGCGTGCAGGGCTGGGTAGACTGCTTTGACAAGGCAGAACTAAAAGAGACGCTTTTTTGTGGCGGTGTGACGGACACAGGTGATATTGCTGGCAATGCCGCACTGGAAAAAGCCCGACAGGCTGGCAAGAATATTTGAAGTTTGCAAAATAATGCCTTGCAGCTGTATGGGCATAAGGAGAGATGGCAATGCCAAACCGAAAAATCATAAGTGTGGTCATGCTGTCGGTGATGCTGCTGCTATCCGGCTGTACAGGTGCGCAGGAGACTACTGCGGATACCGACAGTAAGGTGCAGAAGGCTGTCCCACAGGAAAATAAATCCGTGGCAGAACCCAAGAAGGAGCAAGCGATGAAACTCATTATTGATGATAAAGTTGTTCCCGTTACCTGGGAACAGAATGCTTCCACGGCGGCGTTGCAGAAACTTTTGCCGTTGACCATCAAAATGTCACCTTATGGCGGCTTTGAGCAGGTGGGCGCTATCGGTCAAAATATTACCAGCGCGGATAAGCAGATAACTACTCAATATGGTGATATTGTCCTCTATGCGGGGAATAAGCTGGTTATTTTCTATGGTTCCAATTCGTGGGCTTATACGCGGCTGGGACATATTGACATGTCAAAACAGGAATTGACTGCTTTATTAAACCGCGATGGCGTAACGGTGCAGCTCGCGCCCCAGTGAAAAAGGATAGGATTTTTAACAGAAAGGTAAGGAAAATGGAGGAATATAGAGAACAAACATTTGATGAAGAACGGGCACTGTATGGCAAGACCGGGGTGAAGCTCATTGATTGCCGTTTTGACGGCCCTGCAGATGGGGAAAGTGCGCTCAAGGAAAGCCGCGATATTGAGGTGCAGGATTGTTTTTTCAATCTGCGCTATCCCTTCTGGCATGATGAGTCTGTGCAGATAAAAAAATCCGAACTCACGGAGCTTTGTCGCGCGGCTTTATGGTATTCAACGGACATTCACATTGCCGATACGAAGCTGCATGGCATTAAGGCCCTGCGGGAATGCGCCGATGTGACCATAGAAAACGCGGATGTGATTTCGCCGGAATTTGGCTGGTCGGTCAAAAATATCCGCATGAAAAATACCAGCGTGCAAAGCGAATACTTTATGCTGCGCAGTGAACAGTTGCATTTTGACCATGTCACATTGCAGGGGAAATATTCATTCCAGTATATTGAGAATGCGGATTTTACCGATTGTGAGCTGAACACTAAAGATGCCTTTTGGCATGCCAAAAATGTGACGGTTCGCAACAGCTTGATTCGGGGCGAATATCTGGCGTGGTATTCGGAGAATCTGACGCTGGAGAACTGTACGATTATCGGTACACAGCCTTTCTGTTACTGCAAAGGGCTGAAACTCGTCAACTGCCGTATGATTGATACGGATTTGGCCTTTGAAAAATCCGCGGTTGAAGCGGAAGTTACTACGGTGGTGGACAGCATCAAAAATCCGCGGACGGGTACAATCAAAGTGGCTGGCGTAAAAGAAATCATTATGGATGATGCGCAGGCCAAGGGGCAGATTATCGTGAATAACGCTGCTGACTGTGCTTAATATTGACACGCTGTCATTTTAGCGATATAATACAAGTAAAGAAAGATTACACGATGTCATTTTAGGAGGCGCAGGTTATGAAATACACGAAACTGGGGAATTCGGATTTGGAAGTATCCCGCATCTGCCTTGGATGCATGGGCTTTGGCAATGCTGCAACGGGTCAGCACAGCTGGACGGTGGATGAGGATGCTACCCGGGAAATCATTAAGCACGCTTTGGATTCGGGCATTAATTTTTTCGATACGGCGATTGCCTATCAGAATGGCACCAGTGAAGAATATCTGGGCCGGGCGCTCAAGGATTTTGCTAAACGTGAAAATGTGGTGATTGCCACAAAATTTCTGCCCCGCAGCCAGCAGGAAATTGCCGATGGCGTGACCGGTCAGGAACATATTGAAAAACAGCTTGATTTGAGCCTGCAGCATTTGGGTATGGATTATGTGGATTTGTATATCTATCATATGTGGGATTATCAGACGCCGCTTTATGATATTTTGGACGGCATGAACCGGATGGTGAAGGCGGGGAAAGTCCGTTATATCGGCATTGCCAACTGTTACGCCTATCAGCTGGCCAAGGCCAATGCACTGGCAGCAAAAGAAGGTTTTGCTCCCTTTGTGTCGGTGCAGAATCATTATAATCTCTTGTTCCGTGAGGAAGAACGGGAAATGGCGAAACTCTGTGCAGAGGATAATATTGCCATGACCCCTTATAGTGCACTGGCCAGCGGGCGGCTTTCCCGCAAGCCCGGCGAAACTTCCAAGCGTTTAGCCGAGGACAGTTATGCTAAATTAAAGTACGATGGCACAGCCGAAGCCGATGAAAAAGTCATTCTGCGTGTGGCGGAGCTGGCGGATAAATACGGCGTGACCATGACGGAAATATCCCTTGCCTGGCTGTTGAACAGAGTAACGGCGCCGGTAGCCGGAGCGACCAAACTGCATCATATTGACGGAGCCGTCAAAGCAACGGAACTCACGTTAGCGGATGAAGACATCGCTTATTTGGAAGAACTCTACATTCCGCATAATCTGGTCGGCGTGATGGCGCAGAATACCCGCGGCGGCAATAAAAAAGAGCAGGTCTGGATGAAAAACGCGCCCAAGGGAATGCAGTAAGATTTTCCTTGACTTGAAGTAAACTCTAAGTGCTAGAGTAGATTTATCAACGATAAAGGAAGCGATAATATGGATTTGGAAACCGTTAAAGAAGTGCGCTCCAAGTGTTAAAATTAAGAATAAAGATAATTGCTTGCAGGCAAAGAGCATGAATAGACGTATGTTTATTGGAGGGGTATTATGTATTTAGGAGAGCAAATCAAAAAACTGGGTTTCGGTCTGATGCGTCTGCCGAAAAAAGGCGAGGAAATTGACGTTGAGCAGGTCAAGGTGATGGTGGATAAGTTTTTGGCGGCAGGCTTTACCTATTTTGATACGGCCTGGGCTTATGCCGGCAGTGAAGATGCTATCCGGCAGGCGTTGGTGGAACGGTACCCCAGAGAAAAATTCCAGCTGGCCACGAAAAATGCTGCCTGGATTAACTGCAAGACCCGTGAGGAAGCCATTGAGCAGTTCAATCTTTCCTTAAAGCGCACGGGAGCAGGCTATTTTGATTTTTACCTGCTGCATAATCTGGGCGAGAGCCGCACGAAGTTCTTTGATGATTTCGATATGTGGTCCTTTGTGCAGGAGAAAAAGGCCGAAGGGCTGATTAAACATGTCGGTTTTTCCTTCCATTCCACACCGGAGGAATTGGAAGAAATCCTGACCAAACATCCCGAAATGGAATTTGTCCAGCTGCAGATTAACTACGGAGACTGGGAAAATCCGGCCATTCAGTCCCGTGCCTGCTATGAAGTCGCCAGAAAGCACGGCAAGCCGGTCATCATCATGGAACCGGTCAAGGGCGGCATGCTGGCAAATCCCCCGGAAAGCGTCAAACAAATCCTGCAGGCAGCCGAGCCGGAAAGCTCCTGCGCTTCCTGGGCTATCCGTTTTGCCGCTGATTTAGAGGGGCTGATTGTGGTACTCTCCGGTATGAGCAATGTGGAGCAGATGGAAGACAATCTTTCCTATATGAAGGATTTTACCGGTCTGAATGACAGTCAGAAGAATACCATTAACAAGGCAAGGGAAGCTCTGGCCAAAATCCCGGTTATTCCCTGCACCACCTGTAACTATTGCGCCAAGGTCTGCCCCAAGGAAATCGGCATTTCCGGCACCTTTACGGCGATGAATTATCTGACGCTCTACGGCGATAAAGCCGCTGCCCAGCATCAGGAAAACTGGCTGGTGGGCGGTCATGGCCGCAAAAAAGCCGCCGAATGTATCAAATGCGGCAAATGCGAACAGGTCTGCCCACAGCATATCAGCATCCGTGAGGAACTGGTCAAGGCAGGCAGGGCCTTGCAATAATGGAGATAGAGCGTCAATTTTTAGTCGAAAACCTGCCATCCCTGCCGACAGAGTATGAAACTTTACGTCAGGGCTATGTGGCCTTGGAGCCGGAAATCCGCATCCGTCAGCTTGGTGACAGTCATTTTGTGCTGACCGTCAAGCGCGGAGCAGGGCTTGTCCGTGAAGAATGGATAGGTTGGATATATTTTGATTATGGTGAATAACGCAAAGGAGGTAATAGCCACCAATGGTGCGTGCCTATGACCGGAAAATTGGTCAATGAATCGTAGGTGAAACGAAAGGTGCTGTGATGAAATGCGAAAGCATTTTATTACAGCACCTTTTTGTGCGGCTAAATACAGGGCGTGTTTCGCTATCGGTGTCAGGAGAGATTATCAAAAGTTTCTGCCTTTTCCGAGAAAAATTTTACACTAAGCACCGGCAAGGCAGGAAATCCACGTAAGTAAGGAGAATTTTTTGTAAATAAGTTAAATGTGGATAGAAATGTGAAGGGGAGAATATCGAGCGTGAAGGGGATAAAAAACTGGTTGCGACGGATGGCAGCCCACGGCCGGGGCGGCATTCGTCGGCAAGTGCTGTTTTTGGTGCTGGCTTGTGGTCTTAGCACCTTTTTGGCGACGCTTATGCTGTTTGGCTATTTTCTGTATGGCCTGCAGGACGCATTGGAAGCGGAAAGCCGAGGCATAGAGGAAGTGGTGGCAGAGTCCGTGAGTGACTTGGCCGGGAAACACACCCGGGCATGGCTGCGGTCCACGGCAGAAAATGAGGCTGCTCATATGGGCAGGGTACTGGCAGTCAATAGTGATGATGTGGAGTTTTTGGCTGGCAGTATGACCATGCTGATGCAGTCCCGGGACAAATACGGAATGCGGCAGATTGTCAATGCGAGAGACATGGAAGATATTGCCGCTGGTACGCCTTATCTCCATTACAGTCCTCAGTTGGCTGCTGAGGGAGTTGATGGAGAATTGGCGGCAGAGATTGGTCAGGCAGCTAATTTCGTGGATGTGCTGATACCCCTGAGTAAAACCTATTGGGGCTATCGCAGTGTTTTGGTTGTCGCATCCCGGAAGGGGTATTCCATTTGTGTGGACAACATTCCGGGCGAACCCGGGCAGAGCATCTATCCTTCACCGGAGGCCAGGACGGCGTTTCTGGAGCGATACGACGCCAGGCAGCGTCCGTGGTACCGGATGGCTCAAGCCAAGGGGGCGTGTACGTATACGGATGTCTTCCTGGCGGAAGAGGGCTATCTGGGAATGGGGTGTGCTGCTCCTTACTATGATGAAGATGGGTTTGCCGGGGTGGTAAGCATCAACGGCAGTATCGAGGATCTGCAGCATCAGGTCAGGCAGGTTTCCATTGGCAGGACGGGCATCAGCTTCTGCCTGGATGGCAATGGACGAGTGGTGCTGTCCTCCACTGGCGAAGGGGTGCTGGCTCCCGGGCTTCAGGGGGCAGATCTGAGGGAGAACCCTGAACCTACTCTGGCAGAGGCCGCCCGTCGCATGACTGCCGGAGAGAATGATGTGGTGAAGGTGTTGGTGGATGGGCAGGAATACTATCTGGCCTTTGCGCCCCTGCAAAATGCAGGCTGGAGCTTCGGAACGCTCATTGGTCAGGACGAGGTCCTGGCGCCGGCCCAGGAGGTGGCCTCCCTAGTTCAGGAGGAGATGAAGGAGTTCTATGAGATTTTGGGACAGACCTTTGCTGGGGGGGCGGGAAAGGCCCTGTTGCTGCTTCTTCTCTTGGCAATGATTGCCTTTTTTACCAGCGGCGTCCTGGCTGACCGTCTGGTTCGTCCCCTCCGTACGCTGACGGAAGGGGTACAGGAGATAGCGGCAGGCAATTTGGATAAGAAGTTGGAAATCCACACCGGCAATGAAGTGGAGAAACTGGCCTCTTGTTTCAATGAGATGACGGAAGAATTGAAGGAGCATGTCCAAAGGCTCTCCCAGGCGGCGGCCAAGGAGGAGCGAGTCAGGACGGAGCTGGAGGTGGCGGCCAGGATTCAGGCGGGATTGCTGCCTGCGCCTTTGACGCCAGCTGTCCAAGCTGGGAAATTCAGCCTCAGCGCCTTCATGCAGCCGGCCAAAGAAGTAGGAGGAGACCTTTATGATTTCTACTTCCTGGATAAGAATCTTTTGGTTGTCACCGTGGCTGATGTATCGGACAAGGGCGTGCCTGCGGCGCTCTTTATGGTCATGGCCAAGACGTTGTTGAAGGATCAGGTGTTGCGGCGGCGTAACGAAAAGGATTTGGCTCAGGCAGTGGCAGAGGCCAATGATGCTTTGGTACAGAGCAACACCACGTTCATGTTTGTGACGGCCTTTATCGGCATACTGAACCTGTCCACGGGGAAGTTTATTTATGTCAATGCAGGGCATAATCCTCCCCTGCTTTGCAGGCGGGACAGAACGGAGTACCTGCCCAAGGCACAAAACCCGATACTGGGGGTGCGGAGGGGAATGGCCTTTGCGGCCGAAACGCTGGTCTTGCAGCCGGGGAATTCTCTCTTCCTGTACACCGACGGGGTGACGGAGGCCAGGGATGAAGCGAAGGAATTTTTCGGTGAGCAACGGTTGCAGGAGATTCTATCGGCAACGGCCGGACAGGGAGCCGGGAGACAGATGGAGATGGTTTTGGAAAAGTTGTCCGCCTTTGTAGGGGAGGCCAACCAATCAGATGATATCACGATGCTGGCGCTGGCCTATGGCAAAAAGGAGAATTAGGAGGAAATATGTCTGATTTACCAATCCGCTACAATAGCGAAGAAATGAACGGCTGGCAGGTTTGGCAGTTGCGGGGGCGACTGGATCGTACCACTGCGGAGGAAGCGGCAGAAGAAGGTGAAAAGCAACTCGCTGCTTGCCGGAAACTGGCCCTTGATCTGTCAGGCCTGTCCTATGTTTCCAGCGCCGGCCTTAGGACTATCCTGAAGCTGGCCGGCGGGGCAGAACAGACGGGAAAATCCATTGTAGTTATATCTTCTGAGGGGATGGTGAGGGAGATTTTGGAACTGGCCAGGCTGGATCTGTTTGTCACCATCCATGATTCGGTGGATGACTTGAAAAAAGTATAAATGGGGGAATCATCATGAATTTTACAATCAGACAGGAGCGTCAGGGAGATACACTGACCATGTTTTTGACAGGGGAGTTTAACAAGCTGGCTATGGACGCCTTCGACAAGGAATTTTTGCTGGCGGCAGAGGGTGTGAAGGAACTCTTATTGGACTTTTCCGGGGTCACCTATCTTTCTTCGGCAGGGCTGCGCTCCTTGTTGCAGGCAGCTAAGATTATGGAAAGCCAGGGGGGCAGTTTTACCGTGCTCTATCCGCAGGAGGTGGTGATGGATGTCTTTGAGATGACGCATTTTGACCGCTTCATTCATATCGTCCGTGAGGGGGAGGAGCAAGCTCCAATCAATAGCGCTTACTACCCTTTGCGTCCCATCCAGCGGTGGCTGACAGACACGCATTTTCGGCGGGCCAAGTCCACCATGATGAATACAGGCGCCCTGGTACGCCTGGAAACTGCCGTGGATTTGGAGCGGCTGGCGGCAGCGGTGAATGGTCTCTTGGAGTCTTATGATATCTTCCGCTGCCGTTTGGTGTTCCGTCCCGATACCGGGGAATTTTGCCAGCGCTTTGACGGGAAGCTGGAAAAGGTCTATGTGGAAAGCCTGTCGGAGGAGGGGCTGGAGGAGCGCAAGCAGGAGCTGAAGCAGCCCTATGACCTCATTGACCGTCCGCTGTATCGGGTCAATATCATAAAGACCCCGGAGTCCAAGTATATCTATATGGACTTTTACCATGCCATCATGGACGGGGCGGCCATCGTCCTGCTTTTCTGGCGGGAACTGGAGAAACGTTATGTCCACGGCAATGAGGCCGTTGCAGCCAAGCGCCAGCCTGCCAGCTATGCGGACTATGTCAGGGAAGAGGCAGCCTTGCCTGAGGATGAGCTGGCCAAGGGCAGGGCTTACTGGGAGACCATGCTGGCAGGTTTTGCTAAAGATAAGCATCTGCCTCCTATGGACGGAGGAAATGTGGACGAGGGACCGGAGCATGAGATGGAAACACCCCTGGAGGGCATAGAGAAGGGCTTCTTCAAGGGGAAGGATTTCGGTGAAAACGCCTTCTTCATGGCGGCCGCCATGCTGGCTATCGCTAAGGCGGCCGGGCGCAGGGAGGCCATTATCAGCTGGGTTCACAATGGACGGGTCACTTCGGCTGAGCGTCGTCTCATGGGCCTGATGCTGGATCAGTTCCCCCTGCGCTGGGACTTTGAGGGGGATATGACGGTGGAGCAGTTCCTGCCTAAACTGGAGGCTCGGATAACCGAGGGCATCCAGTACCGGAAGGGTATGGACAAAATCTATGAGGAAGGCTTGGAGGCAGGTTGTGCCTGCTTCATCCTGCAGAAGGGCACCCTGGGACGCCGGGGAAGTGTGAAGCTGGGAGACACCCAGGCCGTCATTGAGGAAATGCCAGCCAACGAAATATCGGCGGCAGAAAATACGCTGGATATCGAGCTGAATGCTCATGATGATGGCACCTATTCTCTGGTATTGGACTATGACCCTCACTGCTACTCGCGTAAGGCCATGGAGGCGTTCACCGAGCAGGTGGAAAAGATGGCTGTCGCCCTGCAGGATGGTGGACGGAAGCTGGCAGAACTGTTGTGAAGAAGGGATGGGAACATGAATAAAGAAACATGGTGTGTCCGGTATCTGTCCGAGGAAAGTCCCGAGTGCCTGCCCCTGCCTGATGGCAGGGAATCGGGCAGTTGGGGGCGGCAAGCTCTGAGGCAGACTGTAAAGGTGGATGCTGCGGAATTGTCGGCAAGCTTGCTGCTCCTGCTGGGACTTTACGGTGGTTTGCAGGAAGGCGCCTTCCTGCTGCAGCAGGGAGAATGCCTAAAGCCGGTGCGGCTCAGCTGGCAGGGAGAGGAGTCTCCTGAGGATTTCATTGCACGGGTGCAGGGCTGGCTGGAAGAAACAGGGAATTTTACCTGGCAGGAGGAGGAAATAGCGGAACTTTTGGGCTGGGAGCCGGGCCGGGGGCTGATTCTTTGCTTTGAGGCGGAGCGCGGCTGGGTACCGGGGGACAGATATGCCCTGGGATTCTGCACTGGCGGAGGCGAGGCCTCCATCTGCTATGATGAGGGCAGGTACAGTCCGGCCTTCATCAGGGAACTGCTGCTGGCCTGGGGGCAAATCCTCCAAAGCCTGCGTACAGCTCCATCGCTGGGCAAGGTGCGGGTGACTTCGGCAGAAACCGAGCAGCGGCTGAATTCCTTCAACGACAATGCCCATGACTACGACCGCCAGACTACGGTGGTGGAGCTTTTCCGCCAGCGGGCGGCAGAGTTTCCGGAGAATACGGCGGTCATTTACGAGGAGCGGGCCTATACCTATGCCCAGGTGGAGGATATGTCTGATAGGCTGGCCGTTTTCCTTGCCCGGCAGGGGCTGGGCAGGGGGGACCGGGTGGCAGTGTTCATCCCCCGCTCCGAGTACATGGTTATCGCTTCCCTGGGCGTGTTGAAGGCAGGTTGTGCCTATGAGCCGTTAGACCCTAACTATCCGGATGAGCGCCTGTCCTTCATGGTCAAGGATGCAGAGGTGAAGGTCATCATCGTGGCTGATGAACTGAAGCCAAGGCTGGCGAATTTCCCTGACTACAAGGGACTGGTGCTGACTATTTCCGATGTGGCAGGCCTGCCCTCGGCCACATCGGAAGAAATCAAGGGGCTGGAGGGGCCTGAGCCTGAGGATCTCTTCATCCTCATCTACACTTCTGGCACCACCGGAGTGCCTAAAGGGGTGCGCCTCCTGCACAGTAATCTCATGTGCTATACTGCCTGGTACCGCAGGTACTTTGCGCCTACGCCGGAGACTAAGGTCAGTTGCTACAACAGCTATGGCTTTGATGGCTCTTTGGGAGATATGTATCCCATTCTGACGGTGGGGGGGACCGTGGTGGTGGTTCCCGAGGAAAAGAAGCTGGATTTGCCTGCCTTGGCAGAACTTATCCGGCGTCATGGCATTTCTATCTCCGATATGCCCAGCCAGGTGGGGCGGCAGTTTGCCTTGACCATGGACTGCCCCAGTCTCCGCTATATCGTGGGGGGCGGGGAGAAGCTGGTGTCCTTTGAGCCGGTCTATCCCTATATCATGGCCAATGAATACGGCCCCACGGAGGCCACTGTGTCCGTCACCTGCTATGATGTGACGAAATATGAAGCCGATATACCCATCGGCACACCAAATGACAATACGGACATCTACATCGTGGATGCCTATGGCCGCCGGGTGCCGCCAGGGGCTTTGGGCGAGCTTTGGATTGCCGGGCCTCAGGTGGCGGGCGGCTACCTGAACCGCCCGGAAAAGACCAAAGAGGTCTTTGTCGCAAATCCGTTTTCCACTGACCCTGATTATGCCACCGCCTATCGCACTGGAGACATCGTGCGCTACCTGCTCGATGGCAATATCCAGTTTGTGGGGCGTCGGGATGGCCTGGTGAAGATAAGGGGCTTTCGGGTGGAACTATCGGAGGTGGAAGGGGTCATCCATGACTTTCCGCAGGTGGAAAATGCCGCTGTGGCAGCCTGGGATAATCCTGCCGGTGGCAAGTTCATCGCCGCTTATGTGGTGTCCAAGGAGCCCATCAATCAGGAGGCTTTGGCCAACTTCATTCGGGAGCGCAAGCCCCCCTATATGGTACCGGCAGCCATCGTGCAGCTGGAAGCCATCCCTAGGAATCAGAACGGCAAGCTGAACAAAAAAGCCCTGCCGGTGCCGGAGCTGCGGGGGAGCTTAGAGGAGTATGTGGCGCCTAAGAATGACATCGAGAAAGAGCTTTGCAGAGGCTTTGCCGCTGCGTTGGGAATGGAGCGGGCCAGTGCAGAGGAAGATTTCTTCCAGGCCGGTGGAGACAGCCTGAGCATCGTGCGTCTGCTGTCTGAGTGCCGTGACCTGAAGCTGAATTTTAACCTGATTTACGAGGGCAAGACCCCCGCAGGTATTGCCGCTCTGCTGGCAGAGCGCAGCCAGCAGGCAGCGGGGGAGAAGAAGGAAAGCCATTTCTTCGGTCCCTTGCAGGAACTGCACTACAACTGGGGAAACTCTTTGGAGGAAGGCTACGGCCTTCACTGCGATGCCTATATCACGTTGGACGCTGCTACTGATTTGGAACGGCTGGCAGTGGCGATTGAAACGGTGCTTTTGGCACATCCGGCGATGGATGCCAGGCTTACGATGGTGGAAGGAGAACTGCGCTGGAAGCAGGGGGATTTGCAGGGGCTGCGCCCTCATGTGGAGAAAATGACCCGGGAAGAATATGAGGCATTGAAGCCAAAACTGCGGCAGAGCCTGAACAAGCCTGACACCCGCATGTTTGTCATGCGTCTCTTTGCCATTCGGGAGCAAGAGGGAAGCCTTAGCAAAGTGTTCTATTTTGATATTCTCCACCCCATTATCGACGGGGATTCTATTGACATTTTCCTGCAGGATTTGGATGCTGCCTATCGGGGCGAGGAAGTTCAGCCTGAGGAGTACAGCATCTTTGACTATTACGACGAGATAGAGGCGAAGCTGGGTACTGAGGCCTATCGGCAGGAACAGCAGTGGAATCGGGATTTTGTTCGTTCCTTTACCAACCTCCTCAGTGAGATGCCCGGAGATCTTGATTCCAAGGGGGAAAATGATACCAAGGATATCTTTGTGCCCATCCATGTGGATTTGGCGGCGGTGGATGCTTTCACCAAGGCACAGGGCATCACGGACGGCACTTTGACTGCAGCTGCCTTTGGCCTCTTGCAGGGCCGCAACAACGGGGAACAGGCTGGAGTGGTGCTCACCATCTACAATGGCCGTGATGACATCCGCTTTGAGCGCACCATGGGAGCCATTTACCGTCACTATCCGCTTTGTGTGAGCTGGGATGAAAACATGGGTGCAGGGGACTTTGTCCGGCAGACGCAGGAAAATGTCCTGCTTTGCCGCCGTCACGCGCTCTATGAAGGGGACCCGGTGCCGCTTATCGTGGCATTTTCCTATCAGGGGGAAGATATGGACATGGGCTTTGACTTCTGCGGGGGACGAGCGGAATATGAGGAAATCGAGGACTTTGAGGAGGAGAATTTCGACTTCTTCGTCCATCGCCGCAGCGACGATTTCTATGTGAACCTGACTTACAATACCAAGGAGTACAGCGAGAAATTTGTAGAGACCTTCCTGCAGAATTATGCCCGGGTCATTCAGGCTTTGGTGGCAGGGATGAAGCCGGCAGATATCATAAGGGAACTGGCTGACAAGGAGGTTGTCCCTTGAGTTTGCAAGAAAAAGTAGATCATGCTTATTTTACCCGCAAGATGTTTATGGGGGCAGTACTGCCTGCCCCTTTGGCAGGGATTGGCCTGGCTTTGGCGGAAATGGGACACACGATTCTGGTGGGGCATGCGATCGGCACGGAGGGGCTGGCTGCCGTGGGCTTTGTCTCGCCAATCTTCCTGCTGGCGGCTTTCTTTGTTTTTGGCCTCTCTATGGGGGGAGCAGTGATTTATGCCAACCTCATGAATGAGGGGAAAAAGGAGGAGGCGCTCGCCATCTTCCGCTTCTTCCTGCGCCTGTCTGCCGTTATCGGCTTTGGCATGGCAATCGGGGGGCTGCTGCTGGAGGATGGGGTGCTGACGCTATTGGGTACATCCCCGGAGGATGGTGAAGTCTACCAGCTGACCAAAAGCTATATCACGTTTATCCTGCTCGGGATTCCATTTGAGATTCTTATGGAACTGGTGACCGCCTACTTGCGGAATGACAATGCCGATACGTTGGCCATCACCCTGCAGACTATCAGCGGTTTGGCCAATCTGGTGGTCAGTGCCATGCTGCTCTTATTCTTTGACTGGGGCATTACCGGTTGCAGTTTTGGCTTCTTCATATCTAATGCGGGAACCTTTGCCATTGCCATGGGCTACCTTTGTCTGGGCAGAGGGCAGTTGCGGGTGTTGGGCAGGGCAGCTTCCTTCCGGGAGGCCTTCAAGGCCCTTCGCTTGGGCTTTGCTACATCATCGGAGTACATCTTTGATGCCATCTTTACCTTGGCAGCTATCCACCTCATGATGGATTTGGCGGGCACTGAAGGGGTGGCGGTGTTCAATATCATTGAAAACCTTTCTCTGCTGTTCATCTTCATCTATGAGTTTATCGGCAAAACGGCCCAGCCGCTTTTTTCCACATTCTTTGCCGAGTGCAATTTCACTGAACTGCACCGTGTTTTCCGCTACTGTCTGTTATATTCTTTGCTTTTAGGACTCCTGGCTACGGCAGGGGTTATGGTCTGGCCTCAGGTACTGGATTTGCTCTTTGGCATGGAGGATATCGGTGAAGTAGGCAAGGCCTACTATGCGGCCAGGGTATTTTGCATCGGCACCATCTTCATGGGGGTGTGCCTGCTGCTGCAGAATTATCTACAGTCTGAGGAAGATGAAAAAGGGGCTTTCCTGGTGGTCTTTATGCGGCGCGTTGGCGCCGGCCTGCCGTTGCTGTTCCTGCTGGCAGAGGGGGGCTTTTACGTCTTCTGGTTTGTTTATCCCTTGGGGGAACTGGTGACTTTGGCGGTAATCTGGTTTTACCAGCGGCGCCGGGGAGAGCGCAAATCCATCCCTGCCGAGCGGGTCTACAGCGTTTCCTTCCTGGGCTATGGGGAGGCACTAACCCGGCAATTGGAGGCCATAGAGGAATTCGCTGTCCGCTGGGGGGCCGATGAGAGGAAACGCTACCTCCTGCGGCTGGCTTTGGAGGAAATCTGCGAGGAGGAAAGCGTCCGCTTCAAGGGAGAGTCTGTGCTGGTGCAGCTTACCCTGATTGCCCGGGACGATGGGATTTTTGAACTTCATTTCCGGGATGATGGAGAAGAGTTTGACCCCTTCCAGCTGGCTAAAGAAGCGCTGGCTCATCAGCCGAAAGGAATGGCAGAAGCTGCCCGGAATACCCGTGGCATTGGTCTGCATATGGTCAAAAGCCATGCGGTCAATTTTTTTTATCGCAGCTATCATGGATTCAATACATTGACGCTGTCTATCTGAATAGAATAAGCGCAGGGGTGTTGACAAGGTTATGTTTTTGCTCTATGCTAGGAAGCAGAATATAGGTTGACACCTGTTGCCACCGGGTAATGGGAAAAGCGTCATTTTCTTATCGTTAGGTCTTGGCAGATAAGAAAATGACGCTGTTTTTGTAGGAGGTAAAAATATGTTTCGGAAGATGAGGAGATTCAAGCAGCAACTGGCAGAGGAAGAATGCAAAGAAGTGCTAAGAGAAGCGAAACGGGGCGTGCTGTCCATGCTGGGCGATGACGGCTATCCCTATGGTATTCCTATGAATCATTGGTATTGCGAGGAGGACGGTATCCTTTATTTCCATAGTGCCAAGGAAGGACACCGGATGGATGCCATAAGGGCCTATGACAAAGTGAGCTATTGTGCGCATGATGAAGGCTGGCAAAAGCCCGGTGAATGGGCGCTCAATATCCGTAGTGTAGTTGTCTTTGGCCGGATGCAGCTGGTGACGGATGAGGAAAAAATTCGCCAAATCTGTAGCTCGCTGGTGCGCAAATTTACGGATGACGAAGCGTACTTGGAACAGGAATTGAAACACGCCCTGCCCCGAGTACAATGTCTGGCGCTGATTCCGGAGCATATGACCGGCAAATTAGTCAATGAATCGTAGGTGAAACGAAAATTCCCCATCCCACATGAAACATTGCAGGATGGGGGATTGTTTACTTTTGGTACTTTTCAATAGCCTTCTGTGCCATTTTCCGGAATACATCTTCATACTCGCGGTACTTTTTCTGACCAATAACAAAGGGGTGAGGCTGACCGGGAAGGCGGTGTTTGAGTTTTTCCAGACGAGCAAAGGTATCGTCTACCCAGCCATGGGCGCTCATTTCTACATCAACCTGGAAATCAGCGGTGTATTTTGCGAAGTAGTTTACTGCGCTTAGATAGAGGTAATTCATTTCCAGATTGGCTGGTGTGCCGGTGCCGCCCCAAATGGCCATATGATGTTTTTCGCCATGGTCGGTGACGGGGACAATCATGGACAAGCAGCCGGGTGTATGACCGGGGGTAAGCACGAGGAAAATGCTGGTGTCACCTAGCGTAATGGTCTGACGGTCATTGAGTTCGATGTCAATCTGTGGACGTACGCCGGAAAAAGCATTTTGAGCGGGAATCACCGAATACCAATTGCAGTCAATGATATTAATGCCGATTTTTGCATGCGGCGCATATTTATCCTTGAAGAACTGGGCACCACCATAGTGGTCGCTGTGACCGTGGGTAAGGAGAATATAGCGGGTGTCTGCAGGGGATAAGCCTAGCTTTTTCATGCTGGCAGCGGCATAGTCTGCATCCTGTTCATCCCAGCCGGAGTCAATCATGATAAGACCTTCACTGGTGCGCACAACAAATTGAGCTACGGAGATGGAGCCAATGTAGAAAAGGTTGTCAAAGACTTGCGCGGGTTCGATGGGCGTGCGGTCAAATAAATAGTGCATGGCTGTTTCACCGGTAGCTTCCTCCGGCGAATGGGGATATTCTGTGGATGCAGCGAATGCCTGTGGGTCACCCAATAACAAGCCGGCGGTTAGAGCCAGACTGCCTTTGAGAAAGTTTTTTCTGGAAATAGGTGAATAGAAATTCATCATTAAATGCCTCCTAATAATAGTATGTTAACATACTAATACAATAGTACGTTGACATACTATTGTCAAGAAAAAAATCACAGCTTAGCCGTGATTTTTTCTTCCAGTCTAGTGAGGGTTTTTGT
This sequence comes from Selenomonas ruminantium subsp. ruminantium ATCC 12561, assembly GCF_000424065.1. GTDB lineage: Bacteria > Bacillota > Negativicutes > Selenomonadales > Selenomonadaceae > Selenomonas_A > Selenomonas_A ruminantium. The sequence goes on from NZ_AUJE01000002.1 coordinate 160,099, forward strand.
AAAGCTGGTTAATTCCTCGTCTGTAAGCCCGGATTCGGTTTCCCGCATAAAGTCATAGTCAAGTTTTGCCAGTTCCTTGGTGAGAAAGATACCAGCGGGGGTGGCTTGCAGCTTATAGAACCGTTTATCGCTGTCATCTTTTTGACGGGTCAATAATTCTTTTTTTATCAGTCTGTCCACCAAAGCTTTGGTGCTGTTTTTGTCTTTTTCCAAGCGTGCAGCTAATTCTTGTTGAGAAAGGTTTTTCTCCCTGCTGACAATTTGCAGCACCACCCATTGTTCTGGGGTGATGTCATAATCGGCTAATACTTTTGTCATGAACTGATGAATCTTGCGAGCTGTACGGCAAATGATATAGCCTGTGGTTTCTTGTAGCATAACATTCTCCTCATTACATAACTGAAATCATTATAGCATATTTTGACCAGTCATTTTAGGTGTTTTATGATTAGGATGGCTTTTCGCTTAATAGAATTTTTCCTCTGCTGATTCACACTATTGTTATGCCCGTTTCAATTGTCATAAGGCAGACCTCCTCATATTATGCGATAATTTATGGTGTACCGTTCATATGTTCAGGAGCGTCGGCAAATTTACGCCGGACGAAGTCGATAAGACAGCGTTCGTCCGCGTAGATTTGCCGGCCTTTTTTGGTGACGATAAATCCTTTTTGAGCAAGTCCCTCAATGGGAATGGCGATAAGATTACTATCCTGCAAAATGCCATTGCCCGTCAGAATCGACAGGGCAATGCCTTGTTGGACGATGTTCCAGACGCTCGAAAGGTTGGGGGAATAATGGAGAATCTGTGGCTGGAGCTTTTGCCGGTCAAATTCAGCCAGCACGCGTTTGGTCAGGATAAATTTACGACTGAGCAGCACCAGGGGATAGGCGGCCGCTTCGGCTAAAGTGACGCTGGGCTTATCGGCCAACGGATGGCTGCGTGGGACACAAAGGCAGATGGGCCAGGACGATAATTTGCGCAAGGTGAGATTGGGCCGTCCTTCGGCATCGTGGACAAAGGCCAGGTCAACTTCTTCACGCTCTACCATATTCAGCGCTGCGCCGCCGGCAGGTTCTGTGATTTCCAGCTGGATTTCCGGGTGCAGCTGGAAAAATTCGCCCAAAAGCAGCGGCAGGATAATGGTGGCAATCTGCGAAGGCACGGCCAGCTGCAGGCGGTTATGTCGTTTGGCAATCTCTTTGACACTGGCTTCAAAGCGTTTGACCTGCTTTAGCATCTTTTCCACTTCCTGAAACAAGGCCTGCCCATCAGCGGTGAGCTGAATATTGCGCCCTACATGACGGAACAGGTTCAGGCCGGTTTCCGTTTCGAGGTTCTTCATGGACAGGCTCAGGGTGGATTGGGACATATGCAGGCTGGCGGCTGCTTTGGTAACATTTTCGTGACGGCAAACTTCGGCGAAGTATTGCATTTGCTGGATATTCATGGCAGTACCTTCCTTTCTGATAGTTCCATCATAGTGAAATCAATCGGTTTTTTCAATAGATAAATCGATTATAAGTGTTTTTTATTTCGGTTTGAATACGCTATGATGAAGACAGAAAAAAACAGTGTGAAGCGGGAGGTAATGACGATGAAAAAGGCAATGAAAATTCTGGCGGAAAAGATGATGGCAAGAACGCATAAGGCTGTAAAAATTTATCAACTGGAATTGCGGAAAAAGCAGGACATGACTCCGGCGCGGTGGAATATGCTCTATGGGAAATATCTGCCAGATATGGACGAGGCTATTTGACGAAAGGAGAGCGCTATGGAAAAGAAAGCGATTCTGCTGGACGAGAAGGACAATGTGGCCACTTGCACCAGCGAAGCACAGCCGGAGGACATGGTTATTTGTCATGGTGGCGGCAGTGCCCAGGTTAAAGCTGTCGAAACGATTCCCATTTGGCACAAGATTGCCTTAAAACCTATCGCCAAGGGTGAAATGGTCTATAAGTACGGGGAAATCATCGGCGAAACTTTGCAGGATATTCCGCAGGGCGGCTGGGTATCGCATGAGAATATCCGCAGCATTCCTAGGGATTATGCCAGTGAGTATGTAATGGGCAAGGAGGGCAAATAACATGGAATTTTACGGTTACAGACGCAAAGAAGGCCGCCCTGGCATCCGCAATCATATTTTGATTCTGCCCGCTTGTGCCTGCGGCAGTGAATCCTGCCGAATTGTGGCAAGTCAGGTGCGGGGCGCGGTGAATATCGTCTTTAACACCGGCTGCAGTGATGTGGCGGCCAATACGGAAATGAGTCAGAAGGTGCTTACGGGCTTTGCCCTGAATCCTAATGTCTACGGCGTAGTTATCATCGGCCTGGGCTGTGAAACCGTACCCCATGCCAAGCTGCGGGAAAAGATACAGGCAAGATGTTCCAAGCCGGTAGTTTCCTTTGGCATACAGGAAGAAGGCGGCACCTTAAAGACCATTGCAAAAGCTGTGCGGGCTGCCCGGGAAATGGCGGCTGAAGCCGGGCTGCAGCAAAAAGAAAAATTCCCCATCAGCGAGTTGCTGTTGGGGATAGAATGTGGCGGCAGCGATGCTACTTCCGGCATTGCCTCTAATCCTGCGGTGGGCAATCTTAGCGATAGGCTCGTAGATTTGGGTGCGTCCGCCATGATGAGTGAGTCCATTGAGTGGATTGGCGGCGAACATGTGCTGGCCCGTCGGGGCGCCACACCGGAAATCCACGACCAGATTATCCGGGTGTGCGAGGACTATGAAAAACATTTGCTGGCTGCAGGGCAGGATTGCCGGGCCGGTCAGCCGACACCGGGCAACAAAGCGGGCGGCTTGTCCACGATTGACGAAAAAAGCCTGGGCTGTATCCGCAAAGGCGGCACCCGTCCCATCGTGGAGGTGCTGGAACAGGCGCAGCCGCCTACGAAGCACGGGGCCATCGTCATGGATACGGCAGGATATGATATTTCGTCTGTAACATCCATGGCGGCCGCCGGCTGTCAGGTCATTATCTTCACCACGGGCAGAGGTACTCCCACGGGCAACGCCATTGTGCCGGTGCTGAAAGTGACCGCCAATGAACATACGTATAGTTGGATGGAAGATAATATGGACGTGGATTTATCAGGCATTATCCGAGGTGAGCAGACCATTGAGGAAAGCGGCGGTATGCTGCTGGAAAAGCTTCACGAGATTGCAAATGGCAAGCTCACCAAGGCAGAAGCTTATGGTTTTTCGGATATTGCGGTTGACCATGTGTGCAGATTCGTGTAATTGGCGTAAGGGCGATGGCGCTTCGGCAGAAAGGCTTTGGCTATTCTGTTGAAGCGCCATTTTGCAATACGAATAGGCAATCATGGCCCGGCGTCTGATAGCACATATTACAGGAAACGCATTTTGCAGGTGCGCAATCTCCGTTTTGCCAGCGTTTGGGCAAAGAAGGTTCGCGCACGAATGGCCGGGAGAGGGACAGAAAGGCAATGTGGCCTGCGTTCAGTACCTGCTCCATTCCCTCGATGCTTCTATGACCACCGACCAGAATGACCGGGACGGACACCATGTCGGCCAAAGCAAGTGCAAATTCCTTAAAGTATGCTTCATCGCACTCTGTGCCTCCCATTATAAATTTCCCGTACGGGAAAACCGGTTGATGTTAACGCTGTCCGCATGTTCAATGGCATAGGCGAGAGTCTTTAGCATCTTTTCCTTATCGTTCTGTAAAATGCCATCAATACGCACAGAATCCAGCGGATGCAATGACCAAAAATAAGTGTCCGGTAAATCCAGGGCGGCGATGAAGTCTCGTTCTTCCTCCAGGTGTTCCTTCTCCGTGGCAGGAATGAATTTCCCATCCTTGATGTCATGGTCAAGTTCAATACTCTTTACATTGGATGACCTGATGAATTAATACATTACCGACTGTCCGTCGTTGGGCATATCATAATTTGTCACGCCGCGTTCGGCCAGTTTGCCTTTCAGCGTATGACGAGTGAGAGCGGCGTGAGCCACATTGTCCAAATGGGTCAGATACAGTCTGGCATTCGGTGCAGTCTTGGCAACGCAGTGGACATCTTCGGCATCCATGATCAGCCGGCCATTTTCTACAGTCTCGGCGGCACAGCAGTTGAGTGCCACGACTTCCGGCTGGCAGCGTTTCAACATGTCTGCTACTGCCGGATACCATATCGTATCACCTGCCAGATAAAAGGTTTTTTCCTTTTCGTTTTCAAACATAACACCCATCGCATCACCACAAGGGTTTACCGTGCCATGGAGGGCTGGTACCTTGGTCAGTTTTGCCTGACCAAACAGCATGCCGGTTTCGCACAGTACGGTCGCATTCTGGAAACCGGATTTTTTGAAGACAGCGGCATCTTCCGCATTTTGGCAGATTACAGGCACAGTTTTGTCCAAAGGTGTGCCTACAGTACCATCCATGGACATATCAATGTGGTCGGGATGGATATGCGTTACCAGATAATAATCGACGCCGGCGAGAATTTCTTCCAGCGGCATGGGCAGGTCATAGAAGGGCATGGGCAAATGTTCCTTCATTTCATCCGGCACATGATAGGGCCTGCCGGGAACATCAACGAAGGAAAACTGATGCTTGGGCATCAGCCACGGGTCAATCAGGAAAATTTTACCGGCATAATCAAGACGATTCGTGGCATTGCGTATTTGTGTCAGTTTCATGGTGATATCTCCTTTTCGTAACTTTCAAATTGCGTTAGCTAGGTTATGCTTTTAGTATAATGCTTATACCAAGGCATAACAAGCAAAGAGAGTTTCTTTTGACGCAACTTAAAGGTTGCTGTAAAATAAAATGAAAAGGGGAGATGAAACTTGAATCAGAAACAAATGGAATATTTCCTCGAAGTATATAGGCAGGGCAATATTCAGAACGCTGCGGACAGGCTCTTTGTGTCACGGCAGGGAATCAGCAAGATGCTCAGGACTTTGGAGGAGGAACTGGGGCAGTTGCTCTTTATCCGCAATCCGCATGGCCTTGTTCCGACTGATTACGCCAATGCACTTTTACCGCATGTGCAGCGGCTGCTGGCAGAATATCAGAGCATTGCGAATATGAGCACATTGGCCTCACAATCCAAAAGTGTGGTGACTATCTACGCACTTGACCATATTATGGCTTACTTTGGTGCGGATTTTCTTTGGGATTTTCACCGTGCATGCCCGGATATTATCCTCAGCACTGTGGATACGACAGATGATGCAGCCTTGAAAGGTGTGTTGGAGAAGCAATGCAACTTTGCTATCGTCACAGGAGAGGTTGACCAAAATCGTTTTGCGGCTGAACCATTATTTTTTTCCCGGTACTGTGTGCGGCTGCATCGTGAGCATTTGCTGGCCAGCAAAGAAAAGATTGCCTATGCTGATCTGGAGGGGGCGCGTATCGTCAGCAAGGGGCGGGCTTATCGATGTTTTCGGCATAATATTGATAGGTATATCTTATTGCCGGGGATTCAGGTAGACCTTGTAGCCGAAACAGCCGATGAAATGCTTATCACCGATATGATACTCCGGCATCAGGCAATAAATCTGGGCTATGACTACGCTGCTGTGTTGAATCTTCATCCGGATATTGTGGTAAAAGTTTTAGACAAAGCTGATGAGCTTGGCCAGACTGTATACCTTGTCTGGGACAAGACCACAGTCCTCACCCAAGCCAGCCAAAAGTTTCGTGCCTTTCTGCTCGAATGGCTGTCGCAAAATGGTAAAGACAAGGTCGTCTTAGATTGCAGCAAAAAGCAATAATGGAGGGTTGAGAAATGGACAATAAGGAACGTCCTAAAAATATTATAGTCAGGGGCGCTCGCGTGCATAATCTGAAAAATATTGATGTGGATATCCCCTTGGGCAAGTTGGTAGCCATTGCCGGGGTATCCGGCTCGGGAAAATCGTCTTTGGCGTTGGGCACCTTGTACGCGGAGGGCTCACGTCGTTATCTGGAGGCGCTGTCTACCTATACACGCCGCCGTATTACGCAGGCCGGCAAAGCCGATGTGGAAGAAATCCGTCATGTACCGGCGGCCTTGGCGCTTCATCAGCGTCCGGGGATTCCCGGTGTGCGCAGTACCTTTGGTACGGCGTCGGAACTGTTGAACAGCCTGCGTCTGCTGTTTTCCCGCCTGGGCAGTCATACCTGTCCCAATGGGCATCTTTGTCCGCCCAATATGGATGTGGCGCTGATGCTGCCGACCAAATGCCCCATCTGCGGCGAGGAGTTTTACGGCCCCGGCGCTGAGGCTATGGCCTTTAATTCGGAAGGAGCCTGCCCGCATTGTTCAGGGACAGGGATTGTGCGTACAGTTGATGAGAGCAGCCTCGTGCCGGACGAAAGTCTGTCCATTGCAGAGGGGGCAGTGGCTCCGTGGCAGACGCTTATGTGGTCATTGATGAAGGATATTGCCAAGGAAATGGGCGTGCGGATTGATGTGCCTTTCCGTGATTTGACACCGGCGGAAAAGGATATTGTCTTTCATGGCCCAGCAGAGAAAAAGCATATCCTCTATGTCAATGAAAAGACCAATGTAGCTGCAGAAATGGATTTTACCTATTATAACGCGATTTATACGGTGGAAAATGCGTTGGCGAAAGTCAAAGATGAAAAGGGCATGAAGCGGGTCGAAAAATTCCTGCATGAAGCTGCCTGTCCGGAATGCGGGGGCACACGGCTGTCGGAGAAAGTGCGCTCGACAAAGCTGGCCGGAAAAAACCTGGCTGAGGCTACAGCCATGACTTTAGATGAACTGATTCCCTGGGTTAAGGCTGTGCCGGATACTCTGCCGCAGGAAATGCGTCCCATGGCGGAAAGTATCAGCGAATCGTTTTTGGATAATGCTCGCAGGTTGAAGGAACTCGGTCTGGGATACCTGTCCCTTGACCGTGCCAGCAGCACACTGTCTACCGGTGAGCGTCAGCGCGTGCAGCTGGCCAGAGCTGTGCGCAATGAAACCACAGGGGTGCTTTATGTACTCGATGAGCCGAGTATTGGCCTGCATCCGGCCAATATCGAGGGACTTTTGGATGTGATTGACAGCTTGCTGCGCGACGGCAATTCCGTGGTTCTGGTCGATCATGATGTGCATGTATTGCAGCATGCTGATTATCTGATTGAACTGGGGCCGCTGGCTGGCAGTGAAGGGGGCAATTTGCTGTTCGCCGGAGACATGCAGGCGGCAGTAAACAGCAAAGTCTCCAAGATTGCTCCTTTTATGCGCGGCGGGGCAAATTGCAATTTGCGGCAGCGTACGCCTGGGGAAGAGATGTTTGCGTTGGGCACAATCCATTTGGAAACGAATCCGCTGCATACGGTAAAGCCCTTGCGGGTAGATATTCCCAAGGGAAGATTGACCGTGGTTACCGGCGTATCCGGTTCGGGCAAGACCACCATGGTGCTCGAATGTCTGCTGCCTGCATTAACGGCCAATGCGGAAGGCCGCAAGCTGCCGCCGCAGGTCAAGGCCATAACCGCCGCGGGCATACGCCGGGCTAATCTGATTGATGCCTCGCCCATCGGCATCAACATCCGTTCCACGGTAGCGACATATAGTGGCGTACTCGATGAATTGCGCAAGCTCTATGCCGGTACTGCCATGGCTAAAGAGAAAAAATGGAAGGCAGGAGCTTTTTCCTATAATACGGGCAAGCTGCGCTGTCCGACCTGTGATGGCACGGGCCAGATTTCCCTCGATGTGCAGTTCCTGCCCGATGTAACGATTACCTGCCCGGACTGCAATGGTCAGCGTTATAGCGAGGCAGTCAAAGAGGTACTCTGGCAGGCGGAGGGGGCAGAGCGTGGCTATACTTTGCCGGAAATACTATCCTTGACCGTAAAAGAGGCGCTGCCGCTTTTTGCACATCAAAAAAAGATTAAGGGGAAACTTTCGACTTTGTATGACCTAGGTCTGGGCTATTTGACTTTGGGCGAAGATACACCTGCCCTCTCCGGTGGAGAAGCTCAACGCTTGAAACTGGCCAGTGAGATGGGACGTTCGCAGGCAGATTCTGTCTTTATCTTTGATGAGCCGACTATCGGCTTGCATCCGTTGGATGTGCAGGTACTTCTGCAGGTTTTTGACCGTCTGGTGGCTGCCGGTGCGACTGTGATTGTCATTGAGCATGATTTGGATGTAATCATCAATGCGGATTACCTGATTGATATGGGGCCGGAAGGCGGCGAAAAAGGCGGGCGTATTGTAGCCTGCGGCATGCCGGAAATGGCAGCAGAGAGCAAAGAGAGTATTACGGGAAAATATATCGCCAGAGAGATAGGGCAGCAAAAAGTTTTATGACTGTAAACGTTGACGGTTGTTATTTTTTATATGGTCAGACTTTGAAATCCGGCTGGTCACGGTAGAAGTGCTGTAAAAGTTCAATAAAGGCATGCAGGGATTTGCGCTTGTCGTTTTTATGCGTGTAAACGCCACAGGGAATGACGACATTGCTGTCAAAGTCAAGCCAGGCAAATTCGCCGTTATGGTCATTTAAGAAACCAGGTGCCAGACATACTCCTTTATGGGCAGCCACATTGGTGAGCGTGTTGTCATGGTCAGGGCTGTTGAAATAATCTACATGAATTTCGCTGATTATGCGTTGCTGCAGGGCACGCAGCATGGGCGGGGAGCCGCCGCCTACCATAAGTGTACGACCTTTTAAGTCGCTGGGCGTAACCAGCGGCTTTTTTGTCAGGGCATCATTTTTCTCGGTAATCAGGTAGATGTGACTGTCAAACAGATGGTGACAGGTCACATCCGGTACGCGCTTCATCGTGTATTCCATGGCAAAGGTCACGTCCTGTTCGCCCTGCAGAAAGGATTCCTGTCCGTGCTGCCAGTCAAAACTGGGAATGACATTGACTGTAGGAAAACTGCGGCTGAATTGCGCAATGACCTGTGGCAGAAAGTAGATGGCGGAACGAATCGGCAGCGTTATGCGAATGCTTTCGGCATATTTGGCGCTGAAATTCTGCCCCTGCTCAATGGCCTCCTTCAACTGTCCGTAAAGTGTGCGCAAGGTGCCGACAAATTGTGCGCCTGCCGGTGTGAGCATAGCCCCTTTGCCGGAGCGTTCAAAGAGGGCAAAACCAATCTCGTTTTCCACAATCTTTATCTGATAGGTCAATGTGGGCTGCGAGATAAAGAGATTTTCAGCAGCGCGGTTGAAATTCAGCACCTGCGCCAGTTCCAGTATATATTCCATTTGCTTGGTATTCATCGGTGAGGCCTCCTTTGTTTCTATTTGCAGTATAGCGGCTGGCTATCGAAAATGCAACGATTTTAATAGAAAAATTAAATTGATAATCTAAACTTACAATTGGATATTCTGATATAACATCGCTATAATGAAATCAACAAAAGGAAATGCAGATACGCTGAAAGGGGAATGTCAAATGTCACTGGAGATTTTAGAAGCAAAAGAAGCGATTCGCGAGGTTATTGATGGTTTTGCCAATCTGGAGTGCAATGTGCCGGCGCAGATGGTTTATTTTACCGAAGATGTTCATGTCATGGTCTATATGGGCGATAAGCTCACGATGAATATTTATGGACGGGACACGTTGGAAAAACAGTTCAGCGCCTTTACCGGCGGAATCAAAGCATCGCACCATCAAAACGGTCAGCAGGTCATTACGGTAGATGGCGATACGGCTGTGGACGTGCATTACTGTCGTGCGGCCCTCGTGATGGAGGAAAACGGCCATGATGTGGTGTCGGACAACTACATCCGCTATACGGATAAGCTGGTGAAGCAGGACGGCAAGTGGCTTATCAAGGAACGTGAGCAGCATTTTGTCATCACAAAGAAACAGGACTTATAAGAGGCTGATGAAAATGAAACGCAGAGATTTTATTCGTTTGACCGGCATGGGAACCTTGGGACTGTTGTTTTCAGGCTGTGGTATTTTCAGCGATAAAGCCGCCTCACCGGCAGTAGCGGCGGAAAATGTAGGGGCTGTTGCTGAAGGAGCAAAAGGAAAGAAAATTCTCGTGGCGTTCTTCTCACGCAAGGGTGATAACTATGAAGTGGGCTATATCGAAAAAGGGAATACGCATATTTTAGCAGATATGATTGCTGAAGAACTTCCTGGAGCAGACGTCTTTGAAATCAAAACGGTGAAGGAATACGCTGCGGATTATCGGGCATGTACCGAAGAAGCCAAAGCTGAGAAAGAACAGGATGCGCGGCCGCAGTTAGCTACAAAAATACCGAATTTTCAAGATTATGACATCGTATTTCTCGGTTATCCCATTTGGTGGAGTGATTTACCCATGCCGGTCTATACCTTTATGGAAAGCTACGATTGGCAGGGCAAGACAGTCATCCCCTTCTGTACTTCGGCAGGCGATGTAATGACAGGTTTGGAGGACAGAGTTATTCCGCGTTACGCCAAGGGTGCGCAGGTAAAATTGCCGGGGCTGGGTTTGTCCGGTAAACGTGTCCAGCAGGAAACAGAGAGTGTTCGCCCGCAGGTAAAGACATGGCTGAATGAACTTAGAAATATGGGCGTATTATAACAGGTTGGAGGGAGCGAAAATGCACTTGAAACAAAAGATATATCACAGCATTCTTACGGCAAGTGTGCTGTTGTCACTTAATATTGGTTTTGTATCTGCTACGCCAATTACCATCGAGGAGCAAGGTTCATTTACGGTGGGCGGCAGTTATAAACAGCATGCAGGAAAATTCACGCAGGAGAATTTTGTTGCAGAAGATGGGCAGAGAGCTTATGGCGATTTTGCTTATGTGGAGTATCAAAAGCCCGTCAAAGCAAAAAAACTGCCGTTGATTTTTCAGCATGGTGGTGCTCAGTCAAAACGTACATGGGAATCCGACCCGGATGGACGGGAAGGGTTCAATACGATGTTTTTGCGAGCCGGTTATTCCGTATATCTGGTAGACCAGCCCCGTAGTGGCGAAGCCAATCTTTCCACGGAGGCAGTAACGCCGGACACACCTTGGGCAAGTAATCCCATGTATGGAGATAAAACACTATATGTGCTTTCGCGTATTGGCCATTATGATGAGAAAGGCAACCCGGTTCCTAATGCCCAGTTCCCGGAAGGCGAAGAAAATTATCAGGCTTTCCAGCAGAGCTGGACGATTGGTTCTGGCCCCTTGGACAACGACCTCAATGCTGATGTACTGGCTAAACTTTTTAATCGCCAGAAGGATGGGGCGGTGTTGGTTTCTCATTCTATGGGCGGAACAATTGGCTGGCGTACAGCTATTCGTACAGATAAAGTGAAGGCTATTATTGCCTATGAGCCGGGAGGAACGCCCTTTGTGTTCCCGGAATCTGAAATGCCCACATTAACTGCCGCACGTTTTAAAGCGCTCTCTGCTTCGGCAATGGGGGTTCCCATGGAGGATTTTCTGAAACTCACCAGAATTCCCATCGTGCTGTATTATGGAGATTATATAAAAATCGGTTCGGAAAATGTTGGCGAGGATAAGTGGGGAACTGAGTATGCGATGGCACAACAGTTTGTCGCGGCTATAAATCGTCACGGTGGTGATGCGACTTTGGTACATCTGCCGGATATCGGTATCAAGGGAAATTCGCATTTTCTTATGCAGGAAAAGAATAATCGTGAGATTATGGAACTGGCTTTAAAATGGTTAAAGGAAAAGGGCCTTGATAAATAAGGGAGTTATGTGTAAAAGAGGTGTTTTGAAAGGAGTAATGACAAATGCAGTATGTAAAATTTGGTAATACGGGGATGGATGTTTCGCGGATTTGTCTGGGGATGATGAGCTTTGGCAAGCCGGGCAAGGAGAATGGCGTTTTCCCTTGGGCTAAGGACTATGAAGAAGGCAAGTCAATTTTTAAGAAAGCCATTGACCTTGGTATCAACTACTTTGATACAGCAAATGTTTACCAAATGGGTTCCAGTGAGGAGATTACGGGACGTTACATCAAAGATTTCGGTCTGAACCGTGATGAAATTGTCGTGGCAACGAAGGTGAATTTTGAAATGCGTCCCGGTCGTCCAAATGGCGGCGGTACCTCCCGTAAAAATATCATGGCAGAAATCGACCACAGCCTTGAGCGTTTAGGACTGGAATATATCGACTTGTATCAAATTCATCGGTTAGATACGAACACACCAATGGAAGAAACCATGGAGGCGCTCCATGATGTGGTAAAGAGTGGTAAAGTTCGTTATATTGGAGCATCGACTATCTTTGCCTGGCAGTTGGAACGAATGCAGAATATCGCAGAGAAACATGGCTGGACGAAATTTGTTTCCCTGCAGCCACAATATAATTTGATTTATCGTGAAGAAGAACGGGAAATCATGCCGCTTTGTCAGGATAGAAAAATGGCGGTAGTTCCTTGGAGTCCTTTGGCTGGTGGCCGTTGTGCCCATCCGTGGGGAATGGTGACGGAACGCAATAAGATTGACGATGTTTCGCCTATGGTCTGGAATGCGACCAATGATGTAGATAAAGTGGTCATTGATAATTTGGAAAAGATTGCCAAGGAGCATGGTCGCAGCATGGCGCAAGAATCTCTGGCATGGATGCTCTCTAAGCCTTATATCACTGCGCCAATTGTGGGAACAACGGATGTAAAGCATATTGAAGAAGCCGTAGCTGCACTGGACATTAAACTTGATGAAGAAGAAATAAAGGCACTTGAAGCACCTTACGTGCCGCACATTAAGACGGGGGCTTTTTAATGGGGAGGAGGTATAACAAATGGAATTTTTCACACTGAACGATGGCAATAAAATACCAGCAGTTGGCTTTGGAACCTTTCAAATTCCAGCCGATGGCAGTACCTACAAGGCGGTAAAGAAAGCGTTAGAATTGGGGATCCGTCATATTGATACGGCAGCAGCATATTTCAATGAGGCTGAAGTGGGGCAGGCAGTAAAGGATAGCGGTATAAAAAGGGATGATGTATGGATAACCAGCAAGCTGTGGCTGCAGGATTACAAATATGCAGAAGCACAGAAGGGCATTGATATTTCACTGAAAAAACTGGGCACAGATTATGTGGATATGTATTTGCTGCACCAGCCCTATGGGGAAGTGACTGAGGCTTGGGGTGCTTTGGAAGATGCGAAAAAAGCAGGTAAAATTCGCTCCATCGGTGTTTCCAATATGACACCAAAACTTTGGCAGCAATATGTATCGCAGTTTTCGACTATGCCAGCAGTCAATCAGGTGGAGTTCAATCCTTTTTTCCAGCAAAAAGAATTGCGCGAATTGTTGGCTCCGCATGATGTGAAAATTGAAGCATGGGCACCGCTGGGGCAGGGAAATTCGTCGCTGCTGACACATCCAGAGATTGTAAAACTGGCGGCTAAGTATGGCAAAGACGCCGGACAGGTGATTTTGCGTTTTGAATATCAGGAAGGGATTATCACTTTCCCAAAATCCATACATGAATCCCGTATCAAAAGCAATAAGGAAATTTTTGATTTTGCCTTGATGGAGGCGGAAATGGATGTTTTGCGTGCGCTGGATACAAATCAGGGGATTCATGACCCCGACCGTCCCGGTGTCAAGGAAATGCTGTTAGGAGCATTTGATGTTCATGCCAATGATTAAGCGACAGCCAGTATTGTATTTGTGAATAACTTATGGCCGCGAAAGGTTTGGTTATCAAAGGCCGCGTGAGGCAATAAGCTATTATACAGACGGTACTTGTGATTTGTCACACGTACCGTCCTTTTTATGGAGGTAAAATTTATGCGTATAAATGTATTTGAGGAAATGCGCAAGGGCGCGGCATACGATATCCGGCAGGAAGATTATGTGGAACAGGTGCATAGCGAACTCAACCGCTGTGCCTGTCTGTGTCAGAAAATCAACGCCACGGATGTAAACGACAAAGAAAATATTCTGAAACAGGAAAAGGAACTTCTGTCCAATACCGAGTTCACAGATTCCTATTTTACGCCGCCTTTTCAGATTGATTGCGGCAATCGGGTATTTGTGGGCAAAAATGTCTTTGCCAATCATAATCTGACCATGATGTCTCTGGGCACCATTACGATTGAAGATGGGGTTATGTTAGGGCCGGAAGTGGGCCTGTTTACCGTCAATCATGAACCGAAAAATATCCGTACGGTCATGACCAAAGAAATCCATATTAAGAAAAATGCCTGGATTGGCGCCAGAGTCAGCATTTTGCCCGGGGTAACCATTGGGGAAAATGCGATTATTGGCACCGGTGCCGTGGTTACGAAAGATGTTCCTGATAACTGTATGGCTGTCGGTGTACCGGCAAAGGTCGTTAAGCAATTAGATTAAATTTACGAGAGGAGCAACGAACATGGCCAAGACATTGGTAATCTATTATTCCCGCAAGGGGCAGAATTATGTAAACGGCAGTATTGTGGATTTACCTAAAGGCAATACGGAAATTGTGGCAGAGTTTATCCAAAAGGCAGTAGGGGCGGATGTATTCGAGACAGAAACGAAAAAGTCCTATGCGATTGACTATACGCAGTGTACGATTGAGGCCAAAGAGGAACTGCGCAACAATGACCGCCCGGAACTGGTGAAAATGCTGGACTCGGTGGCAGAATACGACAATATTGTTGTGGCTGGCCCGTGCTGGTGGGGAACTTATCCTGTGGCAGTATTCACTCAGCTGGAAGCACTGGATTTCAGCGGTAAAAAGGTGTTCCCTGTGATGACGCATGAGGGCAGCGGCATTGCCGGGGCTCCTGCGGCATTAAAGAAGTATTGTCAGGGAGCCGTGGTCGGTGAAGGGCTGGCTATACAGGGAGGAGCCGCCGCAGGCTCTGAAGCAAAAGTGGCTGTCTGGGCAAAGAAAAATCTTGCATAAGAAGGGGCGCAGAGAAAATGAGTAAAGAGGTTATGATTGTCACCGGTGCCGGGCAGATTTCGATGGCTATTGCCCGTCGCATGGGCTATGGCAAGAAGATTATTCTTGGGGATAAAAACGAAAAGAATGCACTGGCAGTGGCTCAAATTATGAACCAGGCAGGCTTTGATGTGGAGCCGTTTGTGATGGATATGTCTTCGCGGAATTCCATTCAGGCTATGGTGCAAAAAGCAACGGAATACGGCGAAGTAAAAGCATTGGTCTGTGGCGCAGGTGTTTCACCGTCGCAGGCACCGATTGAAGTGATCTTGCAGGTTGACCTCTATGGGACGGCAGTATTGATGGAAGAAGTCGGCAAAGTTATCGCCAAAGGCGGCACAGGGGTCATTATCTCCAGCCAGTCCGGTCATCGTCTGCCGGCACTCACGCCGGAGCAGGACAGGGCGCTGGCGATGACGCCGACAGAAGACCTGCTAAAGTTGGATTTTTTACAGCCGGAAAAGATAAAGGATACTTTGCATGCCTATCAACTGGCCAAACGCTGTAATGAAAAGCGCACGATGTATGAAGCTGTCCGCTGGGGCGAACGTGGTGCAAGGATAAATGATATTGCGCCTGGAATTATCGTTACACCTTTGGCCATAGATGAATTCAATGGACCGCGTGGTGATTTTTACAAGAATATGTTTGTCCGATGCCCGGCAGGCCGTCCGGGTACTGCTGATGAAGTAGCTGATGTGGCAGAGCTTCTGATGAGCGAACGGGCGCAGTTTATCACGGGTTCAACATTTTTGGTAGATGGTGGTGCAACAGCCGCTTATTATTATGGGCCGTTGCAGCCATAAAAAACTGAGTATAAAAAAGTCTCCGTAATTTGATATCCTATCGAATCAACAGGTCTTCTATGATAAACTATTAACAAGTCATAGAAGACCTTTTATTATGTCAAGCGAGAAGGTAGGAGTAAATGCAGAAGACAGATGTATGGCATGAGCTGGCGCCCGGGGAAATGCCAAAACTATTGGCAGATAAGCTGGAGCCTTTTGGTTTTTGCCGTGATGGAGATGTATATTTTTACGCAGAAGATTTGCTGGCAGGCAGTTTTAGGCTTCATGTAAAGGTCAGCATAGATGGTGTTGTGTCAACTTTGCTGATGGACACGGAGTCAGAGGAGCCCTATGTGCTGCATCTGGTGGAAAATGCACAGGGAGCTTTTGTAGGAGAAGTCCGGGCTGCCTATCAGACAGTCCTTGACCACATTGGTGCACCCTGCGGTGAACATGGCAGTTTTCATGGGCAGTATGTAGAGGAACTTTTGCAGTATGTGCAGAATACTTATGGCGATGAACTCGAATATCCGTGGAAGGACTTGGATGCGGCGGTTATCCGTTCCCATTTGTCGCAGAAATGGTATGCGGTTTTTATGAAGGTGCATCCCAGCAAAATCGGCATTGGCGGCAGCCAGCCTATCCGTATCATGGATTTGCATGGCACGGCAGAACAGGTGGCCTCCTTAGTAGATGGGAAAAAGTATTTTTCGGGCTGGCATATGAATCGTAAATATTGGTATACCATATGTCTGGATGGCAGTATACCGATGCCGGAACTTAAACAAAGAATCGACGAAAGCTTTGTATTGGCACAGCCAAAGAAACGGCGATAAGAGGGAGGCAAAATAGATGGAAGCGTAATGGCCGTGAAAGGAGACAGTATTTGATATGACAGAGGTTGTAGTAACCAATTTGCTTCATCCAGATGCGATGCTGGTCCGTCAGGAAGTGTTCATTGAGGAGCAAGGTTTTCATGATGAGTTTGACGACATTGATGAAATCGCAGATCACTATCTGCTGTATGTAGATGGCGAAATTGCTGGATGCTGTCGTGTTTTCCCGTCAAAAAATAACGAAAAGTACACTTTAGGTAGACTAGCCATTCGAAAGAAATATCGCGGCCAATCATATGGCAGTCTCATTATGCGTAAGGTGGAAGCGTGGATAAAAAAGAACAGCATTCCAGCTTTGGAACTATCGGCACAGGTAAGGGTACGAGCTTTCTATGAAGCATTAGGTTATATTGCTAGTGGTGACGAATACCTTGATGAGGGCTGCCCGCATATTCATATGGAAAAAGCTTTTATCTAATGGCAGGCGTATCATAAAAAAGCCGCAGATGACAATTCCCCATCCTGCATGAAACTTTGCAGGATGGGGAATTACTGGCTTAAAAAGGTGGTTTACGGTTGGTATTTTTTTATGGCCTCTTGTGCCATTTTTCGGAAGACATCTTCATACTTACGGTATTTTTTCTGACCGATAACAAAGGGATGGGGCTGGCCAGGGCGGCGGTGTTTGAGTTTTTCCAAACGGGGAAAGGTATCGTCTACCCAGCCATGAGCGCTCATTTCTACATCAACCTGGAAATCAGCGGTGTATTTTGCGAAGTAGTTTACTGCGCTTAGATAGAGGTAATTCATTTCCAGATTGGCTGG
>NZ_AUJE01000003.1 GCF_000424065.1 Selenomonas ruminantium subsp. ruminantium ATCC 12561
ATTTCCACCACAAACTGGAAAAACAGGGAATGACACAAAGCATGTCCCGCGTAGCCCACTGCATTGACAACGGGCCTATGGAAGGATTCTGGGGCATCCTTAAGCGGGAGATGTACTACGGCAGACGTTTTACCAGCAAGTGTGAACTTATGCGTTCGATTGAAGCATACATTCATTATTACAACCACAAGCGTGTGCAACGTAACCTTGGTATCTTAACACCAATAGAGAAACACACCTTGTATTTAGCCGCATAAAAAAGGCCGACAGACAAATCTGTCGACCAAAGAAATCTTATATTTTTTTATTGTCCTCTTGACGGGGAGCAGGTCAGGCAGCCCTAGGGATTTTATTGGTTGAAGGATTTTATCAGCGTACAGCCAGCACAATTATTTTTTCCCCGTCCGGCAAAAGTTCGGTTTCCATCTTCATGAGGTCCAATACCTGCTCCTGGCTGACCAGACCGCTTAAATTTAACTGCTTTTCTCCATAATAAGCGAAAAGCCCCGGCAGTTCGCCGCCAGTCGTTCCATATTCTACAGTATCTTCCAGAAGTGCTGTCAGCTCTGCCTGTAAATCTGCTTTCGTGCAGACGATGGCGCCAAGGCCTTCCCGCTGCAAGCAAATGACGCCGTTTCGATTCAAAACGCGCACCTTATGTTTGGTAATGGGGATAATCCCCCAAAGCCGTTTTTTATATTGTCCATCAAAAATATGCCAGGTTCCTGTTGCAGCCGCTTCTTTAACCTGTTTGGGGGGGAGCGCCATAGACTCAGCGGCTATGGCCCGAAGTTCTGTTGCTGAAAGTGCCTTAGCCGCCCCATCGCTTTTGCGTAGTTCTGTGGCGCCCATAGCTGAGGCTCTTAATATATTGGCCTGCCGGTCAATTTCTATGGCAATTTCTACGGTGGACTCCTGCGCACCGGAACGCAGAATTTTTTCCAGGGCCTCTCTGCGGATAGAGCGAATATCTTCCTCAGACGGCTGCACTACTGTACGCTCTACGACTTCCCGTACCATAGCCATAGCGACGCCAATAGTGGAAATAATCGGGGCATTTTTGACAATCTTCCAGCGGATATTTTTTTTCCTGCCCAAATAGGGAACGATAACACCACCACTGCCACCACCGCCAGCTAAACAAAGTACATGCGGCGAAAGTTCATATTCACGAATAAGCCGGGAGACGATTTCCCATATCTTTTCGGCAGCAATATCCATGGCTTTTTGCGCTGCTTCCTCTGCACTGCAGCCAATAACCTTTCCGAGTGCGCCCCAAGCGGCTCTTGCAGCTTCTTTCCCCTCTTTTGTGCAGGCATAATCATTTTCGGGAACACTGCCTAAAAGATTAGCAGCACCAGCCAGCGTCAGGGAAACACGCTGGCCGTCTTGGCTAACCACGGCCGCATAAACCGCAGCATCGCCCTTCATTGGCGCCACCAGTTCCAAATGCGGGGCAGAAAGTTCAGGGGAAAATACCTCATAAGCCAGTCCGGCAATATGGGCACTGCGCGGGCCTACATCGGTAATCTTTCCCTTCTCCACGCGTATCATACTGCCGCCGGCTACACCAAGCGTGCGGACATCTAATGACGAGAGATAGGTCTTATGACCGCCTACTTCACCGTAACGTACCATGACGCGTCCATCTTTCACGACAGAAATATCTGTGGAAGTACCTCCTGCCTCCAGAAAAATGCCATCGGACAGGCGCTCATACATGAGCACTCCGGCTACCCCGGCAGCTAAGCCGGACAACATGGTGAGAATAGGACGGCTGCGCACTTCGTCTACCGTCATAACACCGCCGTCACAGCGCATAATCATCAACGAGGCGGGGATGCCGGAACGCTTGACGCAGGCTTCGGTCATGTCTGCCGTTTCCATCATCTTGGGAATCAGGCTGCCGTTGATTACCGCCGTCCGCGTCCTTACCCGCAGGCCATAGAGCTGCGATACTTCGTGTCCGCCCGTGGCATAAAGCCCCATTTCTTTGGCCATGTTCATAACGAATTTTTCGTTGTCCGCATCGTCTACGCCAAAGGATTCTGTGGCAACAATAACCTCAGCCCCCGCCTGTTTCAAGGCAGTAAGTTTTTCATGGATTTCAGCAGCCGAGGCAGCTGCATCTTCTGTTTCTACATATTCATGAATAGCAGAAAGCACTTTCCCAGGAGCCAGGGATATATTGCCCACATCGCTGGCCTCTTTAGCACGGCCAGATTCCATACCGCTGCCCATGGCCAGCACACCAGTCACCGCCACATCGCCCTCTAAGAGTGCATTGGTAGCCTGGGTTGTTCCATGCGCAATAAACACGACTTCTTCTGGTGCAATATGATTTCTTTGCAGGAGATTCTGTAGAATCGTAATGATTCCCTCCGCCACACCTTCTTTGGCATTATGGGTAGTCGGAATCTTTTCCTGCGCGATGATTTCATAAGTTTCATTATCGATGGCAACCGCATCCGTAAACGTGCCGCCTACATCAATACCAATCCTGACTTGACGCATATATCTTCCCCCTTAGACGCAATGGGTAAAGGCGACACAGAGCAGCATCAAAATGCACATTCCCCAGCTATAGGGCAAAATGCGCCGTAAGATTACAGCTGTATCCACTTCGGTAAAACCACCAATCCAGGTATTATGGGAATTGGTTGGGTCAGCAACTGCCTGAACAAAGCCTACAGCCAAAAACATACCGCAAAGCGCTTCCGGTGGAAAAGTACCAAAACCGACAAGAATAGCCGCAATACCGGCACCCATGCCATACATGTTAAACGGCCCGCGATAAAGCGCCGCTGGGGCAAAGAGGGCAAAAATGATGAGCAGTCCCGTCAGCGATTCCGGGAGAATCGACGTCAATACCGGATTGAGAACCGGTGCCGCCAAGGGATGGGCTGTGGCCGTTACCAACATACCAATGCCGATAAAGAGGAATAACACACCGGCTACATCCTGAATCCCCTCGACAAAAGCACCTGCCAAAAGATTAATAGTTTGTCCGGGGCGCGTGGTCAAAGCCGCATATAGAGCTGACAGCAAAAATCCCAAAATAGCTGCAGCTACCGGGTCAATCGCACCATTCTTGGGGCTGCCTAAGCCAAAGACCATACCGGCACAGCCAATAAAAATCAAAGGCAGTACCGGAGCGATAAGCGCTGCTGGAGCCAATTCCCTCTTTTTGCGAACCAGGCTGTTTTGTCGGCTGCCAAATAATTTTCCCATACTTTGGACGATGCTTAGTGGAATTGTGGCAATTCCTTTGACTATGCTAAACAGCAGATTGAGCAGGGAACCTCCTTCACCTGTTCCCCGCGGTATATTGCGCAGGATGTAGATAATTGCCGCCAGTGCCGCTATTGCTACACCGGGGAAATAATAATACAATGCAGGTTCGCTGCCAAAGATGCCAATATAGGTACCATAGCTGGCAATGTTAGCCATCAGACCAAGATTAATCCCCATCAGCAAAATAACAGCTGCATCTAATGGCGAAATACCTGTGCTGGTCATGATGGGCAGCACGATAGAACCGACCATCAACACAGCGCCCAGACCACTCATTCCCGTAAATACAAATGCAGTTGCTGCCAACATAAGGAATGCAATGGCTATCGGACGGTCCCCAGCCATCTCAGCAGCTTTCTTGATAATGGCCGCTGAAATGCCCGTCTTTTGAATGACTCTGGCAAACATCGCGCCAAATACCACCAGGGCAATGGCGGAAGACAGTCTTAGCGCCCCGCCCAGTAAAACTTCATTGGCCCAGGTCAAAAAAGGAAGCCCTGCGACCCAGGCAATCCATGCCGCCATAAGCGGCAGGGCCAACAAAGTCGGCAAGATTCGGGCTACCATAAGTGCTGCAAATACAATGAAACCACCAAGCAGTAAAATACCAGTAACGGACATAAATTTTCCCCCTGTATAAACAATTTGGATTAACCTGTTTATAAATCAATTCGTTTATACACAATTTCGCCTTAAAAAGAAAAATATCCTGCCAGTATCAATAATAAAAATGCCATCTGACTGGTCAATAGACAATCAGATGGCATTGTTTATATTCTCCCTGTGTACCAGGGCATTTTACGTTCATGCTCTACGCTTGTGCGGTCATCGTGACCGGGCAATAAAATGGTTGATTCAGGCAAACACATTATGCGCTGGGCAATACTTTTGAGCAAGGTTTCTTCATCACCACCGGGCATATCGGTGCGTCCGTAGCTTTCGTAGAAGACGCTGTCACCGACAAAGGCCACACCGTCCTTTTCGCTGTAATAGGTACAGCCGTCAGAAGTATGGCCGGGAACGGCGATAAGCTGAAGTTTATGCGCAGGATTGGCATTTAAGGTGATAATGGCATTATCGGGAAGATAGGTAACATTGTCCAGTACAATCCCCTGCCCTATTTGACTGGACAAGTTCCAGTCAGGATTTCCGGCATAGTCTTTGCCGTTTTCGTGCATACATACCTCTGCGTTCCAGGCTTTTTGCAGCTCACTTACTGCACCGATATGGTCGAAATGGCCGTGTGTCAGGAGAATCTTTTCAATAACAAAGCCTTTCTCCTCAACAATCTGTTGGAGCTTATCCGCCTGTGCGCCGGGGTCAATCAGAAAACCATGCTTAGTCGTATCGTCGATATAGAAATACGCATTGGTGGGAATGTACTTCGTTACTACTGCCTGCAAAATCATCCGTATCACCTCATTTGTTTAACCTTGATACTCAGCCTTGATAGCGGCAATCTTATCCATTACCTGCTGGGAAAATTCCGCCAGAGCCTCTTTATCCTTATGGTCGCCAGTGAACTGCATGGGTTCACCATAGATAACCTTGAGTTTTGGAAAATGTCCGCCATTGGCAAAAATCTTATCCGTGCCGATAATCGCGGCAGGCACGATAGGCGCACCACTCATGGCGGCAATCAGCCCCACGCCGGCTTCCGCTTTGCCCATTTTGCCGGTACGGCTGCGGGTTCCTTCGGGAAACAGCCCCAGACAGCGGCCTTCTTTGAGTACCTGCAAGGCTGCTTTGATGGCCCCTCTATCGGCGGCACCACGCTTTACCGGAAAAGCATGGCAGGCGGTGATTGCCCGGCCAAAGATGGGGTTCTTAAAGAGTTCAACCTTGGCCATATAGCTGACCGGACGATGCAGGAAGGTAGCCACAAACGGCGGGTCCCAGTTACTCATGTGGTTGGCGGCCAGAATTACAGCGCCGTTTTTAGGCATATTTTCCCGGCCATAGATTTCTGCGCGGAAAAAGAGTTTGAAGAAAATGCTGAAGATAAGCTGCAATAAACTATATAACATGGAGCACCTCACTGACACATAGCGAGGATACGGTCAACTACTTCATCAATGGATAGGCCCGTGGTATCGAGAAGCGTAGCATCTGCAGCCTGTACCAGCGGCGAGATTTCCCGTTCGCTGTCGGCTTTATCGCGGGCAGCGATATCGGCTTTCATCTGCTCCATATCAATCTCGTAGCCCTTTTCCGTGAGTTCCTTGTGGCGGCGGCGGGCACGTTCTTCAATGGAGGCCGTCAGGAAAATCTTGACATCTGCATTAGGCAGGACATTGGTGGCAATATCGCGGCCGTCCATCAGCACGCTGCCCCGCTCGCCCATCTTGCGCTGCAGGTCAACCATCTTTTCGCGGACAGGGCCAAGCGCAGCTACCTGCGATACAATGGCGCTGACTTCCGGCGTGCGGATTTCGCCCGTCACATCGGTGCCGTCTACGGCAACTGTAGTCTTGCCGTCCTTATACTGCAGGTCAACGTCGATATCCTTAACCACGTCCAGAATCAGTTCATCCGTAACCTCTTTGTGCTGCTGGAGCGTTTTCCATGCCACCGCACGGTACATGGCACCCGTGTCGATATAGGTGTAACCAAGCTTCTTGGCTGCCAGCTGGGATACGGTGCTCTTGCCTGCTCCGGCAGGTCCATCAATTGCTACTACTAAATTTTTCATTACTGTATTTCCTCCAAAGTCTGATAAAATTCAGGATAAGATATATTGACGCATTCGGGATTTTCAATCTCTACGCCATTGCCTGCCGTGCCCAAAATAGCGAGTGACATGGCAATGCGATGGTCATCATAGGAAAAGGCCGTGGCTTCTTTTATCTGCGCATTGCCGTGGATAATCAGGCCGTCCTCTTTTTCCTCAATTGCGCCGGGAGCGAGTTTGTTGAATTCCTTGGCAATGGCCATCAGGCGGTCAGTTTCCTTGACTCGCAGTTCGCCGGCGCCTGTAATCACGGTATCCCCCTTGGCGCAAAGTGCGGCTACGGCAATAATGGGGATTTCATCAATCAGACGTGGCATGATTTCGGCACCAAAGGACACACCATGCAGTTCACTGTATTCTACGAGCATATCCGCTGCGGCTTCCCCGCCGCTTGTGCGTTCATTCTGCAGGGTAATCTTTGCGCCCATGTCTTTTAGCACATCGAGAATTCCTGTACGTGTAGGATTAATACCGACGTTCTTCAAGAGCAGTTTGCTGCCGGGCACGATGCTGCCGGCAACAAGCCAGTAAGCTGCAGAACTGATATCGCCGGGAACTTCGATTTCCTGCGGAGCAGTGAATTTTTCGACCGGCTGAATGGTTACGGCCGTACCCTTGCGCTTCAGCTGCACGCCAAAAGCTGAAAGCATCTGTTCCGTATGGTCACGCGATACAAAGGGTTCATTGACCGTTGTTTCGCCTTCGGCAAACATGCCAGCCAGCAAAATGGCCGATTTTACCTGTGCACTGGCCACAGGACTGTCGTAGTGCATGCCGTGGAGTTTTTCTTTGGCAGGTACTACGGTGATGGGCAGTTTGGCATTGTTTTCGCGGCCATAAATCTGTGCGCCCATTTTAGACAGGGGCTTGATTACCCGACCCATGGGGCGTTTGTGCAGGGAAGCATCCCCTGTGAAGGTGGACAGGAAGGGCTGGGCGGCCAAAATCCCCATCAAAAGGCGTAAGGTCGTGCCGGAATTGCCCGCATCCAGAATCGTTGCCGGTTCTTTGAGGCCATGCAGGCCGTTGCCCGTGACGATAAGCTCTGTATCGCTGATAAACTCCACCTGGGCACCAAGAGCCTCCATACAGGCTGCGGTAGACATGCAGTCCTGTGCGTGCAGGAAGTTCTTGATGCGTACCGGCGTATCCCCAAGCGCAGAGAACATGACACTGCGATGGGAAATGGATTTGTCACCGGGTATTACGATTTCGCCTTGCAGGCCCTGACGGGCTTTTTCAATCTGGATTTTTTCCATTCAGACAACCCCTTTGTTTTATAGGTATATATGATTAATCGTTCCACACACTCCAGTTGCCAGCGGCCGCGCCCATGGAAAACGCCGCCTGCAGATTGTAGCCGCCAGTATAAGCGTCCACATCCACCACTTCGCCGGCAAAGTACAAGCCTTTGACGAGTTTGGACTCCATGGTCTTGGGATTGATTTCCTTGACGGAAATCCCGCCTGCCGTCACAATGGCTTCGGCAATCGGTCTTGCTTTCGTGATGGTCAGCGGCAAATGCTGCAAAGTCTGCCCCAGGCGATGGCGTTCTTCCACCGTTATCTGATGCACTGGCTTATCCATTTCGAGGAAAGCTGCATCGAGTACCGGTTCAATGAGCTTGTGCGGCAGTAAGTCCACCATGGCATTGCCCAGCTGTTTGCGCTGATATTTGGCAAAATCCCGCTGCAGACGGGCGTCCAAAACATCTTCGGCTAACGCGGGTTTTAAGTTCAGCTCCAATTCCACAAAGGAATCATTGGCTAGTGCCTCAGTAGCTGCCCGGCTAAGAGACAGGATAATGGGGCCGGTCACACCGAAATGTGTGAACATCATTTCCCCGAACATATCCGTTTTTTTCTCACCATCGACTAACAGTGTTGCCTTGATATTGCGCAGGGACAGCCCTTGTACGGATTTTACCCAGTCTTCCTCTGTTTCCAGAGGAACCAACGACGGGCGGATATCCACCAGCGTATGGCCCAGCTTCTGCGCCATCTTATAGCCGTCACCGGTGGAACCTGTGCCGGGATACGAGGCGCCACCGGTACAGAGAATAACGGCATCTGCCTTTAGGCTGGCACCACTTTGCAGTTTGACCGCCTTGATTTTGTCATCCTGTGCCAGAATTTCTGCCACAGGGCTTTCTGTAACGATTTTGACGCCCAGTTCATGGAGCTTATGCACCATGGCATCTACGACATCCTGAGCCTTGTCGCTGACCGGGAATACCCTTTGGCCGCGTTCCACCTTGGTCGGCACGCCCTGTGACTCGAAGAAATAAATCACATCTTCATTGTCATAGGCGCGCATGGAGCTATTGAGGAACTTGCCATTGCCATGGATATTCTTGATGATTTCCGGCACTGTAGCGGCATTGGTGATATTACAGCGCCCCTTGCCGGTAATCAGCATCTTCTTGCCGGGGCGTTTCATTTTTTCGAGTATGGTCACATCGGCGCCGTTTTCCGCGGCTTTGATGGCGGCCATCATGCCGGCAGGTCCGGCACCAATTACAAAGATAGTTTTCATGATTGTTTTATTCCTGCTATATGATAGAGTTCTGCTATTTCCTCAGCGGTAAGCGGACGATAATGACCGCGCTTGACCCCTGCCAGCGTAAGTCCGGCAAATTTTACCCGTTTCAGCGCCCGCACATCACAGCCAATGGCGGCAAACATCCGACGCACCTGACGGTTGCGGCCTTCATGAATGGTGATTTCTACTTTGGCTTCACTATCGGCTGTTTCAAGCACCTTCACTACAGCCGGTGCGGTCATGCCGTCTTCCAGTTTTATGCCCTGCCGCAATTTGTCCAAGGTCTTCTCTGTGGGAATCCCTGCTACGCGCGCCACATAGGTTTTATTGACCTTGTAGCGCGGATGCAGCAGACCATTCATCAAATCCCCGTCGTTGGAGATAAGGAGCAGCCCTTCGGTGTTGTTATCGAGTCTGCCCAACGGATAAACCCGCTCTTTGACTTCCGGCAGCAAGTCCAAAACCGTACGCCGACCGCGTTCATCTTTGGCGGTGGAAAGGTAGCCTTTGGGTTTATTCAGCAGATAATACACTTTTGTTTCGGTAAAGGTCAGCGGCTTGCCGTCCACACAGATTTTATGCTGGGAACTGTCGTATTTGCCGCCAAGTTCTGTGATAATCTGACCGTCAACCGTAACCCGACCCGCTAAAATAAGTCCCTCTGCTGCCCGCCGGGAAGCAATCCCTGCCTGGGCAATAATTTTTTGCAAGCGTTCTGCCATCAGAACAGTCCTTTCCAGAAATCACGCAGATAATTCAATAGATTATCCCAGAAGGAATAATATTCTACATCCTGTGCGGCTAACAGATTGATGGAGCCCTGACGTTTGCCGTCATAGTAGCAGACGACTTTGCCAATGACATCACCCTTCTTAATCGGAGCAGCAACGTCATTGGGGACTTCTACCTTTTTTTCCACCTTAGCACTTTCGCCGTTCTTTTCGGCAACGACCAGGGATTCTGCGGCAATAAGTTCCACTTCGTCATGGCGGCCGTCGGCTACATCCACCTTAGTCACCACTTCGCCTTTTTTTACCAGTGTTTTGGGCTGAACGCTATGAAAACCATAGTCAAGCAAGGCAATGGAATCATTCCACATATAATAGCTGTCCAAAACAACCGCTACGAGCTGCATGCCATCGCGGCGGGCGGCCGATACCAGACAGCGGCCTGCCGCTTCCGTATAACCGGTCTTGACCCCATTAGCTCCACGATAGAGCCAAAGCATCTGATTTTCATTGCGTAGCTTCTTGGCCGGGTCTTTCACCCAGTCATAAATGGTTTCCTGCGTGCTGACGATTTCTTCAAAATGCGGCAGGCTGTAACCATAGGCCGCAATCTT
This sequence comes from Selenomonas ruminantium subsp. ruminantium ATCC 12561, assembly GCF_000424065.1. Taxonomy (GTDB): domain Bacteria; phylum Bacillota; class Negativicutes; order Selenomonadales; family Selenomonadaceae; genus Selenomonas_A; species Selenomonas_A ruminantium. Next base: position 9,909 of record NZ_AUJE01000003.1, read on the forward strand.
GGCTAAATCAAAGGCCGTGGTATAATGCTTTTCATCCGGCAGACCGTTCGGATTGACAAAATGCGTATTATACGCGCCGATTTCCGTGGCTTTTTCATTCATCATTTCCACAAAAGCCGGCACGCTGCCAGCAATATGCTCGGCTACCGCAACAGTGGCATCATTGCCGGAATGCATCATCATACCGGCAAGCAGTTCACCCAGGGGAATCTTATCCCCCTGCACCAGCCAAAGCGTAGAACCTTCCACGCCTTCGGCATTCTTGCTGACGGTAACGATATCGTCCAGTTTGCCATGCTCCAAGGCCACAATCAGCGTCATCATCTTCGTGGTACTGGCCGGATATCTGCGGGTATCAATATCCCGCTCATAGAGGACCTGACCGGTTGCCGCATCCATCACAATGGCAGAACGCGCCGTAAGCTTCTGCAACGGGTCGGCAGGACTGACTACCAGCCCCGGAATATCCGGACGCTCCGGCTGTACATAAACCTTATCCTGCACTTCGGCAAAAGCAGGCGAGCTCTGCGGTAAATTTATCATAAAACCAGCAGCCCCCAGCATGAACGCTGTAACTGCTTTACAGGCGATTGATCGTCTCAAAAAACATACACTCCATTAGTTGAATAAATTTGATACAACCACATTTTTCCTAGTTTTTTACCGTTTAAGGGGTTGCAAAATTCCTCAGGGGGTTGCATCGTTTGCGAGTATCATGAAGCCTTGTAACGATTGGGTTCCGAGTTTTACGGTGCGCAATGCAACCCGCACCTTATCTTAATTGAGACGCCAATGAACTCACATAATAACCATTCTACCATAAAATAAGAAAGGAATACAAGAAAATTGGCACGGGACTTTGCCCGTGCCGCCTGTTACCCTATATGAATTTCTGTTCCATCCTTGAATGTTACGCTGATATCTTCCTTGCTGTATACGGTCATGAAGTCCACAATCGTTCCCCACAAGCCTTCATCAAACTCCGTTACTGATGCGCCTTGGGTGGCCAATGCTTTGACGAATGCCCCCAGCCGCTCTGCCTTAGCATGCCGGGCCTTGATGGATTTTTCTGTCTTGTCATAGTTGGCTTTGGTCGTCTCGTAACGATTGACCAGTTCATCATAGCGTTTCTGGTAGTCCGTCTGGTCTTGGGCTATGCGGGCATTTTCACTGATGCATTTCTGCACTCTATCCGATAGAGCATTCATCTCATCCATGAGTCGTTGACTTTCAGCTTCAAGGTCTGACGTGTCACATATCTGCTTCTGTACCAGACGGATATTTTCCAGCATATCCGTTTTGCCTTTTAGTAATTTGTTCACCACCTTGACGAAAGCCTCTTTTATTTCCTTCTCCGTCAGATGTGGCGTGGAGCATTTCTTTGCCCCTGCGAACTTGTTGTTACACTGGTAGACCACTCGCCTGTATTTATCATTGCTGTGCCAAACCTTGGAACCATACCAATGACCACATTCACCACACTTGATGCGATTGGAGAATATGGTCGCCCCGCTATATCCGCCTTTTCCCCTGCCATTCTTGCGTCGTTCAATCTCAGCCTGTACCAAATCAAATGTCGCTGGCGGTATAATTGCTTCGTGATTGCCCGTCACATAATACTGCGGAACCTCCCCTTCATTCTTTTTTACTTTCTTGGTCAGGAAATCCACGGTAAATTTCTTTTGCAGCAGTGCGTCCCCTTTCATTTTCTCGCTGGTGAGAATGCTCTGCACCGTATTAGAATACCATCTATCTTTGCCCGCTGGTGATTTTATGCCCTTTTCCATCAGTTTTTTGGCGATTGCTGAGTAAGACAACCCAGTAAGGAAAAGTTTGTAGATGAGCTTCACTACCTTTGCTTGTTCAGGATTTATGACCAGATTGCCATCTTCGCCCCGGTCATATCCAAGGAAACGCTTGTAAGGAACTCTCGCCTTGCCATCGGCGAAGCTTTTTCTCTGCCCCCAGGTGGTATTCTCCGAAATACTCCGAGCTTCTTCCTGGCTGATTGATGAGAGCACCGTTATGAGAAGTTCGCCAGCCGAATCCAGTGTCCAGATCCCCTCTTTTTCGAAGTAGCACTCAACTCCGGCAGCTTTTAGTTTTCTTATTGTTGTAAGGCAGTCTACTGTATTTCTGGCAAATCTGGACACCGATTTTGTGATGATAAGTTGTATTTTTCCTGCTAAAGCATCTTTTATCATACGTGTGAATCCTTCACGCTTTTTCGTTGAAGTTCCTGTCACACCTTCATCGGTATATATGCCAACAAAATCCCAATCTTTTCGTTCTTTGATGTATTTCGTATAGTAATCGACCTGTGCGGCGTAGCTGGATATCTGGTCATCCGTATCCGTACTGACACGAGCATATCCCGCTACTTTCCGCTTTACATTGCTGGCAATAGGTGCAGCCGTAAATTTATTAATAGTTGCTGGAATAGTCGTTATCTTTCTTGCCACAATACTCATCCTCCTCGTTCCATACGCGATGAAAGTTACTATGGTCGGTATCTTTCTGTGATTATTTCTCCATTCTTAAAATGAAATTCCAAAATATCTCGTTTGGGCACGCTGATATAATCTACATTTTTTAGGAATACTTCTTTATTGAATTTTTCTATGTTCAACACTTTTGCGCATACTCGCTTGAGCTCTTCTTGATTTATTTTTTCGCTCCCAGAACATATCCCCACCTTTTTCCAGTGTGCCCAATATTCATTCGACGTAGCTTTGTATTGATAATAAACATAACTGCGCCCACAAAACGGGCATTTAATTTTCATGGTAAAACAAGATGCATTGATTTTGCCTCTACTCTTACGATTTGCAAATTCTTCCTGTACCATATCAAATGTTTTTTTATCAATGATAGCTTCATGTGTATTTTCAGCCAGGTAACGGGTCAATTCCCCATCGTTTTTCTTGAGCTTGTGTGTAAGAGGATTTTCCACATAATATTTTTGCAGAATCAGATTGCCTGTATAGTGAACATTTTGCAGGATGTAGTTGACACTACTGCCACTCCATCGCTTGCCTCTCTTGGTGATAATACCTTGGCTGGAAAGTTCACAGGCTATTTCCGCTGTCGACTTACCAGAAAGATAATCCTGATATATACGCTTTACAATAATGGCTTCTTCGGGGACAATAATCATCTCGTCCCCCACCCATTTGTACCCGTAAATACAGAATTTTGCATTGGGAAGTCCCTGTTCAAATCTTTTCCGCTTTGCCCACTTTACATTTTCCGAGTAGTTGATGATTTCTTCCTGTGCAATACTTGCCAAGATAGACAACATAATCTCGCCGGACGAGCTCATGGAGCGGATATTCTCCTTTTCAAATCGTACTTCCACTCCAATGACTTTGAGATGCCGAACAGTAGAAAGAAGGTCAACCGTATTTCTTGCGAAACGGCTGATGGACTTGGTCAGGATTATATCAATCTTTCCAGCCTCACAATCAGCCACCATACGCTGAAATTCTGACCGCTTGTTGATGCTGGTACCGGAGATAAAACTGTCGGCATACACACCGGCATATTCCCACTCCGGATTATTCTGAATAAGCTCGCTGTAATAGCTAATCTGTGCTGACAGGGAATGCGTCAGCCGGTCTGATTCTGCAGATACCCGTGCATACGCTGCTACGCGCTTTTTCCGCTTAATCTGCGGAACCTTTGGCTCTATACGTTCTATCTTCTTCATGAGCATGCCCTCCTTTCCTACTATATATCACTCTACGCTGAGCCTAAGTCAACGCCATGTCCGAGAATAATGTACCGAGCAGCGGATGATATTTTTCGCGCATCAACTGCTCTGCCTTGACATAATCCGCCTGTGTGATAATGCCCTGTTCCAACCAGCCACGAAACACCTGCATGGCTGACTGATACTTGGCCTCCTTCAGCATCAAATCATGAGACATAGGCTTCACCGAACCTTTCTGCTATGTAGCAGGTGTGGGAACAATACTTTCTGCCGCTTCTGCCATGGAATGGCTTACCACAGTGAGCACAGACGTTGTTGGCCTTCATCAAATCAGTGTGATGATTCCACCATTTGATACGGCAAGTATCGGAGCAGAACTTCTTCCCCTTCTGACCTGTAGGCTGCGTAATGGACTGGCCACATGCCAAGCAAACCATCTGCCCATCACCTGCCTTTAGCTTATTTCGGATGCAATAGGACTTGATGGTATTCTCTGACAGAGACATGGCTGCCGCTATCTTCTTATAACCCAGCCCCGCCTGTCTCATAGCCTTGATTTCTTCTTGCTGTTTTTCTGTCATCACTCGACCTCCACTTTTAATTGGCGGTGCAATTTTGAGCCACCAAAGTTTCTGTAAGATTGCCTTTCTCTGCATATAGCCGAAAAAATCAACCCTCTCATATGTAAGAGGACAAAAAGTTCCATCTTGGTCACCAGCCCCCGCTACTTTCTTAAAGAGAAGAAAACAGCATTTTGCCGAAAAAATTTGCCCTCCCACCATTGAAAGGACAGAAATAATGATTTTTAGCAAAAAAATAAGCCCAGCAGGATTTCTCCCACCAGGCAATAACCTATCCGATATTCATTTGTTCTTAAGCTGTTTCATGACTTCCGTCAGCTTATCCGGCACGGGCAAGCCAATCCGAGCTGCATTCTCAATGATGGAAATCCCCTCATTGGCGCAATAAAAGAAGATAACTGCCGTTCGCAGGACACAGCCACCGCCGACCATATGGACATCCAGCACATTGGCCACGCCGACCAAGGCCATGATGAAGACCTTCTGGCAAATGCCACGGAAGCCCACGGAACTGGAAAGCCGTTTTTCCACTATGGCACAGAGCACTCCGGTGATGTAATCCGTCACGATAAAAGCCACCAAGGCATAAAGCAGGCTGTCAAAGGAGCCAAGATATTCTCCCAAGGCTGCCCCGGCTCCTGCCGACCAGACCCTAACATCCAAAATTACATCCATAAATCATTCCCCCTTCATCCACTTCGCATAATTCTTTATAGGCCGCAAGCGGGTGCTGCAGTGATAGCAGTCACCCTCAATCAGTTCCTTCTCACCATTTTTGACACGGTAAAGTTTGCCATCAAAAGCCACCAGCCATGTCCTTGGGCGCAGCTTGCAGGCCAGCATTCTTTGTCCTGGCTCATAGCCATCGACATCACAGATTTTCTGCCCCTGTGGTGATTTCAGTTCATAGCTGTAGGAATCCGACTCATAGCCCATGTACTCAATTCGCTCCCTGTTGCTGCGGCTCATGTTCACCTTAAAACCGTCTGGCAAGCGCAGGTCTGTACTTTTAATGGAATCCACAAAATGATATGGGTCACCATACTCTTCGTCCAAGGGCAGATACGTCAAACGCCAGCTACCATTGTTGTTATGTCGACCTCGCAGTACGGTAATCCCCTTCGGTGTAGCCACCATTTCTAACAGGTACTCAACTGCCAAGGAATAGAGTGTGCCAAAATCTGCCTGCCAGCATCGTTCCCTGTCATCATAGATGCCAAGATTTCTGCCCGACATGTATAACGCCTGTGCATTCCCTTCCAAAAATAAACAGTAATCCTGCTCTGATTCATACCAGCCACCGGTTATCCTGCATTCTTTTTCCGGAAGGACGGTCATCGATTCCCCCTCACCAGACGGAGCCTGCTTTTCCAGTTCCAGCAAAGCCCGTTCTGCCGTCTGCTTTGCACCTTCCTGCAATACTTGGACATATTTCATTTGCTCAAACGCAGTTTCTGTTTCGGCCAACCAATAATGTTCTTGCGGTTCCCATTCAAAGTAAATCCCCAACTTTGCCCCTATGCTTCCACCATAATCCTTGAACCAATAGCCCAATGCGCCATTTCTATGAGAATACCGCTCGTATTTGAGTTCCTGCACTTCCCCCGATGTACCTACGGATACATCCAGTACTCTGTAGGCATCTGAAAACACGACTTCACTGCCATGGCTGGCCATCAGTTCATGTCTGGCATCCCGCCAGCCTGTTTTCAGATTACCTTTATGGTAAAGGCAGTGCGTACCATCCTTCATGAAAATCGGCACATACGGCTCACTGGTATTGATAACAGGAGCCGCTGCACCACCCTCGGATATATTGCCGTAAACACACCTGCCGTCTGTCCAGACAAAATCTCCGGCAGCAATAGCTTTATTTCCGATGATGTTCAGCCACTTGCCACCTGCCTGTGCCTTGGTATTGCCGACTGCCGTCACTCTTGCCCTGTGCATAGCATCACGCTCCTACAATTACAGCCGTTCCGCTCTTGGCCAGCTGCACCCAGACCAGACTGCCGTCATCGGTATTCACATCCACCGCCGCTTTCAAAGGGTAGCTGTGAGCACCAATATGTACCCTGCCGCCTTGGATTACACCACGCAGGGCTTTCTGCTCGGATTGCTTCTTTGCCCGTTTCATGCCAGCCTTGATGGATTCAGCCAGCCCGTCTACTCCGTTCATCAGTACCACCTCGTCATTTTAATTGTTTGTCGTAATGACCGTGGAGTCAGTTCCACGACATTGGACATCAGGAAATACTCGTTGTCATTGAATTTTATCCGCTCGGTGAAATCCACGATATGCTTTACATCTGGAACACCATTCCTGACATTAGCTACAACCTCCACGGTGACAGTCTCCTGCGTCTTGCGGTTCAGCCACTCGATGGCTTTGGTCAGCTCCCATAGATAATCCTCACCGATAACCGGAAACTCTGTGTCGATGAGGGATTCGTACTTGGGGCCGTCATCGTCATCGCCCATATCGTAATCAGCACCAAGACTCAGATTGGACTGGTCGATGGTGAAACGGCTGGCCTTGCCGCCGGGTTTTCCCTGTGACAGGCTGCTGCCTTCCAGTTCTCCATCCACATACACCACGGTGGAATACCAGCCATAACCCAGGGGGGCGTGATAGGTTATGCGCTCCGTTCCGTTTTTATTATTCCAGTCTGTCCAGTCGTAGATATCATGCTCCTGCCCATCATCTATCGGCTCCGTAGTGCGCTCCTTTTCCTCGAAAAGATATATGTCCCTGCTGGTCTTGGCGTAGAAATACTCTGTCCGACTGGTGGAGCCGTCCTTGTTATGGGTGTTTTTCTCAGACAGGTATTCGCCATCATAGACATAATCCGTGTAGCCCTTCTCGTTAGTTTCATGGGTCAGAAAGCCGTTGGAATAGGATCTGCTGATTTCCCCCAGCGAGATAGTCCCTGTAAAACCTTTTGGCTCGGTATCCTCATCATTACGCGCCCTGTCGGCATTCTCCATGGTGCTGTGCCAAATGGAGCGGACAAGTTTCCGCTCGATGGTCGGCCTGCTATGCGGCCAGTCCGTAATATCCACTACAGAATTCTCCCTGCCACGCTGAATAATATGCAGGGTATCTCCACGGATAAAGACGTTTATTTGACGCTGGGGCAGTTTGGCTGTCCAGCCGAACAATGCGGAAATGAAGTCCTGATAGGTCATACCGCTGTCCTCAAAGTTCTGTGACGGAATGAAATCGTCACAAGCCATATTCAATTTCAGCCCCAGCGCCTTGGCTATGCCCTCGGCGTAGTAGGACACCCCAAACTCATTGAGGAAGAAGCTGATGGCACTGTAGAGCAGCTTGTCCTTGGAATACATTCCCTTCACCGTCTGAACCAAATCTCGCTGACTGGTTTCTTCCACGAGAAAATGGAAGTGATAGTCAAAAATCTGCCCCTGCACAGAATCGTCAATGTTCAAGGGCTGCACCGTTTCCAACTGAAAACTGTCCGAAAGCGTCAGTTCACCTAGCGTCATGGAGAAGGAGCGGATGCCGTGCTCACGGAATTTATCCATGATGGATGGCAATGCTGTAGCCTTGATTTTCTTTGCTCGTGATGGCTTAACTGCAGGTTCAACATATTCCAGTACCACAGGCACCCGAATTGATGTGTCGGCAAGGAGCGACTGAAACTTTATAACCTGCCGCCGTGTATGGCTTACCGCAGGCTCGCCCCAGCCCAGCTTACGTGAAGTATCTGCCATGGACAAACCATCTATCCCCAGCCTGCTGATGGTGTCAGCTATTACCTGTTCCCTTTGGTTAATCTGCCGCAGGCACTTAGCCCGCCGTATGCAAAAACTCATCGACAGAATTCGAGATGTATCTGCATGGGCTGTAACGTGGCAGCAACTGACCAGCCGTTCCGTATCTGCTGAAGATTTATCTGATACCAGAATATGTCGGCGCAAGTCAGCACTCGTCCATGCTACAACAGCAGATTCTATCTGCCGTTTGGTGTCAGCGAAAAAATTCTCTGTTCTGACCAACCTGCGGTTGGTAACTGCAATCACAGCGTTCTCTTGCGCTAACTGCCTTTTTACATCTGCCGTGGCCTTTACCTGTACGCTGGAGGGGGGCACTATAGTGGCGATGATTTGCATCTTGAGGTGGATTCTCCCCATTGGCACCCAGGCGGCAGCAATCTGCGGCCTAATGATTATCCTTCCTATGGGCATCCATGAGATATAGGCATCCGTAGGCTGAAGAATAATTTTTCCGTGAGGAATCCACGAAATATATGCTGTTGGCTTTATGACAATGCCCATCGGCTACACCCCGGCTTTCCAGCCTAACTGCATACCTGCCATGTCAGATATGGTTGTGTTTACGGAATAACAATCTGCCATGCCCATATTGATGTTGGTGTGGAGTTTCTTGATACCGTGCTCAGCTTGCTCACCATCAGCCTTGGAAATACCTGTAAGCCGTGTCAAATCCTCTCCTGTCCGATAGGCAGGCCTGCCGCCAATGGCTATTCCCGTCACCTTTGATATGCCCCCATATTGGGCTATGAGCGATTCTACATCCACAGTCTGCAAAATCTGCTGTCCTGCCGTATCGGCAAGATATGTGCCGTCTTCTTGGGCAGTCATATCCGTCACAACATCTCCCAACGGAACTGCCTGTATTTTTTCCTTGAGGCTGATTTCCTCATCAAAACTCATGATGATATTGGACAGATAGCATTTGCCATAATTTTGGGTGGCATAAATGACCAGTTTGCTGATGGCATCCATGTAAATGTATTTCTGCGTATTTTCCATGATTTTCTCGCCGTTCATATAGACCTGGTACTCACCATCGGCAGCAGAAACGCTCCTTGCCTTGAAGTGCATCCAGAAGCTGTTGACGCTGTCGAATTTTAGCGCACCTCCAACCTTATACTCCACATATTTGTCATACGATGAACTATTGCCGATAATGACTTGCGGATCAAGGTCACTAGAATATTTACGAAGTTGCCAGCCATAAAAACCTGTATATCCGGAATGATTGCTGTAAAAACCGACCTCGGCCATGACGCCATCGGACATTTCTGACCATGGTGGGATATAGACGTCGAACTTTGCATAGAAATGTGTCGGTGCGGTTTCCAAGGTAATATCAATTCCCTCGTTGTCTTTTGGCTGGTATAAGGCTACGCCATTGTCGGGATTGAATTTTGTTCCTTCCACGGTCGTGCCGTCTTCCACATCCAGGAACTCTGCAAAGCCCGGATTGATATATCTCATCACGATGCACCTGCCTTCCAGCCAAATTTATAGTCTGCTATTTCAGATATTTTTAGTGACAGGGCATGACCGTCTGCCACTACTCCCGGTGTTCCCTGCGGAACAGTTTTCGTGCCATACTCTGTGATATTTGCTCCATCAGATTGAATCGCCGTAAGGTCGGACAGCCCTTCTGCTGTGCGACAGACTGGATTGCCGATAACAGCGATACCCTTGATGATTGTATCTGCGCCGTAGGCATTGATTAACGAAACTGTATCTACGGTCTGCAAAATAGTCTGCCCCTCCGCATCAGCGATGTACTCTCCATCCTCTCCTGCCGCCATAGTGGTTTCCGTTGCAGCAACAGGGAGAACCACCACCTGCTCCTTGGGGGCAATCTCTGTATCGGACAGAATGAGATTGGAAAGCGCGCCATAAGCACTATCAGCGTAGACCACCAATGTTTTGGATTTGCCAAATTTGATATCATAGTCAAACTTTTCCACGGACTGACCGTTGGCATAGATTTGCACATAACCGTCAGTGCCAGTCTTAACATGAAACCAAATGGTATTGATGGCATTCAGCTTGAGGTTCAGTCTCTCCGGCTCGGATAAATAAGCCTCTGTACCACCGGATGAATTACCGCTATAATACCGCAAAAAGTACATGACATTATCTCTCTTAACGAATCCCATGCCGTCCAACGCATAGCCATTGGTTTCGAGCATGGCAATTTTTATCCAAAAGTCGTTACGGTCTTTGGGAATGTACACATCGAATTTGCCGTAAAGTTCTGCCGGTGTTTCAGAAGGCACCAGCCCTTTTTTATCTGTGGGCTGATAGAACATCACCCCTGTCTTGCTTTTGACCGTATCCGCTATGGTCGTACCACCTGCCACATCAAGAAATTCTGCATAGCCCGGATTGATGTATTTGAAACTCATACCGCCACCACCAGTCCTTCTGCCTGTATGTCTACGGACGTGTCGTTCTGGGGCTTTTCTTCCTTGCTGCTGATTGCCTTGACCCAGAAGATGGTGTTCTTGTCCGTCACTCCGTCCAGAGTGAGCGTTTCCTGCCAGCTGGCTTTCTTCAAGGCCGCATCCTCGTCAGCATAGTTGTTGTCGGCAGCTGCCCGCCATTTTGCAGAGCCGTCACCAACAAACTTGATGGCGGTGCTCCCCTCAATGTAATAACCACTGTCACAGCGGACAGCGCATTTCACGGCTTTCTGCTCCTCCTTGCTGGCATCCAGCGTGACGGAGATGGGAGAAAGCTCCGTGCCGGAACTGGCTTCTGTGCCATCCGTAGAGCCTGCCGTGGGATTGCCATAATAGATGTGAAGCTGATTTGCCATAGTCATAACCTCCAAAATTCTAATGTCGCTTTTACTGCCTTGGGAAAACGGGATACATACTGATAGGACTTCACCACTACTCGCATAGACGGCCAGATGTTGCCGCCTTCATCTGTAATCTGCACCAGCTGTCGCCTGTTCCAGTAATGGCAAATCTCCTGCCAGCCGTCTATTTTGACGATTACATTGCAGGAAACCTTATCCCCGGTCGCCACATGACCGAAATCCTGCACTGCCACACCACCGATGATTTCCACTTGCTGCTGACGGTCATCCGGGATTATCTGCCAGTTGTCTACATCCAGTGTCCTGACCTCACCAATTTGAATATGTATTGTCCCCACCTCCCAAGGCATTTTCTACAGCAGGTCTTATGCGGTCGGCCACGCTGTCCGCAAGATATCTTATGCCGTCATTATCCTGGGTGACGGCGTTTTCGATATTCACATTGACCTCCAAATGCGGCGCAGCCGTGACAGCTTGCTGGGGAGCCTGCCCAGTTTCATTCTGAAGGGCAGGCGATGAACTGAGATTGTCCATCTGTTCCCGCATGCCGTGCATTTCCGTCTGCATATTGCCCATAACCTCATCGTATGAATAATCCTTACCTCCCATGGTCATCTTGAAACTTTGGCGCATCTGCTCCTGCTCGGCGGCAATGACAGACGGGTCACGGAAATTGGGCAGGAGATTTTCCAACATGGATTTTCTAGCCTGTTGAAAACCTGCCAGTTGCTCTGGTGTCATCTGCAAATCTTCCATTGTAAAACCATGCGCCTGTTTGTAGTACTCGGCTAGACCGCGCTGACCGCCTTCCAGATACGCCTTAAATTCCTCTTTCTGCGCCTGAAGTACCTGCAACGCCGCATTCCTTTTGGCGTCAAGTTTTTCTTTTTCAGCCCATTGCGTCGCCTTGACTTCATCCAGCCCTTTTTGAATCCAAGCCTGTTTCTCACGTTCGATATCATCAAGGCGGTTTTGTAGCTCCGTCTTCCAGACAGAGTCGATTTTTGATGCAATTTCATTTTCCCACTGCTCCCTAATTTTAGCTTTGCTGGCTTCTGCCCAGCTTGCAGTACTGACCTCATCCAAGCCTTTCTGCCGATAGGCCTGCGCCTCTCTGTCAATATTAGCCAGCTGATTTTGTAAATCCGTACGGTAAACGGCCTGAGTGCTATCTACCACGTTCCGCTGAAAATCTTCGTAAACCTTGGCCTGCTTTGCCAGCTTGTACTCGTCCAGCAACTTGGTATCTGCACCTTTGGCCTGAAGTTGTTCCACCTCTTTGTTGATGGTATGGAGAGAGTTTTCCAGTTCGTTATGGGTAAGTTCATATAGGGAATCCGTCAGCTGGGCATTGGCCTTTGCGGCTTCTTCCGTAGCCTTGGCAGCCTGCTTTTCGGCAGCCGCACGTGAAAGGCTGGCTTTTGTATTCTTCTCCTGCGCCTCGCGATTTTTCTCCGCTTCAGCCGCCGCCTTTTTCTCGGCTTCGGCCTTTTCCTTTAGAGCCTTTTGCTCCTCCAGATATGCCTTGTACTCATCCCCATACATTTTGTCGAGGATTGCACCGCCGACCACAGGAATGCCAATAAGCGGTGCTGCCGCCGTGTGATTTTCAATCAGCCACTTGTTGGCCTTGGCGTGTTCCGCCACCTTATTGAACTGCTCGCCGACAAAGACCAATCCTTCAGCTACCGTCTTCAGTGCCCAGCCCCAGCCAGAGATGGCATCCTTGATGGTGTCTTTGTTAGCCTGAATCTCCTCAACCAGATTCTTAAATCCTTCAGTGACTTCCGGTAGCAAATCTGAACTCAGTGGTAATAGTGCTGTCCCTATTGCAGATTTCAGCTGACCGACTTCCATCTCCATGGCTTTCCATTGGAGCCACGTTTTATGACTTTCCTCCGGATTGAGCAGACCGGTGGTTTTGACGTTGCCCGCCACTTCCATCAGCTCATCGTACTGTTCAAGGAGCGGAATGAGTGCCGCACCACGGGCACCAAGGACTTCTGCGGTATAGGCTTCTTCCTGCCCCGCCTCCATGGCGTTTTTATACCCCTTGGCTAACTGGTCGAGCTGTTCATTGAGCGGCAGAAGGTTGCCAGCCTGGTCTAACAGGGTTATGCCAAACCGCGCCATAGCCTGAGTAGTGGCATTGCCATTTTCCCCGGCAGTCTCCATCTGCTTATCCAGACGGGCAATCAGCGGAACAATGGACATAACGTCCATGCCTGCCAGTTGGAAAGTGCGGTTCAGCTTACCCGCCTCTGCCGCCGTAGTATGGAGGCGTTTTGTCAGCCGATAGAGGTTTTCCCCGGACTCCATGGCTCCCTTGGTCAGATTGAACAATCCTGCTCCCGTGGAGAAGATGGCCATAACTGCTGCCGCCTTGACGGACAGCATGGTGAATCCACCTGCCAGACTGTCCACACCGCTTTTTGCCTTGCTGATACCAGCTGCCATAGTGGCACCGAAGGTTCCTGCCTTGCCGGAAGTCTGAGCGATTGTGCCGCCAAGTTTTGCCATCTCCGCATTCAACTTGCGGACTTCCGCCTCGGTCTGAGCCACAATCTTCTGCTGTTTCAGCAGGTTTGTCTGCGCCCGTTGGGCAACCTCGCTGTCATTGCCGTTGGTCTTTTGGGCATCTTTTAGAACGGCTGCGAGGATTTCTTCCTTCTGCCGCTGTATATCCAACTGACGATTGATGGCTTCATGCTTAACCTTCAACTTGTCCAACTCCGAGCCAACGCCCTCCAGTTTGGCAAGGTCAACGTCCATCTTCAGCTTTATTTGGTTAGTTCTGGTATTCAGCCGCGATACTGCCTGGGATACCGTCTTACCTGCCATGTCAAAGTCCAGCTGGAGCCGGGCAATGTCCAGGCCAAGGCTGATATACAGTTCATCTATCTTTTGCCCACGCTTTGCCATCTGCCCACCTCCTACAGGACATCGTCAATGTATTTCTGATGGCGGCTATCATCCGTCAGACTGAGGACAGTCAGCTGATCAAGCAAAAAATCTATATCATGTTCATCCACCTCCTGCATTGTCCAGCCGTAGGACTGCTGCAGCCGCTCATAGTAGAGCAGCAGATTCTGGTACGGAGACAGGCTCACTCCCCTGCCTCCGTTTCCCCGTTTGGGAGCTTTACCAGCTTGGCAAAGGTCTGAGCCTGCAGCCACTCGAAAAGCTGCCGTGCCAACGGCACCACATCGGCGATTTCCATATTCTCCTCCACGGATTCTGTGGTAACCTCCGGCTGATTGAAGGCCAAAACAATAAGGGCAACATGAGCCGAGAGGAATTCCTCCACGGTCATCTTGCCCTTGTCCTTATCGAAGAATGACAAAAACTCACGCCATACCTTCATCTTAGGCGGAGCCGGCTGGATGATTTTGCCGTTAATTTTGATTTTTGGTGTATCCATCTAGATTTATCCTCCAAAATCAACTTTCAAAAGTTTTGCCCTCCTTGTATAATGAATAATAATTTCCTATACGCGGAGGACTCTTTATGTATCTTTTTTATGTTTTCATCGGTGGCGGACTTGGGGCTATTTGCCGCTATCTTGCCACATCCGTAATTGGCAGCCGTTTTGGTATTATGTTTCCTTTCGGCACACTGTTTGTTAATACCATTGGCAGTTTTCTCATGGCACTTATTTTGGGATTTTTATTACCCTTGGCCAGAACCACCAACATGATGACAGAATCGTTACGTCTACTTTTGACCGTTGGCTTTCTTGGTGGATTTACAACTTTTTCCTCGTTCAGCATGGAAACTTTGACACTAGTGCGAGGAGGCAGTTATTTTCTCGCCATAATTAACGTTACCGCCAATATTGTGCTAGGCTTTTGTGCGGCTATAATAGGCTATAAACTTTCTTCATCACTTTGCTAATATCAAACCGTGGTATACCAGTTACTTGCAGTTTCTGCATCCAGCCCGGCACTTTCGGTATCGGCATAGGTGTAAGAATTGCCGTCTGACAATCGGTAGATGGCCTTAGCAGTCAAGGTCGGCGTCTGATAGGAAATGTTTTCTTCCTTGGTCGAGCCTTTGACCGAGGGTTCCTGGAACATGACTTTGAAGAATTTTGTCAGGCGCTTACTGCCGTTCCGTTTGTCGCTCTGAAACATCACTGCGAAGTACGGAGCAACATCATCCTTGTTGGCAACCATCACGCCATTCTCACACTTATGCCCCAAGAGATATGCCACATACTCCAAGGGCAGAGCCGCCGTGTCAAAGGTCAGTTCATAGGATACCGTGTTGGTAGCGGTATCAATGGACTGGCCATCTGCATAGAGGTCAGCACTCGAATTTGACGGTTTGATGTCGATGCTCCGCAGTACCTTGCCCAAGTCAACGGGGGTATCGTAGGTTGCGGTTTCCCCGGCTTCATCCGTTAGCAATTTTGCCACATGCAGCCGCTGTATATTGATAAACTGTCCGCTGACCATTCTGCTGGCCGGTTTCATTTCTGCCATTATTCATCCACTCCTATTCCAATTACATAATCCACGCAGAACACAAACACATCACGTTCTGCCATCTCTAGTGACTGACGGCGCATAAAGCCCAGCTCTTTCATGATTTTATTTACCACATCATAGATATGCTCATAGTGTCCGTCCTTAGTGAGAATCTGCAGCCGCACGGTTACGCGCCGTTCCATCTCGAAACCGTCTGCCGTAAGAGCCGGAACATCCGATATGACATTATAGACAATGATTGGGTAGCTGCCAGCATTGGGGCTGATGCCGGGATAAACGCACCGACACCGCCTGTCCTTTGCCAGCAGAATTGTCAGCTTCCTTGAAGTTGACAGAGCCTTATATACTTTTTCCTTGATATTCATTTCCTGCGAAACGCCTCCCTTACCGCATCAATGATTTTATTCCGTACCTCATCCCGTCGGGCATCCATGGCAGGATACATAAAAGGCTTGTTTATCTTGGGGCTGAATTCCACCAACTTGCCGTAGAAAATGCCGTCATGAGAAACGGCATCCGCTACGATTTTGTACTTGGCACCGTCTTTTTGTTTGACGGTATGGATGGAATCGCGTAAAGCGCCTTTGACCACACGGTGGTCGTTGCCCTTATAGACAGGGCAGCGGTTCCTTGCCTCCTGCATGACAATTTCCGCTCCATCTGCCAAGGCATCCTTGGCGGCCTTGGTGGCATTCTCCCCCAGTTCCCTAAGAATCGCCTCGGCAGACTGGTAACCTTTAACCATCTTCCACCAGTTCCTTTGCCTCCATAACAAGGTATTTGCGACCACCGTCCAGAGGATACGGTGGGGCTGATATAATCAGCGTCTTACCGCGCCATTGCAGGAGGTCGGTGGTTTCTATATCCTCTCGGTAACGGATAACCACACGGTAATTTACCTCATCCACCTTCTCGGCATAGCCGTCTGAAATCTTGGCGGCATAAGGCAGAACCTTTGCCCAGACTGTAGTCACCTTTGACCTGCCATGCTCAATAAGGTTGCCAACTTCATCTTCCTCAACCCTTGGGCGCAGGATTTTCACACGCTGTTTAAGTTCACTCAAGTTTATATACACCTATATCAGCCTCCAAATAAAACTTTCTTGACACCTGTCTAGCCGTTTGCTATATTGACAACATAAATGAAATTCGTGCCGCCGGGTACGTCTTCGCGTTTGTTCCATTAGGCCATATAGAAGGAACAATGCTGGACGTACCCATTTTTATTTTCGAGGAGTTGTATTTTATGTATTGGTTGTACCTTA
Organism: Selenomonas ruminantium subsp. ruminantium ATCC 12561; assembly: GCF_000424065.1. Lineage (GTDB taxonomy): Bacteria > Bacillota > Negativicutes > Selenomonadales > Selenomonadaceae > Selenomonas_A > Selenomonas_A ruminantium. Next base: position 26,570 of record NZ_AUJE01000003.1, read on the forward strand.
TATCTGCCGGTTTTTTTGAAACCTTTTGGACTATTGCTTTGAAATTGTCTGACGGATTCAGCCGTCCAATTCCTTCCATCCTGACCATCATAGGAATGACAATCAGCTTCTATCTCTTATCCCAAGCCTTAAAAGCCATTCCTTTAGGAATGGGATACGCTATATGGACAGGCATTGGTGTCATAGGAACATTCGTCATCAGCATAGCTATATTTCATGAAACATTTACTATTGGGCAAGGAATTTGTGTTTTACTTATCCTTACAGGTATCATTGGTCTTCGTATCCTTAGTTAGACTGTATAGCCCATTCTAAAACGACTCCCGGCGAATGCCCATCAGCAGGGAACGGAGCGTTATGGTGAGTGTCTTATGGTCAGCAGCGTCCCGATGTTCGTATAGATAGCCCACAGTGTACAGCACCGCTGTTTTAGCAATGGCACCGCAGGCTTTGAACTCGTCAGCATTGAGCCGTGCCACATCCATGCACAGCTGTTCTGCCGACCGTAGCAGTTTGCGGACAATATCATCTTCGGCATCCGTGTCGATGCGGAGATATTCTTTTGCTTTGGGCAGGGAAACAATCATAAGCCATCACTCCCATAAAAACAGGTAGATGCCTCAAGGACACCTCCCAACAACAAATCTTTATCAGCCCTTGCCAGCAGCACCTTTGATTTTCAGCATCTGCACGGCCTCCGGCAGTACCAACTTGCCGTCCACACGTTCCTTCATAACAAAGGCAATCATGCCATTACCGGCGAACAGCTCACGCAGTTCCTGAATGGAACGGGAGCCACGGTCACCGATGTTGTAATAGCTGTAATCACCGAACACCAGCGCCGTTTTGCCAGCTTCTGCCGTAGGCATAAACGGCGTGGTGTGAATCGGATAGCCCAGCAAGCGGTCTGGCTCGCCCATCTGGTAGGAAGGCTGCCACATATACGCCTGGTTGGCATCCTTCAGTTTGCGGATTGCCGCCAAGGTCTGGTCGTTGACGATAAAGGCCGCACTCTTGCGGTAAGGACGCTTGAGTTTGTAGACCAGTTCAATAAGGTCATCTGCAGTGATGGATGCACCGCTGGTGGTCACGCCAGTCTGCGCCGTGGTCAAAAGACCGGTGGGCTTATGGTTGCCGTCACCATTGAGGAAGGCATCCTCCTCGGCATTGGCAATTGCCTTGCCGAACTGCTGAATGATGTAACTCTCCAGATTAAAGGCGCTATCGTACAAAAGTTCCTCCGTAACCTTGATAGCCACATGGAGCTTGTAAGCGTCCATGATAATCTGGTCGAAAGTTGCATCGCCAAAACTCAGCGCACCGCCTTCCTCAATCCACGATGCGGCAGGTTTGGTGGCGGCGATGTTGATTTTGCGCTCACCGCTGGTGGTGATTTTCGTACCGAGGTTACGCATAATGCACTCCTCGTTCAGCACATCAATCAGGCGGCTGTCGTACTCCTCCGGCACTAAATAACCGCCATCGGTATCTACACCTTCCTGCAGGACATTGGACACGTTGCGGAAGTTGCTGCGGATGGCGGCAAGCATGGCCTTACGGTATTCAGCTGCTGCCCTGCCCGTTTTCTCCGGCACCTTGGCGGCAGGCTTGTTGACAATCGGCTCGGAGGTGGGCTGGGCAAGCTCGGCATCAATCGCCGACTGCCGTTCCAGACGCTCAATGTCCTTGCCGAGAGCCACCACATCTGCCTCCATTTTGTCATAGGCGGCAGCATCTTCGGCAGAAAGCTTGCCGTCCTTGTCCTGATGGCTGTCCAAAAATGCCTTGGCACCTTCCCACAGCTGTGCCCGTTTCTTGCGAAGTTCCATAACATTTGCCATAAATTATTCCTCCAATCAGTGAATAAGTAAGTTAAGACGGCTCCTGAGAGCGTCTGCAGATACACGGTTGTCCGGCACAGCCGCCTTAACGAATTTCAGCGACTGCGCCTTGATTTTATCGATGAGGGAGTTTGTTACTGCCCGCTGGGAAAACAGCATGGCTTCAACACCCTCGGACTGCTTTTCCTCATCCTCGTTGGCGAACAGAATCTTGTCTGCAAAGCCTAGCTCCACGGCCTTCTTGGCGTTCATCCAGCTTTCCGCATCCATAAGGTCGGACAACTGTTGACGGGGCTGCCCCGTTTTCAGTTCATAGGCATTGAGGATGGATTCCTTCACCTCGTCCAACATCTGGATTGCCGCCTGCATTTCCTTGGTGTTGCCAATGACTGCCGTACTGGGATTGTGAATCATCAGCATGCCCACAGGGGACATCTCCACGGTGGTTCCGGCCATGGCAATCACGGATGCCGCTGATGCCGCTAGACCGTCAATGCGGACGGTGACATTGCCTTTGTAGTCCATAAGCATGTTGTAGATTTGCGCCGCCGCGAACACATCACCGCCTGGGCTGTTAATCCAGACTGTGATATTGCCCTCGCCTTTCATTAGCTCATCTCGGAAGATGGCTGGCGTAACTTCATCGCCAAACCATGAGTCCTCGGCAATTTGCCCGTTAAGCACAAGGGTGCGTTCCCCTGTATCAGAGTCACGCACCCAGTTCCAAAATTTACGTTTCATTTTTAAAGCCTCCTCCTGCATTTTTGCAGGACATTTTATTATTAGCCTAGAATTTATACCTCGATTCCAAATCGTCTATATATACGAAAGGAGAATACCTATGCGAAAAATGCTAAAAGCATGGCTCTTTACCATGCTTCTGCTACTCCCATGTATGTTAGCCAGTGCCGGAAGTTTGTACCCCGATACACTCGACAATGGCAATTATGTCTGTGTCGATGGTGGTATGGGCGTTGGCACTTATGCTGACAGGTCATCCGTTGTTGTTCAAAACTATAACCCTCCCAACTATCAAATTGCCATAAATATTATTCGGGTTCAATTTTCCGATGATTACTGGAGCAAGCATGAAACCTATGTAGGTGGCCCATATAAGGTCATTGGCAACTTCACTGCCTACTTCCGCTATAATTGGGATCGGAAATCTGTGGCATGTCTCCGCCAAAATGGCTGGATGGATTGGAACATTCATCATGATTACAGCCATGCTGAAGGTAACCCCTTCGTGCCTCATGCTGCTGAAGTTGCTTTTGTGTCCGCTTATAAAATGCGATTCTTCAATGACACCATGGGCTATAGCCCGGTGTTAAAAGAATATCGTCGTGTCATCGATGAAAGCTTTTATCGGACTTTGGGCATATAATTTTAAGGCGCCGATTTATTCTCGGTGCCTTTTTTATTTCCAAACAGCCCCGCATCACGGAGCTTGCAAAGGTTGCCGTTAATCAAGTAGAGATTGCCACCTTCCTCCTCAGGGATGGGATTCATGTTCTCCATCTCACGGATATCGTTGGCTGACAGCCAACCGTTCTGCCTGCCCACAGCATAGCCAGCCATACGGCTTTGATAGTCACCACGAAGCAAACCATCCACATTGAACTTGATGAAATAGCTTTTCTGCTCAGTAGAATTGAGCAGGGCTTTCTGCAAGGATTGTTCCCAGCGCACCACCCACGGATTCAGCGTGTATTTGACGAATTCCAGTGACTGCTGCTCGATGTTGTTAAAGCTGGACTTTTCGAGGTCGCCAATCATATGGGGCGGTACTCGGTAAAGCCGTGCTATCTCGTCAATCTGGAACTTCCTCGTTTCAAGGAACTGCGCCTCCTCCGGTGGGATGGAGATTTGTTGGTAGTCCACCCCCTCCTCCAAGACCACAACCTTGCCCGTGTTGGCTGTGCCACCGTAGACGGCCTGCCAGCTTTCGCGGAGTTTGGACGGGTCTTTGAGAACGCCGGGATGCTTGAGCACTCCGCCTGGTCTTGCCCCATTGGCGAAGAAGGACGAGCCGTACTCCTCACAGGCCAATGTCATGCCTACGGCGTTACGCGCCATGGCTATGGGTGAATAGCCGACAAGACCATCAAACCCCAGCCCCGGAATATGCAGGACATCCTGCCGCCGCAGCTTGATGGACTGACCGCCTTTGACTTTCGGACTGCTGTCGCTCATAGGCGTGTAGGTGTAGACAATCTCACCATGCTCATCCCGGTCAACACTCATGCGGTTAGGTAGCAGCGGATACAGCCCCATCACTCGTCCCATGCCATCTCGGATTATCTGCGAGTAGGAATTTCCCCACAAAAGCAGGTGAATCATGGCCGTCTCACGAAATATAAAAGAAGTCATTTCAGGATTTGGCGAATCGTGGAGCAGGAAGTACAGCGGATGCTGCGGCACTCGTTCCTTGCCCTGCCCTTTGTATTCATAGACATGCAGCGGCAGGCTGGCTATGGATTCAGCCAAGATGCGGACGCAGGCATACACCGCCGTAGTCTGCATGGCGGTGAACTCATTGACCTTTTTACCACTGGCTGACCTGCCAAAGACGAACGGCCAGCCGCTGAAGTGATAGAAGTTTTGTGGCTTGTCCCGTGAGCGGAAAAGTTTTGTAAAGAGGTTCATAAATATCACGCTCCCTCAAGTTTATGCATCATGGAGGTACGAAAATGCAGCATGAATGTAAAATAACGGTTTTAGAGACGAAGGTCTTTACTGATTATCAAGAGAAATATCTTGCAGATCCTAAGTCCGGTCCATGTCCATGCTTCAAAGCCGGAGACACATTTATTTTGAAAAGAACACCCAAGCAGGATGATTTTTACAATCTGATGAACGGCAGATTCTGCGGTGAGGCATGGGATGCCATCAGCCGATATGTATACACTGCCCTCCAAGGCGGTTCCATCATGCACAAATGGACTAACGATGACCGAATGATGATTGCTTGCTGCAATGATGGCACTCGTCCTGTAATCTTTAAAATCGAACGGATTGACATTCCAGAATCCGAGGAAGAACGCATATGGCTCGAAAAACAGAACTTCAAAAATTCTGCTGCTGATGCCTATACTGGCTAATCATCACGCAAAAGCACCGCCCTTTCGAGCGGTGCCCCTGCCTTGCTTTCAGCTTAGAAGGTTCTTTCGTAGGAAAGCCTCATGCTTTGAAGTTCTGCCGTGAATTTTGCTCCTCTTGCAATCTCGTCTGCGGCCTTCAAGAGTTCCTCCGGCGTTGGGCTTCCCCCCATCCGGCTTACGCTTGCGTTGGCTTCGATTTCGATGCAGCCGATGCGTTTTTCCCAGTCGGTCTTTTCAAGGTTGCTGTTCTGGAAAATATGGATGTTAATGTAATCCTGCCCCGTGCGCTTGTTGTTCCAGCCCATCGAGTTTTCTTCAATCTCGAATCCGTACTCGGCTGCCTTGCTGGTGATGATTTCGTTTACTTCCTGCTTTGTCATTTTGTTTTCCTCCCTTTCGGTTGTCTGTGTTTTCCCTTTCGGTATGTGTATATTCCCGTACTATCGAAGAAATAGCAAGTCATAAATGAGAATTATTTTATGTATACAAGGAGATTAATTCTATGGATTTTGAACAGTCAATTCGCGGAAATAAAGCAAGGGAAAATTTCAATTCCGGCTACAATTGCTCCCAGTCCGTACTGCTGGCCTATGAAGATTATTTGCAGGAAAAAGGACTTGACCCTAAAACCGTATTGCGGATGGCATCACCCATGGGAGGTGGAATCAGCCGTCTGCGGGAAATATGCGGTGCTGTCTCTTCTTTATGTCTGCTAATAGGTTTAGCAGATGGTTACGACACACCAGATGATGAAAAGAAAAAAGCACTGTATACTCAGGTTCAAAAACTTGCACTTCAGTTCAAAGAGCATCAAGGCTCCATTATCTGCCGTGAGTTGCTAGGCTTAGAGCAAAAACATGACCAGCCTACACCATCAAAACGAACAAAAGAGTATTATGCTGAACGCCCCTGCGCCGATTTCTGTGCAACGGCAGCAGCTATTTTTGAGGAACATTATCTACAAGAACTGTCTAAATAACCAGCACACCACGGCTGTCATATACTGATTCTCCGCTATCATTTCCGCAACGAATAGCACGGTCAAGAGCCATGATGAGGGCAATCGCCCCGTCAATCTTCTCCGTGCTTTTTGCTTTGTCTGCCTTGATGTTTCCGGCAGGGTCGGTACGGATGAAGATGTTGTCCATGTTCCAACGAAGCACCGGATGACCGCCATGAGCGATTTTCTCCTCCAGCACCAGCTTCATCAATTCCTTGGTGGGAGGACTCATGCTGGCGAAACCTTGACCGAAGGGGACAACGGTGAAACCCATTCCTTCGAGGTTCTGCACCATCTGCACCGCTCCCCAGCGGTCGAAAGCAATCTCCCGGATATTGAACCGCTCACCAAGCCGCTCGATGAATTTTTCAATGTAACCATAATGCACCACATTGCCTTCGGTAGTTTCCAGCTTGCCCTGCCGCTGCCAGACATCATAGGGAACATGGTCACGGCGCACACGCAAATCCACATTGTCCTCTGGAATCCAAAAGTACGGTAGCACCGCATATTTATCGCTCTCGTCCAGTGGCGGAAACACCAACACAAAAGCCGTTATGTCTGTGGTACTGGAAAGGTCCAGGCCGCCATAGCAGACACGTCCTTCCAGTTCATCTTCCGAAACCAGAAAAGCGCAGGCATCCCATTTGTGCATCGGCATCCAGCGGATGGACTGCTTTACCCATTGGTTAAGGCGCAACTGCCGGAAGGAGTTCTCCTCCCCCGGATTCTGCTTGGCTGAATCACAGGCGGCTTGCACCTTGTCTATGCCAACGGTAATGCCCAGGGAGGGATTGGCTTTCTTCCAGACCTCCGGGCTTGTCCAGTCTTCATCCTCTCTGGCTCCATAAATAACCGGGTAGAAGGTATGGTCAATTTTGCGACCTTCGAGAATATCCAACGCCTTCTGATACGTTTCATAGCAGATGGACTGCGTGTCCGTTCCTGCCGTGGTAATCAGAAAATACAGCGGTTGCATACGGGCATCACCAGAGCCTTTGGTCATGACATCAAATAACTTTCTGTTCGGTTGGGTATGCAGCTCATCAAATACCACACCATGGATATTGAAGCCATGCTTGGAGTAAGCCTCTGCCGACAGCACCTGATAGAAGCTGTTGGTTGGCTGAAAAACCATCCGCTTTTGCGATGCAAGGATTTTCACCCGCTTATTAAGGGCAGGACACATCCTCACCATGTCAGCTGCCACGTCAAAAACTATGCCAGCCTGCTGACGGTCAGCCGCACAGCCGTACACCTCGGCACGCTCCTCCCCGTCACCACAGCAAAGCAGGAGTGCTACAGCCGCCGCAAGTTCGCTCTTGCCTTGCTCCTTGGGGATTTCCACGTAGGCGGTGTTGAACTGGCGGTAGCCGTTTTTCTTGAGGATGCCGAAAATGTCACGGATGATTCGTTCCTGCCAATCTATAAGTTCGAATGGTTTTCCTGCCCATGTACCTTTGGTGTGGCAAAGGCATTCGATGAAGCCCACGGCGTAATCGGCGCAATTAGCATCGTAATGGGAACTTTCTGCCATGAATTGTGTCGGCTTGTAATCGGTCAGCTTTCGCATTTGGTCACCTCCAACCAAAAGAGCCATTGTAATAGCGACTCCTAAAATGTTTTCGATAAAATTTACCCCAAACTATGTTATAATAACATTAAGAATTTGGACTTTGTTAAAATAGAATTTGTATGAAAAATGGTAATGTTTAGCAGAAGCAAATTTATCCAAAAAAGGAGCGCGCAATGATTTAAGAGAGCTAGTAAATATAGTAGATGTATAGATTGATGAAGGGAGTAGTGTATATGCAAAAACCCCAAAAAGGAGACATGATCTTTACAACTAGGTTTGCCTACAATCACTACGGAATATACTCTGGACGAAATAAAGTCATACACTACTGCAAGATTGATGGTAGTTGCTGTGATGGTGAGATTCGAGAAACTAGCTTAGATGAATTTTTAGATGGCGATACGCTTCATATATGCAAGTTTGATCGCAACTTTTTTGTCGGGATTGGATTAGATCTGATAGATTGTGCTCTTATGACCGTATTCGGTAAACTTATTCCTGATGATATATGTCGAAGAGCAACCTTACGGTTTAGACAGGAGCATAGAGACAAGAATTTACATATTTTTACACCCGAAACTGTAGTGAGTAGAGCAAAATCAAAAATTGGTACACATGATTATAATCTTTTTGGAAACAACTATGAACAGAGACTCTGTGAACATTTTGCAATGTGGTGTAAAACGGGAATACCTATTTCTGCACAAGTTGACTTAGATTGAAGATACAATCAGTATTGGAAATTCTGTGTATACTTCAATAGGAAACAGCCCCGAAGGGCTGTCCCGCTTTGGTGTTGGTCTTAGTTGAACTTTTCCATCAGGATTGCGTAGGCTTGGTAACCAATTTTCGTTTCCGGTTCCATGTTCCATCCCCTCTCGTAGTGAAGGATTGTTTTTCCGTTTGCTCGGCATTCCAGCTTGGAAATTCTGCCGCCATCGATCCCGAATTCTGAACCTTCCTCGTAGTGTTTTACCCAGTACCGAACCTTGGTCCCTTCAATCTCGATTTCGCCTTTGCTCCACATGGTTGCATCCTCCTCCGCTTGTTGGGGTGTTTTCTTTTGGTATGTGTATATTCGCTCTAAACGCAAATTATAGCAAGCGATTATCGGATAAATTCTGTGTATACACAGCGCACATTTTGGATTATTTTCCATTGTCTTCTGGTCGATGTTTCAGCAGGTAAAATTTGTCGACCAAGGGGATAAGGGACAGGGATGAGCCGTTGTCCCAGCGGACCAAAATCTGGCCTGCATCATCGACTCCCCTTATCTCGCCCACCGTGCCTTCCGGCGGAGCCTGCGGTTCATCGTGCATCTCCACAAGCATCACGATGCGCCCCGGAGGGTAGATGGAGCGCAGCCGCTCCACCTCCTCTCTGCTGGGAAAGCCCATCTTGTCAGCTTTCCTCATGCTCTGCCGCCTCCTTCTTTTTGCTGGACTTGAAGCTGGCATTGCCGGAAAGGTTAGCCATAAGGATTTTCCTCGTGGTCTTGTACTCATTGCCAATCAGCCCAAGGCGCAGGAGGAAACACCGGAAAGCGTATTTTTCGTTGTCCACCGCCTTAGCCTTGGCGGTGACACGCTTCTGCGTCCGTGCCATCTCGCAGAGCTTGCCGATAAAATCCTGCGTTGCCTTTGCCTTCTCCGGCTCAATCTCGCCGGTCAGCCAGTTGAAGGTGATGCGATCTTCAGTAGCTGTGTAGGTTACTTCTTCGATGCCAAATGCCTTCTTGATAAGATTACCCTTACTCTCCAGCAGATGGTCGAGATTTCCCAAGGCGGCATCCGTGAAGGATTCCCTTGGCAGGCTGATGGAAAGGCTGTCTGCCACAGGCTCCTGCTCTTCGGTCGGCTGCTTTTCTTTCGGCAAATCCTCATGGGCTTCGCATTCAAAGCCTGCCTTTGCCAAGGATTCCAAGACCTGCTCAACCATCTCGGTATCCGTGCGGTCGGCAAAAATCAATGTGCCATTCTTCGTAATCTCGAAATCCCCCACCTGGTAGGAAAAGCTTGGTGCTCCAAGATACTTGATTTCCCAGCTTTCCAATGCCTCGCTGACTACCTTCACCATTTCCTTGCGGCGGTCGCCGCTTACGTTGTACCGTACTTCCATTTTCGTGACCTCCTTTGTGTCAACCTTATCTTTTGGTAGTCACATATTCCCTCTAAGCACTGGAAATAGCAAGCGATTTGTGTTGTATACAATTTATCAGTTCAAAGTCGCCTGCTCAAAATCCGTGATACCCCTAGCGATAGCACGGGCAAACTCGTCCTGCTTGGTACGGAGCAGAACCTCATCCTCGGCATTGTCGATAAAAGCCGTTTCCACCAGCACCGATACGGCATCCGTATTAGATAGTACATATAGACCGTTTTTGCCCGGTACTGCACCCTTTACGCCACGATCTGCCGTGCCAAGCGCCCCAATAATCTGGCGCTGAATGCACTCGGCCAGCTGTTTGCCATATTTGCTGGTATGGTAATGCCAAGTCTCCGTACCATTGACTACACCGTTAAAGGCATTGCAGTGGATTGATACAAACACATCTGCATCAATGTTGTTCGATGCACAGACAACCTCATACAAGCTATCCGACTGCAAATTGCCGGATACAGAAACGCCGGCCTTGGTGAGATGCTTCTCTACAAGGTCGGCGATATTTTTGGCCACATCACATTCTCTAAGTCCAGTGCCGCTGTTGACAGCACCGGGGTCAGGGCATCCACAAGGCGCATGGCCGGCATTTAAGAATACACGCATAAGTCAGTCCTCCTTCGGTTTGGGAACATCGACATAGGGAATCTTTGCCCCATCCCGTTCCACATATACATCTGCAAAATTTCCATCATGGGCAGCGGCATAACGCTGCACCGCAACATCTACGAACTTCGGCTCCAGCTCCACGCCATAGCAGATACGCCCTAACTGGTCGCAGGCGATAAGCGTTGACGCTGAGCCAAGAAAACCGTCCAGCACAAGACCATTGGTTTGGGTACATTGCTTGATGAGGTAGGCAACCAGCGGCACCGGCTTGCTGGACGGATGACCGCAGCCATCTTCCTTCGAGTTCTTGATGCGGTCGAATTCAAACACCGTGGTCTGCTTCTGATCGCCATACCATGTATGCTTGCCATCCTTGCGCCAGCCCCAGATAATTGGTTCATGGATGTACTTCCAATCGGTGCGCGTAAGCACCAGCCGGTTCTTCTTCCAGACCAGTCCTGCCCCAACTTTAAAGCCCGCATCCTCATAAGCGTCATGGAAAATGCGGGCTTTTGCCGTAGCGTAGAAAACATATATCGAAGCATCCTTCACCATGGCTTCATGGAAACAACCGAAGGCTTTGGTCAGGAATTGGTATGCCTCTTTGTCGGAGAGGTCATCGTTTTTGATTTTGCCGGAGGTGCTCTCTAGATTGACCATATACGGTGGGTCGGTGCATACCAGATTTACTTGCTCATCACCGAGCAGCCGCCGATAGGTTTCCGGCAAGGTAGAATCACCGCAGATAACCCGGTGCTTGCCCAAGTGCCACACATCTCCTGCCTTGGAAATACACGGCTTTTCCAGTTCCTCATCCACATCAAAATCGTCCTCTTTAGCATCGCCATCTTCATCCGCAAAGAGGTCAGCCAGTTCCTTTTCGTCGAAGCCTGTCAGCCCAAGGTCAAAATCCATGCCCTGCAGGGCTTCAATCTCGACACGGAGCATATCTTCATCCCAGTCAGCGTCCATGGCATAGCGGTTGTCGGCAAGGATATAGGCTTTTTTCTGTGCCTCGGTGAGATAGTCCACAAACACACATGGCACTTCAGCAATATGCTCTTCCTTGGCTGCCATCAGTCTGCCATGTCCAGCTATGACATTGAAATCCCTGTCGATAATGACAGGATTCACAAAACCGAACTCCCGTAGCGATGAGCGCAGCTTGGTTATCTGCTCCGGCGAATGCGTCCGAGCGTTATTCACATAAGGCACCAGCTTGTCGATGGGGACAAGCTGCATATCTGTAGTTGTTTTTCCCAAGTAATACACCTCCCAAAATTTTATCCAAGCCAAGCAGGAAAACACACCTGCGCCGCAGAAAACTATCCGCAGATAGTTTTCCATAAGAACGACAAAAGCGAGAGCCGCCAATGGTTCTCGCTTTCTTTATCCTTTTCGTGAACGGAGCAGCCGTTCCATCACATCATCCTGCGGATTGGCTCCGCTGTAACCCTCCGAGCAGTTTTCCTTCACAACCTGGTAAATCTGATACCACAGCTGGTTGGCCTGCTTCATGTACTGCAAGCTGATGTTCACATAAGGAGATACGATAGCCGCCCCAGTCGTTGGATGCTTGGCAAGGAATCCGTAATTTGAAATTGCATCCTGACATTGAATCCAACGAGACACGGTCATAGCGTAGTGCTCAATAAGCTCCGGGCTGACCAGTTCGGCACAGCCCTTTTCATTCAGCCAGTTCCATGTCTTTTCGTAAATCTCCACAGCGTAATTTTCCTGCCTGTTCTTCTGGGGCGCTTTGAGGTACTCCTTGGGAGCGGGCATTTCCATGCCCTTAAGATTAGCCGTTGGCAGCACCGTCACCTTGGCGGTCTTGCCTTCGTTGATTTTATCGGCGAGGGCTTTCTTCTTACGCCCAGCACCTGCTCTGGCACCGCCGCGATTTGTTCCGTCTTTGGCCATTCTCATCTCTCCCTTCCCTCGTTTGATTTCTTGATTTTTTCAAACGTTTTTCAAACAAAATCGGCGTTTTTCAAAGGACTATGCGACCTTTCGACATTGCCGTGAACCCCGTACAATCGGCAGTCAGCGGACTTTGCCACCGCCCTGCCCTATTCCCCTGTTTGAAAAATGATTTTTTCGCGTGTGCCCCCACGCCGGACGGGGCTTCGCGGGCTTTTTAAGATTTCGACCGCCCCTGTCCCTATCCTTACAACAATTTGCTTTACATCGTAAACCGAATGGATTATAATCAAAGCAAAGGTGGTGTTAATCATGGCAACTGTACCAACTCAAATAAGAATTGACCGTGACATCAAAGAGCAAGCCGGTGCGCTGTTCGCAGGGCTTGGCTTAGATATGTCCGGCGCCGTGAATATGTTTCTGCATCAGTGCGTCCTTCGCGGTGGCATTCCTTTTTCCATTGAGATGCCACACTACAAGCAAAGCACTCTGGCAGCAATGGAAGATGCTCGGCGCATTTCTCGCGACCCCAATGTTCCCAGCTATGACAGCATGGATGACTTAAAGAGGGCACTAGAAGAATGACCTATCATGTAAAATTTACCAATGCCTACAAGAAAAGTTACAAACGAGCCAAGAAACGTGGCTTGAATCTTCAGCTGCTTGATGATGTTGTCGAGGAACTGCGGCAGGGGCACAAACTGGATGCCAAATACCGTGACCACGAACTTCATGGCAATTGGGCTGGATTCCGTGAGTGCCACATTCAGCCAGACTGGCTTCTGATTTACCTCATCGAAGACGATGTCCTCACCCTAACCTTGGCTGAAACAGGAACCCATGCAGAATTGCTCAATCTATAAGCTGTCCATTAGGACGGCTTTTTTCTTTGGTGAACCTTCTCATGACAGCTGATGCACAGGCTTTGCAGGTTGCTCTCGTCATGAGTGCCGCCATCTGCCAGCGGTTTGATGTGATGCACCAGCTTGGCCGCAGTGAATTTGCCCTGACTCTGACACTGTTCACAGAGCGGATGGCTGCTGATGTAGCGGTTTCGAACCTTACGCCAGTTCTCATCGTACCGCTTGTGGTGGTCGTAGCCACGGGCGAAGTGCTCGTAGTGCCGTTCCATCATCTTGCGATGGTCTTCGCAGTAACCGCTTTTGTGGTCTGTCAGCTTTGGGCAGCCACCATACCGACAGGGTCGCTTTGGTTTTCTTGGCACTCTGGTTCACCTCGATTCCGGGCACTAAAAAACCTCCTCAGGGATTGCTCCCTTTGGAGGTCTTCATCTTTTTATTTCATGTTACCATTTTAGCACTTTGAGGTAGGAATTCTAGTGAATTTTTGTGCACTCTTTATTTTTTCCCAAGATTTTTTCTACAGCGGCGAGTCCCTTAGAATGCAGGATGTGTACCCAGCGGGAGCCGTAATGCATCTCTGCCGCAATCTCCTCCCAAGACTTGAAGCTGAGATACCGGAGTTCCAACAGCATCAGGCAGTTAGTGTCCTGCACCTTGCTGAGTGTCTTCATGACACCTCGCTTCAAATCTACCAGATGGTCAATGTCATCGTTGATTTCGTTCTCCAAGGCAATGATGTTATCGATGGTGTCTGCCATCCGCTGAACATTCCGTGTGCCGCTGACAGGCTCCGTTCCCAAGGTTGATGTGGCTTTGGTAGCCATGTCTTTCAGTGATGCCAGCTGATTCAGTTTGCTGTTTATCCGCTGGTCAGCCCAGTATGCCTGCTTCAGATATTCCTTTGCTGTCATTTCTGATTCCCTCCCAGGTTAGCTTTTACTGCATCAATCAAGGCGGTCTGCGTCTTGTCCTTCCGCTCCAAAGCCTTCATGACATCTTCATCAATCGTGCCCTCGGTGATGATGTGGATGATGCTGACGGTGTCTTTCTGCCCTTGACGATAGAGCCGGGCATTGGTCTGCTGATAGAGTTCCAAACTCCATGTCAAACTGAACCAAATGAGAATAGAGCCGCCTTTCTGCAGGTTCAGTCCGTGACCTGCTGATGCTGGATGGATAAGTGCCACAGGAATCTTTCCTACGTTCCAGTCGGCAATGTCCTGACTGGTCTTTATCTCCCTGACCTTCAGTCTCTCCTTAATGCGCTCGGCTTCATGCTTGAACCAATATGCCACCAGCACCGGTCTGCCGTTGGCACTTTCCACCAAGTCCTCCAAGACATCCAGTTTTTGGGCATGGATGACATGAGCCGTGCCATCGCCATCATAGACAGCACCGCCAGCCATCTGCAGGAGCTTATTGGACAGAGCCGCTGCACTTACGGCATCAATCTCGGTGTCGCCCACGGACACCACCAAGTCCTTTTTAAGACTGTCGTAGGCGCGGCGCTCCTTTGCCGTCATGGCTACAGTCTTGGTGCTCACCACCAGCGGTGGCAGCTTGAGATAATCTGCCGACTTCATGGAGATGGTCACATCGCTTATCCGCCGATAGATTTCTTCCTCTGCCCCAGCCTTGGGCTTGTAAGAAAAGACTATCTGCTGATTGCGCCTGTCCGGAAGGAAAAACTCATCGCGGTAGTGACCGATGAACCTGCCCAGCCGCTTGCCCATGTCCAGCAGGCGGAACTCAGCCCACAAGTCCATAAGTCCATTAGAACTTGGTGTCCCCGTCAACCCCACAATTCTTTTCACCAGAGGACGTACCCGCATAAGAGCCTTGAACCTCCTGGCCTGTCTAGACTTGAAGGAACTCAGCTCGTCAATGACCACCATGTCAAAGTCAAAGGTGTTGTGGCTCACCAGCCAGTCCACATTTTCTCTGTTGATGATGGTGACCTCGGCTCTCTGCTGAAGGGCAGCTATCCGCTTGGCGGTACTGCCCACAGCCACGGCATAGGTCAGATTGGAAAGGTGACTCCACTTCTGTATCTCTGCAGGCCATGTGTCCCGTGCTACACGGAGAGGGGCAATAATCAGCACCCTGCTGACCTCAAAACTATCATGCAAGAGTTCTTCAATCGCGGTCAGGGTGATTACCGTCTTGCCAAGACCGCAGTCAAGAAAAATGGCTGCGACCGGATTCTTCACAATGAAGTCAGTGGCAAAGTCCTGATACTGATGCGGTGAATAGTCCATCATGCCATCTCCTTCTTGTAAAGCGGCCAGCCGATGCCGTTCACCGTCTTGATGCTGCCCCAATAGACACCTTCCCTGGCAACCTTCAGTTTTACCAGCACATAACGGGGATAAACCTTCAACACCGTGCCAATGGCAGGAATAGCAGAACTGCTGCTCCTGCCCAGTCTGATTGCGCTATCGCAGGCTCCGTAGCTGTTGAAATCAATCTTGTCACCGGGCTTAATGCCAGCCATCATTTTGTCTACATGGCTAAGTTCCATTTTGCTCACTCTCCAATCGCATCCAGCACAGAGCCAATCTGCTCTACGCCATCAATTACAAATACCTTAAAACCCATTTTTCTCATCTGCTGTATACGGCGTACCTGTATCGGTCTGGGCTTTTTCCCAGGCGCCTTGAGTTCCACAAAGCCCATCTTGCCATCAGGCAGCATCACGATGCGGTCAGGAACTCCAATGCAACCTGGGCTGACAAACTTCAATGCCACACCTCTGCGCCGTACCGTTTCCACCACGAGTTTGCGTTCGATATCTCTTTCACGCATAATGTCCTCCCATCCGCGTCATTAAGCCATTTTTAGCTCCAATGAGCAGGTCGGAGCAAGTCATTACATAAACCTCTCTATATAGGATTTTTAGGTAAAAAACAGCCCTAAAGGGGGTTTTATATAAGACCTGCTCCGACCTGCTCACTCAGATATTTCAGGTCAGGAATTCACGACCTTCAATCAGCATCAAACCGTCAACCATTATGCCTTTTCTTGTCTTATGTTTCTTAAAACCACGCAGTTCCAAGGCAGAATAGAAGTCTGTCGTACTACGCACATACTCGCCTGTACTAGCAGCATAAGCCCGATAGGCGTTATACAATGCTCCTGATTTTTCGTGATAGGTCTTGTCCACCAGGCAGCATTCCTCTAGGAAATGCCCCAGCCAGTCATTGTTATCGCGATAGGCATCGATGGCACTTTCTACACAAGAAGGTCTGTCCAAATGAAATCCGCTCTGGATGACCTTCTGCGCCCCTTCAATGACCCAGGCAAGCACCGCTGGCCCAGCCTCATCAAAGAGGTAATCAGAATAGTTCTTGATGTCGCTATTCCCCTCAATAACAGCATCGAAAGGGATGACCAGCAATCGCCGCCAAGTACCTGGGTCATTGGCACCTACCCTCGGCAGATGGTTAGTGTAGAGCACCAGGGTATGGCTCGGCGTAAAATGGAACGGGTCTTTGTACTTCTTCTCAGCCTGGACGGCATCCGTGGAACAAAGCTGCTTGATGAGTGATGTGTTGAGCCGCATACCCTCGTCAAGCTCTGCCGCAATCAGCATACGTTTTCCCTTGGCTTCGGCCAGTTCCGGTTTCACATTCCGCTTGCAGCCAACGGTCAAAGTGTCTGCTGAGATATTGCCACTGTACGTCCCTAGCACTCTGGCGATAGTGTTCCAAAAGGTTGACTTGCCATTGCGACCATCACCATAGGCAATGATGAGAGACTCCACATACACCTTGCCCACTGCTGCCAGTCCAACAATCTGCTGCACGTAATCCATAAGTTCGATGTCACCGCAGAAGAATGTTCCCATGGCATCCTGCCAAATCTTCGCCCCCTGCTCCCCCGGTGCGACAAAAGTAACCTTGGTAGCATAGTCAGAAGGCGAATGTTCCTTTCTGCCAGACAGCCCCAGCCGCAGGTCGTATGCTCCATTCGGTGTATTCAGCAGAAAAGCGTCATGGTCAAGGTCATCCACCTTGATTTCCAGCATAGGTTTTGCCGCCTGCAGGGCAGACAGTACATACTTCATGTCCCGGCGTTTCTGTACAAAGGCAAGGTAACTAATAGCCGACTGATAACGAGCGTATGCCTTCATCTGCGCTTCCGTGATTTCCTTTTCCAGCGTCCTGCCGCCCTTGGCCAGTTTTTCCTGTGCCACGCCCAAGTCTGTAAGTTCCTTGACTGCCGCCTTAACTTCATCCTGAGCATCAGCCAGTTGCAAATCCAGGAATTCCTCCATGGCACCAATGGCCTGTGCCCTTGATTCATTCCAGGTAACGCCGTCATAGCGAAGATAATCTGTGGCGGGCGTGTACTTGAGTTCATCTCGGTATTCCCTGGCCAGTACCTTGGCCTGTCCAATATCGCTGTAATCTGCAGGTTTCAAAGATATATGTTGGAACTCATACTCCTCTGGCGGCACATAATCAGGCTGCCCCTGTACCCTTTTGGCAAAGCCCTCTGCACTATGCCAAATTTTGTCCAGTTCCTCATCGGACAGAGGCGGCTCACACTTGGCGGCTTTCTCAAGAAAAATCTCATGAGCCCGTTCCGTTGCCCCATAACGCTTCACCAGCTTGCCTGCAAAATGTGACATAGTACTGTTGCGTTGTCCCTGCGGTATACTTTCCGTTGTCTGACAGGCCAGCACCACCTGTTCAATGGACTGTTCCCCTTCGTGCCAGACTACCTTCTCACAGGGATGTCCATAAATGAACCGCGCCGCATCAAGAGCGTTGCCATCAAAAAAGGGAAACCTTGCCTGAATGGCACGTTTCAGCCCGGCATATTCCCCTGCCTCCTCTATAGGTTCATGAGGAAAATACACATGGAACCTGGGGCGTGGTGACTTGCCGTCCTTTACTTCCCCATCATGCCGGCTGGTAGCCAGTACATAACTCACATCCGGCAACATATCTGCCAGCTTTTCCGGCATTACCCACTCAGCAGAAACATCTGAATGGTCATTATCGCAATCCATCACTAGCACATCCGCACTCTGGAAATTTCCCACGCTACGCCTACATCCTTGGAATGCAGCACAAACATGGTCAACCGCCACTGCCGCCATGAACTCAGCCTCACTGCTAATCCGGCATTCATGCGGATAGCACACATTCTTCTCATTGCCACGGCAGTCAGCCGTATGTAACGTAAACCTCATACTCTTGTTACCTCCTTCAAATCACGGGTGAAATACCGCACCCGCTTGCCCTCATCTGCTGCCATCTCGATTTCCATGGTCATACCCTCGGTAATCTCGCCAAAGGCCCAGACTTCATCACATCTGCGCAGGAGCAGGCAGTCCATCTTCATGGCCAGCCCCCGCTCTGTTGCCTCAGTGACAAACTGCGGAAAGAGCAAGTGCGGGGCTATCGGCACACGCTTCTTACTCACCACGAACCGACAGTAATTTCTGGCTCTCAGTACATTCACCCGCTCATTGCCGCGATAGGCAGAGCAGACATACACTACTGGCCAGGCATTACGGCGTTCAGCCGCCTCGACCTTCGCCAGGGCAGATTGAGCCGTAGTATCTGCATAGCCCTCAGAATTAAATCTCTCAATACACATACATCAATCCTCCCTTTCGATAAGCGGCAGGATGCCACGTGCCTTCAGAAAATCGTAAAGGAACAGCCTGCCTTTCTGAGTCCAGTAAGTATGCGGTTTGGCATGCTGAGTGCCATCTTCGCCAGCATAGTTATGGGTCTTGGTGCTGGTGTACCCCTGCTCTGCATATTGCTGGTACAAAAGCCAGATGCCGCTCTGTTTGAACTGAATTCCTTGTTCATGCAGATAGGCATTGAGCCGTTTTGCCGACCAGCCATAATCCTTGGCAATGGTGGTAATGGACATCAAATCCGGGCACTGCAGGATAAGGTCGTAATAGCTGACCTTCGGCTGCATTTCGGCAATCTGCTGATTCTGCACGGCCACCGTTCCTTCCAGCGACCTGCGCTTTTCACGCTCGGACTTGAGTTCCTGTAAAGCCTTGATGACAATATCCGGATTTGCCAGAATCTCATCCACTGCATAAAGACCATGCTTGCGGATAGACGGCAGCACCTCGGAGGTTACCCAACGTTTAAACGCCTTTGCTTTCGGCAGTTTGCTGGTAAGGATGAGGCTATAAAGACCAGACTCGTTGATAAGCCAACCACCACGCTGTCCCAAACTCAACGCCGTTTTGTCGTTGAGTTTATCTTCCTCATCCACATGCATGGCGATTGCTTTGTTGGTATCAGCGTATCCGAGGATTTCTGCCACATCCTTGCCCACGAAAAACGGCTCACCGTTGACCTCCATGGTACGCACCTTGCCGAACTCTTTGTTCTCGAAAACCTGAATCATAATGTTGTCCTCCTGCCCTATGGGCGATAGAATTGTTAACTCCTACATATAGAGGCGAAAAAATCAACCCCTTCATAGGTAAGAGGACAAAATAGGCCACCTTGGTCACCCAAAAATAAAAAAAGGAGCAGATTTTTCTGCCCCTGCATAAATCAGTCTTTTTTGTAATACCGGCACTCATAGCCATCTGCTCGAAGAATCAGCCCCGGTGCCCATGGCGGTGTGCGCCCCATTTTATCGCAGACTTCCTCCAAGGAGAACCCCTGCTCTGCCTCAATAATCAGTTCATCATGGACGTGCATGACGATTCGCGCATCACCAAGAGTCTGCATGGCATAGCAGAGCACATCTCTGGCCACCGCTTGGGTGATATTCTCCACCAGTTTGCCTGCGAAAGTCTCGATGCGTTCCCACTTCTTGGCAGCACCAATGCCCATGTAAGTGACGGAATCGCTACCGAACCGATTCTCACCTATCCGTGGCTGCACATAGGATAAATGCCTGCCGCTCGGCAGTTCAATGAACAGCATGCCACTCCGGCAGACAAACTGTATGCCATGAGTTTCCGTAGTGGTTTTCTTCTTCACAGCCTCCTTGGCGGCCCTGTCCACATCCCACCAAAACTTCACGATATTAGGATTGGCCTCCCGCCATGCGTCAACCGATGGCTGAAGTTCATCTTCCTTCATGCCAGCCTCCAATGCTCCCATAGCCTTTAAGGCACCGACGGAGCCGCCATAGCCACAGGACAAAGTTGCCTGCTTTCCCTTTTGTCGAAGTTCACCGTTCTGGCCATGCTTTACCACTGGCACATGAAACATCTTTTCGGCACAGGCGCAGTAAATGTCACCGTTATTGGCAAAGACATCCAACACCCACTGTTCACCTGCCAACCATGCCAGAACACGACACTCGATAGCTGAAAAATCGGCCACTATGAATTTATAACCAGGTTTCGGCACAAAGGCTGTGCGGATAAGCTGGGAGAGCACATCCGGCACGGAATCATACAGAAGATGCAGGGCATCATAGTTTCCCCGCCTTACCAGCTGACGGGCTTCATCCAAATCTAGCATACTGTTCCGAGCAAGATTTTGTAATTGCACCAGCCGCCCTGCGAACCTGCCACTGCGATTGGCTCCGTAAAATTGGAAAAGGCCACGTGCCCTGTCATCTGCTCCAGCCACATTGACCATGGCGGTGTATTTCTTGACGCTGGATTTAGAGAGTTGCTGCCGCAAGGCAAGCAGTTCATGTACCTGCCCCGTAGTCTCCTTAAGCAGGCGTTCCACCTCTGATTTTGCCAGTGAATCCACGGATATGCCGTTACTTGCCAACCATTCCTTGAGCTGGATTGGAGAGTTTGGATTTTCCAATCCTGTGATGGCCTGTGCACGTTTAAGATTCTCCTCCGTACACTTCTGACTGATAGCTATGGCATTTCGCACCAAAGACATATCTACCAGAATGCCACAGTCATTGATTTCCTGATCCTGATGGTATTCCCGCCAAACTGAGTCTGGCACAGGAAACTTGGCCAGCCGTTCCTTGATGGCAAGTTCCACTTCCACATCACGCTGATTATATTTTTTGAACAGCTCCCACTTATCCGGGGCATCGGCGGGCAAGTTACGTTTGCGGCCACCATTGGTCTTGGTCGGCTTGCAGGGACAACAAAAGTAGCGGATAAGGTCTTGTCCTTCTGCCATTTTCTGCTGCTCCAAGCCCAGCACCGCACCTACTGACTTCAGCGACAGCGGCAGTCCCATATAGGCAGACCACACCATAGAACAATACCACGATGCCGGGTCTAGAAACTTCCCCTCTGCCAGCAAGCCCTTATCCTGCAGGAACCTGGCAATACAGGTACGCTCAAAGGTACAGTTAAATGCCCATTTGGATGTTTCATCATCCAGTAGAGCCGACAGGATTTCCTGCGGTAATTCCTCTCCATGGGTGAAGTCCACCACATGAACAGCACCGCCATCCACCGAATAGCCAAAGAGCAGGATTTCAAAATCCGGGCTTGCGGCGTATTTATACACCCCGGATTTTGATAAATCCACGCTGCTGAATGTTTCAATATCTATGCTTAAAACCATTTTGTGCCTCCTATGCAAAAGGCAGCGACCCTAAAGCCGCCGCCCTGCAAAACTTAATTACTTTTAGGACAGAAAGTCATCGTCTGCACCGTCCAAAGCGGTGAAATCATCCGTGGCACTGGTACGCCCGCCCAAAGGCTCACCATCCTTAACCTTCTGCAAATTATTCAGCCCACAGGCAACGCCCTTGTTGCCGTTACTGTTGAAGGCATACAGAGAAATCGAGGCACGGACATAGCAGCCGCTATAAACCTCGTTCCTGTCCAGAATAGGACGCACGGCACGGTCGACAATCTGCGGAGCCGTTTTGCTATTGGCATTGATGAAGAAGGCATCCTTGTATGCCTCATCCTCACGCTCCGTATCCCCATCACGAAGAGGCAGTTTCAGTGCAGCTTTGTTTGGCTTCTTGCCGCCAAACTTGCCGATGCCCTCAGTGATAGCAGCCTCAACGGCCTCCTCAACAGCCTTTATGGTCTTCTTGTCGCTCTTAGGGATGATGAGCGATGCAGAATACTTCGGCTCCCCGCCATTGATACTGGCAGGCTCCCACACATGCTCATAGCTGAGACGAACGATACCGGTGATTACTTTTGTCTTAAGATTGTTAGCCATTTTCTTTTTCCTCCAAATTCGTAAACTCTGAAACTACATCTATTGCCGGACGCTTGTCGCTCTCTGGCACAAGTGTCGGCTTGCCTTGCGGCTTTATAATCAAACCGCCTAAGACCTCGTTGAATGTTGCCTTTCCCATCAGTTTTTCCATACTGGTAAGGGTGATGAGTTTATGCTCGAAGATGTCCTTAAAGCCAGCAGATTTTGCGGCTTCAGCCACCTTTCCCTCATCAGCATATTTTCTGACGGAACGACCTGCCACAAGTTTGTAGCCCGACCATTTCTTGCCATGGTTGACTGCTGACTCTAAAGCATAGGCAGAAATCGCATTAGCCCACTTGACCAGTTCCGGCAGTCGAGGCAGCAGGTCTGCTATCTCCTCATCTGTTAATAGTGGTGGCAGGCGAAACTCATCCTGCGCCACAGTCAGCTGGGCTTCGGCTCTTGCCCTGCAACGGGGAGATGCCCTACAGAACTGGCACCAGGCACCTGCCGCAAACTCGCCTTCACCTTTAAAGGCCATCTGTGCTCTGGGCTTTACCGTTTTCTCGGCCCAGGTCATAAGTTCATCAGCAGAGATAGACCAAGAAGTGGACACGTTCTCACGGCGAGGCTGGTAGATGGACATTCTGACCTTGGACACATCGTAGAGACTGCCAAACATGGTCAGTGCTCCCAGTGCATAAAGCATCATCTGTGGATTCTGCTCAGCATCTACCAGCACCCCAAGACCATATTTGAAGTCAATGACGTGGAGAATGCCGTCACCTACAATAAGGCAATCTGCTGTACCAAAGGACTCTGGCACAAATTCTCTCAAGTCCAGTTTTTGCTCAATACACACCATGGCATTGGGAATTTCCTGCATCTGCTCCACCACAAAAGCCACATAACCATCGGCGCAGTCCTCCATCTCATCGGAGTCAAAATCCGAATGAGGACGGCGGCTCCGGCGTTTCAGTGCCTTCTTTAACTTGTGCTCACAAAGAGCATGAGCCGCTGTGCCTTCTTCTGCCGCCTCCCCAGCAGAGTTAGGAAACTGTGTTTCAAGACTTGCTGACGGTGTACAGTGGACAAGCCACCGTTCTGCCCCGGATGGAGACAATTTTGCATGTGCTCTTGCCGCCATCTCAAAGCACCTCCGCTTTAGCCTTGAGGGCTGCATAATCCTTGGGATCTACTGCTGAAAGTTTTGCAGCACCAAAATCCTGCAAGAGCTTACGCACCTCGTCTGTGTGCCCAGCACTGCTTTTCTCTGCCAAAACTGCCCGGACTTCTTCCAGCATCACTTTGGGCTGAGCAGGCTTAACATCTTCTGTTGCCTTTGCGTCCGATACTGCCTGCTTATCACCAGCATCACGCAACAGATAAATCGCCAGCGTTTCCAGCCCCTCGGCCAGTTTGTGCATGCTGTCCACTACGCTTGCCAGCGTTTGCATTTCATCTTGCTTCATCATTTGTACCTCCTCAAAATCTTCCTTGCGGCGTTTCTGGCTATAAGGCTGATAACCAGAAGACTTGGATTTTGCATTTCTCATTCCCCCCTTCACCAATTAGAGGACAGGAACGTCGATTTTGGTCACCAGCTTTTATAAAAAACTTTCGAGGTGCTTTCGTAAAGGCGGCAAAACCTTGTCCATCCGCTTATGAACACTGGTCTTGGACTTAAATCCCAGCTCCTTGGCAATATCCCTTTCTGACATACCATTGGCCTTCATCAACAGTATTTTGAGGGCAGTGAGGGCAAGTTTACCGACAGCCTTGTACATCTCCTCATAGGCTTTCTGCTTTGCTAAAGTATCTGCCACATCATCATCGGACAACAATTCCCTGCTATCCTTATCATCCAAAAAATTGAATGATTCTTTTAAATATGTCTGATGTAGGCACTTCTCGCAGTTCTGAGATTGACATAATTTTCTATTATTTTTATATAAACATTCCAGTTCACGTTTTGCACGGCGGTCTTCACGCCAGATGGGCCGCATTATCTTCATGTATTTTTCTGCATCCACGGGCACATAGATAGGCTTTCCTGCTACCTTGAGAAACCTCTCGCCATTTTCGCGTCGGGTAATAAGCTCCTCTAAATTAGTGCTACGGCTTTCGCCGCCTTCGTGAATCAGGATTGCCTTGGGTACATAAGCTTCCAGGTTAGCGCAAAAAACAAATCTAAATCCGCGTTTCTGGAGAGCGTGAACCTCTTTACTGGTGTAGTCGTTAATTGTCGAATTGAGCAGAACTTTCATTTTCGTGTCCTCCCTGCCTGAATCCGCAGGTGACACGAGATACAAAAGGGAGGCTACCCTGTTATATGTAGCCTCCCCGTGATGCCAAATTACGCACAGCGATAAAGGCTACCCCATACCGATACTCGCTGTTGCCATAGCAACATTGGTTTTCGATATGTGTATCCTCGTGCCGTTATACGTAATCAGGCTCGATAATATTTTGTTCCTAAGTACCCCCGACAGACGGTGTACTCAAATCATCTGAGACGATGATATCACACTAAGAATTTCTACTCCTTGAACTCTGTTCAAGGACTGCCCCCATATGTATCAAGGGTTCTTAGCGCATCAAATCTGTTTCATCTCGGTGATACGACAATTTTCCCTTGAAGAAAGTTCAATAAAATATTTTCACGACGCTACCTCCTTAAAAAAGCACAAAAAAATAGACCGAAGATATTTGTACTAAATATCTTCGGTCGTTACCTATGATAGTTATGTAGTTTTCTGTTTTGCCTGCTGTTTTTTCTTCTTATGCGGATTTTTTATAAGACTTTCCTTACCGTCTGCCTCGAGGTCTGTTACAATATCATCATAATCCGATGCCCATCGAATCGTTAGTAGCTGATTATAAATATTGTTATCCTGTGATTTTGTCGGATTTATGGATATGTTCGCCCGGTCTAAGAGTTCCGAACTGACGGGAAAGGGAACATGGATGCCCAAACACGCAGAAACCACATTCAAAGTATTAAGATTGCTCCCCTTTTGCATATTAGATATCGTCCGATTGTCGAGACCTGTAGTACTTCGCAGAAGCTCTGTGCTGCAACTGCAAATTCTGCGACTCATCAATTCTCTAAGCGAAGGACCAAAATCCAAGCGATAAATTTCATCAAGCATTCTTTCGCTTATCTCGCTTACCAAGCTATAATGTTTCAGAATATCGTCATTAATTTCGTCAACATAATGAAATGTTTTATCTGCCTGATCAGCCGGCAATTTTATATAATGAAGTTTCCCCTCATCATCCTCATAGAACTGCAAGAAGCATTTATCTTCGTTTTCTTCATCCTTTGCATAATCGGTAAGACGCCAATTTCCGTCTGGGTCTTTCTTGGCATATTTCTTATCAAATGGACAAACTCGACCTTCGATGCAAGCATATGCCCCCGATTTCATAAGTGCAGACAGGGCAGGACTTTCTTCACACCATTTAGCCAATTTTTTGGCTTTGACTTTTGTGGTTTTCTTTTTGTCATTTATATCGTCAGGTGGATTCGAGTCACTATCGTTGCCCGAAACTGATCCTTCACCTTCTGTAGAATTCTTTTCGCTACCATAAGGTGCAAAGTCCTCATGCACTTCATTATACCTGTCATAACCTTCGTTCAAAAGGAACATACGTAAATATTCATCGATGTGCATTCTCAAATCTACTTCTTTGAGTTCAGTTCTTTCAACTCTGGTAAAAAACCGTCTTGCCTTGCCCAAATCAACAGATTTTACCAAATCCTCGAACCTTCCGAAGTCATCAATTGTTGTTTCGGTGACTTTGCGATGCAGGAGGTCGCGGAGCTGCTCTTCATTACAGCCAAGCCTATGCACAACTCGTTTTATACGATTGCTTTCCTCAGCTTCCTTATATAAACTGATGTAGTCACGAAAAGTCTTGTCCTCCGTTACTTTCACTTTTCCGTCCTGTATATCTTGAAGGAATAATTTGGCATATTCCTGATCGTCACGCCCCAGCATGGCAAAGGATTTATGCAGGATTTTCAGCATCTTTTCCTTTTGCTCGGCGTCAGCACCATCATCCATCACAATATGCAAGTATTTCTTGAAGCGTGTATTCATATAGTCGGTATCAATGGCATCTGTATTGATTTCCGTCAAATGCGTATCGATATCGAAGGGGACATCGTCCTGTCTTCCGCCACCGCCGCCACTTACGAGTTCCTTGTATCGTCTGGCAAGGGTCAGATACTCCTCATGGGTAAAGGCAAGTACTATTGTCCGCTCATCCTTTAATTCGTCAAAAACATATTCATGCTGATCCCAGTGGAATCCTTGGATGGAGGCCGCCTCCAAATAGGTGTTGAATTCTGCGAACCATTTAGCGAATTTTTTGCAGTCGGACTTCTCCTGCGGCAACTCACCAAAATTCTGAACACCTGCAGCCTCAAACAATTCCAGAATATCCGCAAAGATGCGATTCATGTTTTCCAGATTGTCCGGCAATTTATCAACAAACAGTCCCTTGGGAATATTCCCGGAATAGGCTTCTACGGCTTCTTTAATATTGCGCTCCATAAGATGCGGTTTGCGGTAATAGCGAATCGTGCCGAATGGCTTGTCCGGGCCGAATAAGCGATTGGTTCTTGAAAATGCCTGTATCAGGTTTTCGTAGTCCATCACCTTATCCATGTAAAGCGTATTAATCCATTTAGAATCATAGCCGGTAAGCATTTGATTGACTACAATCAAAATGTCAATCTGGTCTTTTCGCTCGATATGATTATATGGTTTCTTATGTGCTAGACGAAGTTGCACATCTTCACGGAATTTATCGTAAGAAGGGATGGAAAACTCTACATCGAACATTTTCCTGTAGTCATCTAAAATTTCTACAATACCATCCTCTTTGTCCAGAGTTCCGCCACCTTCGTTGTCAATATTGGGATCGAAAACCGCCGTTATATTAAGTCCGGGGAGCATTTCCTTTGCCATACGATAATATTCTACCGCCTCTGGGATATTGCTGGTAGCAAAGATGGCGTGAAACTTCCCTGCCTGACTTAAAACCTCCCAGTTCCTGGCGATATCCTCGAGAACTGCTCCCTTGTGTTCACGTCTCGTGTATTGAGCGTTTGGCACAAGTTCCTCAATACCTTTTATGTAGCGTGTGCCCCTTTGAAATCCCAGCATAGGCACTTCATTTCTGTTCATGTAGCGATAATATACTTTCGCTTTGCGTTTGTCCGCCAAAGCCTCCTCAACGGTATTTGCCTTTGCTTTGTAGAGTGCTACCGCTTTTCTTAAGTCAGAATCACGGTAGGTCATGACCATATATGGGTCAAATCCCAGTACATTTTTGTCCCGAATCCCATCGGCAAGAGTATAGCGATGGATTTCATCGCCGAAAATTGTGGTGGTGGTATTGCCCTTCTTTTCGTTTACATCCTGAATCGGCGTGCCGGTAAAACCAAAAATAATGGCATACTTAAACGTGTCCTTGATGTTTGTGAGCATTTCGCCAAATGTGGAGCGATGGGCTTCATCGATGATAATGACGATTTTTTTGGCGACGATTTTATTAAGGTCAGCTGTTTTGATATTCTCGTTGTCCTTGGTGATGTTACTGAGTTTTTGTATGGATGTCACAATGAGCGAGTCATCCCGACTGTTGCTCTTCAGCTTGGCCATCAGGACAGTACCGTCCTCCGTGCCGTGAACAACCGTGCGGTTGCCGGAAAAATCATTGTAATCATCAAGAGCCTGTTTGCCGAGGGCGCGTCTGTCCACCAAAAAAATTACCTTGTCGGCATCATGGAAACTGTCAATGAGCTGCGCCGCCTTGAAGCTGGTGAGAGTCTTGCCTGAGCCGGTAGTATGCCAAACATATCCTCCCAAGGGATTCAGGTCGCGCCAGTCCTTGTGTTTTACCTTCTCTGCAATTTTGTCGGCGGCGTAATATTGGTAGCTGCGCATAACCTTTAGGGTATTGTCTTTTTCATCGGCTATGGTGTAAAAACCGATGAGCGTATGCGCCATGGGAATGTTTAGGAGTCTTGAGACCACATCCTTCCAATTGGTGAAGGCTATATTCTCCTCGTTCGCCCAATGAAAATAAAATGCCTTGTTGAATGGTGCATCGGGACCGGGATTGGCAAAATAGACAGTCTCATCCGGTGTCATGGCTACAAAAACCTGCACGAGAGAGAAAAGCCCGGTGAACACCCCCTCATGGGCATATTTCTCGATTTGATTATAAGCTTGGCTTACGGGGACATCGCTCCGCTTGAGTTCGATATGGATAACGGGCATACCGTTAATTAACAGCATAAGGTCGCCACGGCGGTCATTTAGGACAGGCGCGGTCTTGAATTTCGGCTGGCGGGCGATTTTATAGCTACTCTCCCCGTTGGCGATTTCATTGGGGTCATAAATTTTCAGGCTGACTTCTTTGCCATAGTGAAGTGTGTCATCAGGATTGTCCCGGCGAATGGACACACTTTTCCCGTTGATGAAGTCATTGAGCCTCCACGGAGTTCTTAAAGCGTATATCTGCTCCATAAGCTGCTGCATCTCGCTGTCCGTCAAAGGGCAGTCGTTCAGGCTGTCAATCTGGCGGTTGTTTTGGAAGAGAATATCCGCCCAATTTTTGATAAGTTCCTCCTCCGTTGGATATTCGATGATTCCCTGTTTCCAGCCTCGGTCAATGAGGAGGTTGATAACGGCATCCTCGAATTCCTTTTCCGTGCGAAAGGTCATATTGCCGCCTCCTTAAACAAACATTTTCTGTAGCAAAGCCGTTTTCATTTGCTGCAGTTTCGTGATTTTTTTCTCTTGGGTGTCGATGAGAATATCGAGGTTATCGAAATATTCTCCGATGGTTTTTTGTTCGTCATCTCCCGGTACATAAATTACCTGTTCTAAAAAATCATCTATATCAAGCTCGTTCATCATCGTACCTGTTTTAGTAGAATTTACTAAAATTTTTCTCATAATGGGTTCATGATGTATGTAATATTTCCAGAAGGAAATTGGAAATATTTTTTTAGGGCGCAATGCACTAAAACGGGGGGACATAATACCATCCCCTATGTCATTGAGGACAAACCTACCATATAAAAATTCTTTATTTGTATGTCCCTCAAAGGCTATATCACCTAATCGTAATATTTTGTATGTAGCAAGTGAATCTAAAGCCGCTCCATTTCCATCTTCTTTATAATTCATAGTTGCAACAGAAATTGTCTTATCAAAACCTATATTTTTGTTTACATTTCTCTCGTTGTTACATTCGTACAAATCCCCCAACTTTTTCTTCTCCCACTCTCCATCAAACCCCTCAAATCGAATCCGAGGAGTGCTCTCTCCCTTCTGTGGAAACATCTTTTGCAGGAGGGATTTTTTTAGGGCGAGGAGTTTGGTGTGGCGTTCTTGTTGGCATTTTATAACAGTATCTATCGAACTGATATAACTGCTAATTGCCAGTTGCTCATCATATTGTGGATGTATAAACTGTACCTGCTCCAGATCATCATTATGTAAATGTACAACAGTTTTACCATGTGCCATTTTTGCCATATCATCGTGAGCGTTCCCATAGGATATAACCAATGCTAAAAAAGCAGGATCGATATTTTTATTAGGAGATATGATGTTCAAATCTCCTCCTAATAAGATATCTGGATTTTTTACAACCGATGCTACCGATATATCTTCTGCCGATTCGCCAGAAGCGGGAACAATAACTTCCCCACCACGGCTACATACCGAATTTTTCTTAGGCACAGCAAATGTATCGACATCAGAAATAATAATTTCATGATTTGTATACATACGTCCATAGAGAATGATTGGATTACCTGCCGGGACTAAGTCTGCCTTTGAATATCCCTTTCCTTTTGAAAATGTTGCAATCTCTTTCAGCTCACAACTTTCCCACTCTCCCTCAAATCCCTCCAACCGAATCTCAGGGACTTTTTTCTTTTCCATTGTCATTCCTCCAAAAGCCGCTGAAATTCTTTCAATCCCGCCATATCGAACTCACTGCCCCGCAGTCCCTTGGTCATATCGGCGATGGTTTTCTCGGAAGATGTGCGCCGTTCTTCCACCTCAGCAAATGTCACCTTGTATTTTTCGATAATGGCGTTCATCTTCTCGATAAGTTCCCCTACAATGATGTCCGGCATGGAGAGGATATCCGTCACCAAGGGAATAATCCACTTTTTTTCGAGCAGCATCTTGGCATCATCATCATCAAGATTTTCTATGGTTTCCTTGGTCTTCAGGTGCAATTCGTTCTTCATGGCGCGAATCTCAGTCTTAAGACTGGATTCCATATCTATGGCCTTTTGCACACGAAGCATCTTGTATTCAAAGCTGTCCTCCGGGAATTCATAGGCCAACTTGATGGAGTCGATACGGTTCAAGACTTCACGCTTGTTGTAAATGCCGCTTGCAGCCTTCGTCATGGCTTCCCAGTTGACGGCTGTCTTTTCTTCGATGTAGGCGAGCTTGTCCTTCTTTTTGCTGAGGGTGAGATACTCTACGAGAGCGCGGGTTTCTTCTGTTTCTACCTCCGAGAGGATTTCATCCACCACAGTCTTGACTTCCTTCGCTACAAAGGCTGTGTTGGCATCATTCAGGATAGCACCTCCTTTTTCCTCTTCGCTCATGTTTTCGAGAACTTCATCGTAAATCGCCGCCACATCAGCAAGTTCCGTTTCCTTGGCGCTGAGTGCTGCCAAATCCTCCGGCAAAAGTTCTCTCTGCACCAAATCAAAGGGGAGAATATGGCCACGCCAGCCTTTTTGTACCTCCACCTTTTCCCCTTCATTGTTTTGCTTCAGCACCATGTTGGGGTCAACCAGCATGACAGTTGAGAATCCTTCTGTCTGTATCATTTCAAGGTCAGTATGTATCATCTGCCAAGCATCGCTTAAAATCTGATAAACTCTGTACCGATCGATGGCTTTTACCCCTGCCAGCCGTCCGAAAATGTCATCGCAGATTTTACCTTCTTCATGTGCGAGTTCAATGCGCCGACCATTTTCAATCAGGTCAGTTTTAAGGCTATCCTGAAATCCAAAGAATTTATCTTTATAATCTGCTTTGTAATGTTGCACAGCTTCATGCGACAATGTCTGCACTCCGATATTCTCGCTTACGGGTTCGGCATACTGTTCGGAAATATCGCGGAAGATGGATTCCCTAAGCCCCGGCAGAGCCTGCCAATAATCGTCGAGGATATCGAGTTCGCTTTTAGGGACGCCACCGAACATGATGGAATGTACATCCCACTGCTCTGTCGGCTCTGCCGAAGACACATAGCGGGGAATATTCAGATTGTAGTCGTTGCCCTTGATTTCCTCCTTGGAAACACGACGGGAGAAACGAGGAATCTCGGCTCTGTCTTTTACGGTATCAACAATGCGTTTGATGTCCGATGCCCGCAGTCGATTATTTTTGTCGGCTTTTTCAAAGCCCTTGGAAGCATCAATGATGAGGACATCCGTTTCCTTGCGCTTGCGTTTCAGCACCATAATAATGGTGGCGATGCTTGTGCCGAAGAAAATGTTGGCTGGCAGACCGATGATGGCATCAATGTTATTTTTCTCGATGAGATTGCGGCGGATTTCCCCTTCCTCATTTCCTCGAGTCAGCACGCCGTGGGGGAGGACGATGGCCATAATGCCGTCTTCTTCCAGATGGTAAAGGTCATGAAGCAAAAAGGCAAAGTCTGCCTTGCCTTTGGGTGCAACACCATAACCAATAAAACGAGGATTGAGCTTTTTATCCTTGTTGTCCCACTTTTGGGAGTAAGGGGGATTGGACACCACGGCATCTACCCGTACCAGAGTATATTTGTCTGGGTCATCATCCTCAAAGAACGGCCAGTCATCCTCCAGAGTATCGGCATTGCGCACGTTGATATTGCGTGGCTCGATACCCCGCATGACCAGATTCATGCGCGTAAGATTGTATGTGTTTTCCTTAAGTTCCTGTGCATAATACTGCACCTTATTGCTGTCCATGAACTTCGTTACGGAACTGCCAATATTTATAAGCAGCGATCCCGATCCTGATGTAGGATCATAGATACAAATTTCCCTTCTGCCGGATAAATGCCATGCCACAATCTCCGACATGAGAAGGGATACTTCATGGGGAGTATAGAACTCGCCCGCCTTCTTCCCGGCATTGGCGGCAAACATGCTGATGAGATACTCATATATAAAGCCCAGTACATCATAATCCTGCTTGCCGTCCATGGGAATTTTCTCTATTAGCTTCAGGAGTTTATTTATGGCTTTCGTCTGCGCAGTTGCGCTCTCACCAAGTTTAGACAGACCGGTCTGAAGAGTTTTGAATATATCCTTGAAAAGCTTTTTGTGGGATTTTCCAATAAGGCGGTCGAAGGCAGATAGTGCCTGCCGGACATTAGAAACATCAAAAGTAATTTTTTTCTTGCCTTCATAATCGTCCTTGTTTGCTCCAACCCAGGTGGAGAACAAATTCTCGTAGGCGATAAAATAGCCAAGATTACGCTGGGCATACTCCACCTGTTTCTTGTTAGACTCTGAAAGCGTCTCCATGTCCTCTTCGGACATACCTTTATCGGCAAAGAAACGCACTTCCTTGTCGGACAAGTATTTGTAGAAAATAAACCCCAAAATGAAATCCTTGTATTCATTGGCTTCAATCTTGGAGCGCATCTGATTTGCTGACTCCCAGATAGTCGATGCCAATTGTTGCTTATTCATAAATCAATTCTCCTCTGCTCTATTTTGTTGCTCTTGTCTATCTTCTCACCCAACAGCCAAATATCCGGAAGCCACCGCCTCCCGGATGGCTTCCTTGATATTGCTTTTGGTCATCTTCAATTGCCCATTACTGGTTAATCTGACGATTTTAGTAAAACCTTCCTCTTGCTCCATCATGGAGATAACACTAGAGTGTTCCCCCTTATCTTTGGTGGAATGTGGCATAGGACCGACCAAAATCAACCGATAATCACTATTATACCGCAATTTCCCAAAATCGAAATGCTTTAATTCACTATATTCTATATGTAGCTCCACCCTGTCTTTGGATATCCCCTGACTGGCCACAGAAGCCAGTATTTCCCTATCCTTGATGGCAGCTTCCCCAAAGATAATAATCTTGCCATTTTGCATGGCCTCATCCCATGCAGGAGCTTTTTTATTCGGAGCCAGGTTGTTAAGACCAATCTGGTGCAGATACTCATCCAATCGGTCTTCCTTCCAAGCATTTTCTAGATTCTGATAGATGCTCATCTGCACGGCCTCAACCAGCTCACTAAATTCGGTTTCAGACACCAAGGTCAATCCGCCTCCTCCAGGATGCATGCCAACTGAAGTTCCAATTCCTGCGTCTGACGCTTCAATACCGATAAATGACGGCGAATGGAAGTATATTTCTCCACAACCTTCATCTGCTCATCCATCGGTATCACAGGTATCTTTACCTGTAACAAGTCCTTACGGGAGATTATCTTAATCGTGCTCCCCTTAGACAAATATTCTATCTGCTTGGCCCCTTCGCGGCTTTTCAAATAGCACATTACATATATAGGATGCACCATTTTCTCATCTAGTTGCATAAAATACATATTGCCATTAGCCAGCACCTTCTTGCCCTGCAAAGGAGGAACAATACCTATCTTCATCGGTGCACTTCTAGAAATTACCAAGTTACCCTCAGTCACGCAAAATCTTTCCCACGACTCTTCCATTTCAGCTAAATATGGCAATGGCATGCGAACAGCATCATCTTCTACGTCTTTTAACATCAGATACTGGAAGTTCGTTTCATCCTTGGTTGCTAATTTTTCCAGCTTAGATGCCGGAATTGCCTGTCCGCGTTCCAGTAATAGCACCAAATCTCCCAGTGCTACTCCATTTTCCACTTCTGCCACAGCATTGGACAAATAACCTACAGGACTTAAATCATATTCTTGTTCAGCAATTTCCTTGGGTTCCACATCGCGACTATGTTCTGTTGCTCCGTTTACCCGACGTAGAACTTCCAATATATTATCCTTAGTCATTTCGCTTGTGTAGCGTTCTTTTACCTTGCAATCTCGTGCATCTACCATTCTTACAGTAGTATTCCCCTGGCTAAATACAAGCATATCACACTGCACGCCTGTATTTGGCATAATTCCGTCTGGCAAAGCTATTACTGACTCCAGGAGTCCGCTATCAATCAAATAACGTCGAATGTCTTGCTCGCCTCTCGATGCACGGAACAGCAGACTATCATATGTAAGCACCACAGTCCGTCCACCAGAATTCTGCTTTTCCAGTGCAGATAATGCAAACGCCCAATCCATTCTTCTGGTTCTTGGAAGTCTCTCATAAATCTTAGCCAG
Source organism: Selenomonas ruminantium subsp. ruminantium ATCC 12561 (assembly GCF_000424065.1). Taxonomy (GTDB): domain Bacteria; phylum Bacillota; class Negativicutes; order Selenomonadales; family Selenomonadaceae; genus Selenomonas_A; species Selenomonas_A ruminantium. The sequence goes on from NZ_AUJE01000003.1 coordinate 61,106, forward strand.
TTCAGCATCTTGGGGACGCCAATGGTAAGCATTTGTCTCTCTCATGGCCATAGGTGGATCTGCATATATTTTATCCGCGCTCAAATCATCAAGCAGACTATCCCCCTGCTTCACGCTGATAGCTTCGTCCATGAAGGCCGCACGAATTTTACTGACAATTACTGCATCTGTGGAGATTTCTGTGCCATACACTGCTTTTGCCTTAGTATTCAAATAAGCTCCGATAGCAAAATCACCAAAACCAAAGCAATAATCCATTACAGATTCACCGGGCTTGACCTGTAGCAACTCTCTGCCTATATGAGCGAACGCTTCTGGTGTCGCCACACTTCCACTTCTTTTCCCCATACTTCTAAAATACCATGATAAGTTGCCAAATATTAAAGACAGTAGCTGCTCTTCACTACATTTGTATGCAAGCGTTTCTGCCTCTGTGTAGAATTCATCAAGCACGGAGTTAAGCTTCAGGCCAACAGAATAGTCCATCTCAGTTTCCCGTAACACATCGTATAATCTTTCCCGGCTCACACCCCCAATTCTCTTGTATATGTATGCTAAAGTCACCAACGACATAAATTTCGCTAGATTAGGTTCTGATTTGCTGCGCAGCAAATTCATCCCTTCCCATGCCAGCTCATAAGATACTGACTCACGCAACTTACGAATATCATCCTTGGAAAGGGTCGGAAAGAACACAGGTTTTGCAGTTTTAACAGCCACAACAAAGCACCTCCGTACATCATGGTTATACATAACTTTATTGACTGTTTATAGTATATAAAATCGGTACACTGTTTTCAATGGTTATATATAACCTTTTTAATTTATATTCATAAACGCAAAAAAACGGGATACATAATGTACCCCGTGAAGTTATGACAGCACTCCTGTTAATCATTTGGATTTAAACATCTCAGCAACCAATTTTAAAGATACTGCCTTATTCATAAACCATTAATAAGGCTCCGTCATACATCAGTTTTGTTGCTCATCGAACAATACCCACAAGATTTCTTCAAACGCCTGGGGCTGCTCCTTTATTACTTCGCTGTGTAAAGAAAACAGATTTTTCAGTAAATGAGAATCTCTTTTGATAAGCATTCTAAAATATCAGCAGGATTTAATCGCTTCTGCCTCGAAATTAGCTTTTAGTCGTCAAGTTATACCTGTAATGTAGATTTCCCCCCACATATAGAATCGAGGAACAACCAATGAGCAAATATAATGTAAATCAATATTCTGTAAATACTCTATTGGGCTTCATCGAAGGAGGCAACATCGCCATTCCTGAAATCCAACGTCCTTTTGTCTGGAAGGCCAGCAAAGTGCGTGACCTGATAGATTCTCTATACAACGGCTACCCCACCGGTTACATCATAATCTGGCAAAACGGAAACGTGAAGCTTAAGGATGGCTCCAGTTCCGTAGGAAAGAAAATCCTCATCGATGGACAGCAACGTATCACAGCACTCATGGCAGCCATAGCCGGACAGAACATACTAACTGAAAATTACGAAGAAAAACCCATCCGCATTGCCTTCAACCCCATTGCAGGTGAGGATGAAGAACGATTTGCCGTACAGACCCCTGTCCACATGAAGAGTCCCATGTGGATTGCAGATATTTCCGAAGTATTCAAGCCAGAATTTGACAGCTATGGCTTTATTGAAGAATTCACGGCGAAGAACCCCTCCGTCTCGAAAAGTGAAGTCAATAAAGCAATCCTGAAACTACTCGGTATACAGAATTGCCAAATCGGAGCTATTGAGCTTATACCACAACTGGATATTAGTGAAGTAACAGAAATCTTCGTGCGCATCAATTCCCAGGGGAAGCGGCTCAATGAAGCTGATTTCGCCATGTCTAAAATTGCTGCTGACGAAGGCTATGGTGGTAACCTACTCCGCAAAGCCATCGATTATTTCTGCCACCTCGCCGTAGAACCAGCATTCTACAGCAAACTGAAAACCGTGGATGCTGAGTTCATGCAGTCTCCCTACGGTGCCAAGATGAAATGGCTTAAGGACGATTACGATGACATCTACGACCCGGAATATAATGATATGCTGCGTGTTTCCTTCATGCACCAGTTCAATCGTGGCAAACTGGGTGACTTGGTGAGTCTTCTCTCCGGCAGGGATTTCAAGGACCGCTCCTTTAAGGAGGAAATCGCAGAGAACAGCTTTAAGAAGCTGGCGAACGGCATACTGAATTTCATGAGCGAATACAACTTCAAGCAATTTGTACTAGCCATCAAGTCTGCCGGTTTCATCTCTTCCAAGCTAATAAACTCAATGATGACACTAGATTTTGCATATACCCTTTTCCTCATCCTGCAGAACGGTGACGAGGTGGCAAAGACCGAAATCAAGCGATACATTCAGAAATGGTTCGTACTCTCAGTCCTGACCGGGCGCTATATTTCCTCTCCAGAATCTCAGATGGACAGGGACTTGCGCGGTATCAAGGACAAGGGCTTTTTAATATTCTTCAAGGAAAATGAAGAATCTATGCTCTCTGATACCTTCTGGAACGTACGCCTCGTGCAGAGTATGGAGACTTCCTCCATCAGCAGCCCTTATTTCAATACTTACTTAGCAGCGCAAGTTTTCTTCGGTGATCATTCCTTGTTGTCCACCACCTCCAAAGTGGAGCACCTTATTACTGTAGCCGGGGATGTTCATCACATCTTCCCCAAGGAGTATCTGAAGCAAAACGGTTATAACGACAAATCACTTTATAACCAAGTGGCGAACTATACATATCTCGATACCACGGTCAACATTGCCGTGGGCAAAAAGGCCCCAAGCGATTATTTCAATCAAGCACTGTCACAATGTGGTACTGACAAGCTCACCTGCGGTACAATTGCAGAGGAATCCGTTTTCTGGGAAAATCTGGATGCCAACTGTATCCCCCATAGAATTACCACAATGACCTCATCTGATTACCCTGAATTTTTGAAGGAACGCCGTGTGTTGATGGCCAAGAAGATACGTGATTATTATGAGAAACTGTGAGTTACCATAAACAGGCTCAGACATACCTGCTCGTCCCCAGCATACCCCATTAATACAAAAAGGCCTCGAAGTCGCTCATTTTATAAGGCTTCGAGGCCTTTCTATGCATTGCTCCTCTCCGGAAAACTTCATATTTCATTTGTCTATTCACTTATATCCGTCTGCACCGGCACTTCCAATCCGCTCTGCTTATATACTTTTAACACACGTAAGCGCCTCATCAAGTCCTCTCGCCAATGCCAATATCTCATTTTCATCAGCATATCTGTGGATGTGGAACCGTTCATTCCCCGATAGTATAGCCGAGAGCTGCGTCTCCTGGGTACGATAGAAAATATGTACTTCCTTGCCATGGGATTCAGCGTAAGCGAGCTCATAGCCTACTCCCAAAGACACCTGGGTACATTCTGCCATTACTACATCACATTCCCGCAACCAGGCTGTGTCCTGTTCATAGATGGCCTTATCCCCCTTGTCCTCAACGGTAGACAGACTCAGGTCGCCCACATGCTCAGTAAGCACCTGGTGTCTCTCCTTTAAGACCGCTATAACCTTGCGGTAGAGCTCTGCGTCCTGCCGCCCCCCACGGATGGAGCCTGCAAAATACACCTTCATATTATGAGCCTCATTTCTTCTTCAAATCCAGCAGCACCTCATCGACAGATTAACACAGCAAACACTCCACATTGTAATAACAATGTCACTTTGGCGTAATCAGTGACGCCTTGATGCAAACCTACCACCAGCCTGCATCATAACCCGCTCTATAATTTCTTTGACGGAAGTGCGGCGTTGATGCTTTAGTGACTGTTCCATCAAAAATAGCACGTGTTCATTAGACACATGACACATGTACTGCTGTTTTCCCATACCCTTGCGATTGAAGGCACTATTCTGTGTCCAATGCTCTGCTAGCCACGACTTACACGTACGCATATCGAGTGGCACATCGAAGTCAACGTAGTCTACATCCACGCGATAGCCATCATTATCCCAATCCACATCCGTCTTAGCATCTTTCAGCGCCCGCGGCTGTTGTGATTCATAACAATCAGAAGTGGCTATTCCTACCGCCTGAATAGCTGTGCTAGCATGATGGATGATGAAATCACCCTTACGTATCTCCGTCATGATTTTATATCCTTGATTCTCACAACCTCTTTTATCACGTTGTGGCGACCATACATAGCCACCGTCATGTTCATGCTGGTACGTCTGATTTTGATATACATAAAATATGGACATTTAGTTATCACCTCTAAAAATATATCGCTGACTATAACGCCAGTAATTCGTCATGATTGATAATCCAATCTCTTCGCAACTTTCTCCACTAGCTCCACATCTGCTGGCAACCACTGTATAGTTTGGATACTCTTCTTATCTAACCACATAACAGCATCATGCTCTAGGAGCTTAAATTTTCCTTCTTTTACCTTTGCCCAGAAGCAGTGCATCTTGAGATGAAAGTTTGGGTAATCGTACTCAACGGTTCCAATCTTTTCACCGACTTCAATCATCGTTTCCATTTCTTCTTGAATTTCGCGCACAATCGCTTCCTCAAGCGATTCTCCAGGCTCAACTTTCCCCCCTGGAAATTCCCAACCGCCCTTAAATTCACCATAGCCCCGCTGTGCAGCCAATACCTTGCCATCTTTATATATTGCAGCGGCAACGACTTCTATACTTTTCATCAACTCGTATCTCCATCGCCTAAAACTTAAACTTCTAATAAAGGAGCTTATTTCAACACCACATCACGGATGGAGCCAGCAAAATATACCTTCATTGCCCGCACCTCACTTCATCTTCAAGTCCAGCAGTACCTTGTCTGTCTCCCAAGGAGATATGACCGTATAGCTAATCCCAGCCCCCTCCAGAACTGTCTTGATTTCCTCGTCCTTCACCTTTGCCCGTTCCAGATTGGTCTCCTTGCGCCCATCGATGCTGATAAACTCGTCATTGCGCCGCAGAAGGTACTCCACGTTGTCAAACTTGGCGTGTTCATGCATCACCAGCTGGTCAAAAAGCTCATCCGGCTTGTTGTTGTAGATGATGTTCAGCGGCAGAGGCGAGTCGCAAACCGCATACTTTACGCCGTACCGTTCCAGCGTTTTCAGCCGATGTACCTGCTCGGCAAAAAGATACAGTTGGTCTTGCACAATGTCCGTAGCGTTCTGATACCAGAGCCACTTAGCGTATTCGCCCACCAGTTCCGTCTTATGCCCCTTGCGCTTCAGCTTCGAAAATATGTCAGCGGCGATGGTACTCTTGCCAATGCCAGCGCCGCCATAAAAATTCAGTACCTTCAATGTAAATCTCCCGTTCGTTCCTATAATTTTCAATATCCATTATACACCAGAGAGGGGCTGTTCTCTAGCAAAACCGAACAAAAAGACTGCCCAGCCATCTGCCGAGCAGCCTCATAGTCGCTTTTATTTTCTGCCGCCACGCCGCTTTACATCCTCATCAATCTTACGCATCCAACAAGGTGCCAGTGGCTCAGAGAAGTTACGCACATGGTGGATAGCTTCCTCTAGTACTTCATAGTTGAGAGCCGTCCCTTCCGCATCACACTGGTAGGTAGCCGCCCTGTCAGCATGGATGCCGATATTCCCTGCAGCTGCTATGGCATCCATATTGGCCCCCAGGAACAGAAACTCCCAACCGTACTTCTCCTTCTGCCGCTCCACCATCTTCTTGACCTTCTTGTAAGTATACCGCCGACTGGCATTTTCCATGCCATCGGTGGTGATGATGAACAGCGTCTTCTCCGGCCTATCCTCATCACGAGCATACTTGTGAATGTTACCAATATGGTGAATAGCACCACCTACGGCATCCAGCAGTGCCGTGCAACCACGGACAAAGTAGGTATCTTCCGTCAGCTTTGCTACCTTTTCCATCGGCACCCTGTCGTGGATGACATCGCAGGTATCATCAAACAACACTGTGGAAACAATAGCCTCTCCCGGCTCATTCCTCTGCTTCTTGATGAGCGAGTTGAATCCGCCGATGGTATCAGCCTCCAAGCCACTCATGGAGCCACTCCTATCCAGAATGAACACGATTTCTGTTAAGCCTTTCTTCATTGAAAACGCCCCCTTATCTTTGATAGTTTTATTCTACCTAAGATAAGGGGGCGTTTGGTCGCCTGTCATGCGACATTTCGAGATGTCATGCTTGATGATTGCTGCGGAGATATTCGTTCACACCAGTAAACATTGTGTGGAATGCCTTACGGCCGCCATTCTTTGCCTCAATGTACTGCCTCCACCGCCGCAGCACATCCTTTAGCGGATCGTCCAGATAAGAATATGCTTTATCCTTAATCCAGTCTGGAATACCATAGGCTGCTTCCGCAATACTTCCGGTGATGGCTGCCAGCGTATCGCTGTCACCACCAAGGGATATGGCATTGCGTATAGCATCCTCGAAGTCCGTACTTTCCAAGAATGTGATTATGGCCTGTGGCACTGTATCCTGACAGGTTTCATTGAACTTATAGTCAGGGCGAATCTCCTCCAATGTGCGTGACAAATTGTAGCCGTACTCCTTCTCGATATGTTCCTTGACACGCCTTTTGCATTCTTCTGTGTCATCATTGATGGGCTTTCCATAATCGATATAATATCCACCAAAGTTAAAGCGGTTCATGAATATTGCATCGGCAGTTGCCATAGCTCCTTTTATACCCTCCGGATGGTTATGGGTAACCTCCGCAGACAGTCTTGCTACGGCTCTGCCATTTGACGGCCACATTCCCGTCCTGGCACAGAAACCGCAATCCATGACCCAGGCACAGGGAGAAACACGCATGGCTGAACCATTGCCAAAGCTGTTATACGGCTCACGTTTTTCTGAAAACAGCCATGCTCCAAACCTGCCACCATAGCCAGCATCCGGGTACATCCTGCCATATTTCTTCATGGCATCGATAAAGTCATCTTTCTCACCGCCGTTCATGACTGCTTCAGCTACAGCACAGGTCATAACAGTATCATCGGTAAAGAAACAGTCATCCCGGAACAGTGGAAATTCCTTCGTCTTGATATTGTTCCACTCATAGACAGAACCTACGATATCGCCAACAATTGCACCTAACATTTCGACCACTCCTTTCCTTGATGATTCTATTCTAGCAGAAGCATCTGCTGGTGCGGTCGCTTGTCATGCGACAATTTCATCATCCCAAAAGAGGCTGCTGGAATGCAAACAGAGTTTCGTTGATAGTGAAGATGTCATACTTCTGCCGCTGGATAAAATACTCCACGATTATATCCGCCTTACTACTGCGGGACAGGGCATAGCCTGCCCGTCCGATAAAGTCTTTAGTTTCATCCAGATTCAACTGCAGCGCTATCGCAAAAGCTATAGCCGTGGCCTTGCTTGGCTTGTAGGCAGGGTTGTTGCGGATTTTAGAGAATAGCTTGCGATCAACATTGGCTCGCTTATAGACCTCTGGATCTGTCTTGCCTTTGGCATCGATAAGCCGCAGTAACGCCTCTGAGAAAGTATCGTCTACTTCCTTCAGCAAATCCTCCAAAGAACGTTCCGTGGGCTTACTCATCCACTTAGGGATATCGATAAATGCGTCTTCATCCGGGTGCTGCCCTGGTGTCTCAAAAGCCGGAAGTCCATCCCTTATATCATGTGGCGCTTGTCCTGCCGCTTCAAAATTCCTGCGCCTTTCCCGCAAATCCCCACGATATTCTTCATCCAGTAGCTCTTCGATATATCTCTCATCAATAAAGCTCTGCACGTCCTCGAACAGGCTGCTGGAAATCTTGAAAGCCTTCTGATCAAACACCACCAGATAGACATCCATATCATGATCAGCCAGGAACTCCCGGATGGCCTGAGTTGCCACAGCTATGGCAATCTCAGATGGGCAGCCGAACACACCTGCCGAGATAAGCGGAAAGGCCACGGAGGAGCACTTGTTCTCCGCTGCCAGCTTTAGTGAATTTGCATAGCAATCAGCCAACAGTTCCCTCTCACCATGTTTCCCGTCCTGCCACACCGGCCCTACCGTATGGATAACAAATCTGGCATGCAGCTTATAAGCCAGAGTGATTTCTGCTTTGCCTGTAGCAATGTCACCAATTTTCTCCCGTGCTGCCAGCAACTCTGCTCCGGCGGCCTTGTGTATGGCCCTATCAACACCGCCTCCCACTATTGGGCGAGGATTAGCAGTATTGACGATGGCATCCACTTGCATCTTCGTTATATCATTTCTGACAATCTCTAATGGCATAGCTTGCCTCACTCCCCTAACTCCACGTATTAATCGTCCTAATTGTCAAATGCATTTTCTTCCTTTTGCATGTTCCCAATCAAAAGAATTCCATATATGCAGTTTACCAGCTTCATACAATCCAATGCTGTAAAATCTCTGGTAGAACGACCATGCATTACCCAATGTCTATTCAAATTTCGAGGTTCATCTTGTGAAAAATGTATACTTTCAGATAAGGATTCTATTGTCGCGCCAAAAGTCATATATAAAATCAAAACAGAAAACTCATCATCATTTAAAGGAACATCTTCATTAATACTTTCAAAAATTTGCTTTGATCTTTCTTTCATTCCTGTTGCTAAATTTCCGCTATATCTGGTTAGCAGACCGTCTATAATGGAAAACATAGCAACAATTGATATGTCGTAATCTTCTCTATGATAAGCTGAAATCGCCTGTTCAAAAATCCGCTGATGATTATGTAATAGTTTACAACTAATGCACTCTTTTATTGTATTGTTTATCTTGGCATTATCGTTCGATGTTTCAAAATTATATAAAACTTTATCTATTTCATCATTAATAAGAATGTTGTCTATCTGCTCATTTGTAAGTGGCATCCAATGTACATATTGATTTTTCTTAAGTTTATCAATAGCCATTAAAGGGCGAGTTATCTTGGTGTTAATTGGGTCATGACAGAAAAATACTCTGCATTGATAAAAGCTATAGTTTCTTGCATTGGCCTAAACATTTCTTGCCATGCATATACCATAGGAGTCATTGCAGTTATTGTGGGTTGTATCGCTTGTTGTATAGCTGCAAATTGTTTTGCTACAGGTGCAGCCAATACAGCCATTCCCCGTATTGATTGTGTCGCATTTTCTGCATTGAAATTATTTTTATTAGGCATACTTATCACCTTTATAAAACATATCAAAAACTCATATAATCCCCGTATATTATTCGTTATAAACTACCGTTATTCCTGTTTTAACAAGGATTTTGCACACCCTGCAAACGATGCCCTTTCAAACATCTACACCCTACAAACGGGGCACTTTAAGTCATGCACCCCCCTCAGAACAAAATTGTCTCAAAACCGGGAATACCTCTCCACCCCCGTTTTCATGCAGCTCCCCCACAATGCACAAAGGCCCCGAAGCCCCTTATTTCATAGGGTTTCGAGGCCTTTGTGCCTTCGTATGGTTGTATCAAATAAGCTATGATTTTGTCCATTAATCTTGTAATCACATAACAATCATTTTACCATAAAATAAGAAGGTAAGACAAGAAAATTGGCACGGGACTTTGCCCGTGCCGCCTGTTACCCTATATGAATTTCTGTTCCATCCTTGAATGTTACGCTGATATCTTCCTTGCTGTATATGGTCATGAAGTCCACAATCGTTCCCCACAAACCTTCGTCAAACTCCGTTACTGATGCGTCTTGGGCAGCCAGTGCTTTGACGAATGCCCCAAGCCGCTCTGCCTTAGCATGCCGGGCCACCAATCCGGCTGGCCATAGGCGGTTATGAGTCTGTCATAAATTTGTTTTGAGGTCAGCATTTCTGCAATGCTCCATCATACACCAGCTTTGTCCGCTCATCAAAAAGCACCCACAATATTTCATCAAATGCTTTTGGTTGCTCCTTTATTATTTCTCTGACCGTCCCAATGGCAATCTCCGCTGCCTGTTGCACGGGATAGGAATACACGCCTGTTGAGATTGATGGAAAAGCCACGCTACGGATACCATACTCCATGGCCAGCTCCAGCGAATGCCGATAGCAACTGGTCAGCAGTTCTGCCTCACTATGAGCACCGCCATGCCATACCGGCCCTACTGTATGAATTACATAGTCACATGGCAACCTGTATGCCTTGGTGATTTTTGCCTGTCCCGTTTTGCAGCCATTGAGCGTCCGGCACTCTGCTAGAAGCTCCGGGCCTGCCGCCCGGTGGATAGCTCCATCAACACCTCCACCGCCAAGCAGGCTCTCATTGGCAGCATTAACAATGGCATCGGCATAATGCTTTGCTGTAATGTCTCCTAACTCAGTTCTGATTACGGTCATACCGCACCTCCGTTTTTCCTAACCGCTGCACTCAGCACCTTGCCTATTGGTTCCCGAATGACCAGATTAGCACTCATATCTGCCTTGGTAGCAGTTTTATTGATAACCACCAGATTATCGCCCCGAAAATAATCCAATAGACCTGCCGCTGGATACACAGCCAACGAAGTGCCGCCTACAATAAGCGTATCAGCCTTGCGAATTGCCCGCACAGCGGCTTCGATTACCAGTTCATTGAGTGCTTCTTCATATAAAACCACATCTGGCCGCACGATGCCGCTGCAGTCTTTACAAATAGGAACCGGTTGGTTTTGCAGGGCATATTCCAGCGCATATTGCTTGCCGCAGTCCATACAATGCCAGTGCATAATTGAGCCATGCAGTTCGTACACATTTTCACTGCCAGCGCTTTGATGAAGACCATCTATATTTTGCGTGACCACTGCCAGCAGCTTTCCTTTGCTTTCCAGCTCAGCCAAAGCATAATGCCCTAAATTGGGCTTGGCATCAAGAAATACCATCTTGGCAAAGAAAAAGTCAAAAAAATCATGTGGGTGGTCACACAGAAAGGTATGAGATACCATTTCTTCCGGGCTGAACTCCCGGTTAAGTTTTTGGCTGTATATACCGTCAGCACTGCGAAAGTCTGGTATGCCTGACTCTGTGGACATACCGGCACCGCCAAAGAATACCATATTGGAACTGGTGTCCATAATTCTCGCCAGTTCATCAATCTTGCTCATTGTCTGGCACCTCCATCATGGTACAGTCATTTTTTCTCAAACCGATACTTCTGCACTGCCTGCGGGTATTTCTCGTGATCAACCTCGCTCATGAACATATCAAGTGGCCGGCAGTATATACCGTAGTTACCATAAAGCGCCTGATACACGCAGTAAATCTCCTGCGACTCTGTGTGCATGACAGGGCAGGCCACAATCTTATACTCGTTATTCTTGAAGTGGTACCACACTTCTCCACTCTGCGGAATAGCCCTGCGATACTTGGCACCGAGCAATCGCCGCTGCTCCTGATTTTCTTTCATTTCTTCCATCAACGCTTCCTCCCTAGGCGCACATAGTGGGATGACATTTATGACTGGTTCTTCATAGGGATGGACAGTTCTTATAGCCCGTAAGGTGCTGTTCAGCCTGTCGTTGCTGACATTGACCTCTACCTTGAGCTCCTCTGCCTCACTCACTGTGCCTTCAGTTCCATTATACGAGCTGGCTCCCTGAAGCGGTCTCCATGTACCCTTGACACGCGAGTAAGACAAGCAATTGTCGTAATTGCCAATATGCCCGGCCTCCACTGACTGCAGTGCCCTTTGCAGCATTGAGAAATGAGATTCCGGTATGTATATTTCCAGTTTAAACCAATCCATCATTATTCCTCGACATCTCCAACAGACGAGCCAGCCCATCTGCGAACTTCTCATTGTCTGCCTCGGTGCGCTTGGCCGGGCCTTTCAGATGCACCTTCTTCTTTGACCGTCTGGCTTTTTTCGCCATATGGCGCTCCATCAGCAGGCGGTCGATGTTTTCAACAGTATACTGCCAGCCATTCTGATGTATGGCGTAGGCCCCCTTTCCCAGCGCCATCGCCGCCACGCCGTAGTCCTGTGTTACCACAACATCACCTGTCCGACACAGATTGACAAGAGCAATGTCTACTGCATCCACTCCGGCACCGATTACCCTGACTTCGCTATAAGTCGAATGCAGCACATGATTGGTGTCGCATAGGAGCGTAACGGCTACGCCATATTTTTTCGCCACCTGCTCCGTTTCTTTCACTACAGGGCAGGCATCGGCATCAACGTAAATACGCATCAGACAAGATTTCCCTCCAGATGACCCAGTCCTCACTTCATCTTCAAGTCCAGCAACACCTTATCCGTCTCCCACGGGGATATGACCGTATAGCTAATACCAGCCCCATCCAAAACGGCCTTGATTTCTTCGTCCTTCACCTTGGCCCGCTCCAGATTGGTTTCCTTGCGTCCATCGATGCTGATGAATTCGTCATTCCGGTAGAGTAAATATTCCACATTGTCAAACTTGGCATGCTCATGCACCACCAGCTGGTCTTGCACAATGTCCGTGGCATTCTGGTACCAGAGCCACTTAGCGTACTCGCCCACCAACTCCGTTTTATGCCCCTTGAGCTTCAGCTTCGAAAAAATATCTGCGGCGATGGTGCTCTTACCGATACCTGCACCGCCGTAAAAATTCAGCACCTTCAACTTAAAACCCCTGTTCGTTCTTAGAATTTTACAATAATCATTATACACCACAGAAGGGCTGTTCTCTACCATTACCGAACAAAAAGGCTGTCTAGCACATTGCCAGACAGCCAACCACATCCCTAAATTTTAATTTCCTCTGCCACCACGCCGCTTTACATCCTCATCAATTTTTCGTTTCCAGCTTGGTGCCAGCATCTTGTCGCTACTACGTACATGATGGATAGCCTCCCCCAGAACTTCATAGTTGAGCGCCGTCCCTTCCTCATCACACTGATAGGTAACCGCCCTGTCAGCATGGATGCCTATATTCCCTGCAACTGCAATAGCATCCATATTGGCCCCCAAAAACAAAAACTCCCATCCGTACCTCGCCTTCTGCCGCTCCACCATCTGCTTGACCTTCTTGTAGGTATACCGCCGACTGGCATTTTCCATTCCGTCTGTGGTGATGATAAACAGCGTCTTCTCCGGCCTGTCCTCATCACGAGCGTACTTGTGAATGTTGCCGATGTGGTGAATAGCACCCCCTACAGCATCTAGTAGCGCCGTGCAACCACGGACAAAGTAGGTATCCTCCGTCAGCTTTGCTACCTTTTCCATCGGCACCCTGTCGTGAATAACATCGCAGGTATCATCAAACAGCACCGTGGAAACCAGCGCCTCTCCTGGCTCCTTACGCTGCTTCTTGATGAGCGAGTTCCACCGATGGTATCAGCCTCCAAGCCACTCATGGAGCCACTCCTGTCCAAAATAAACACGATTTCTGTTAAACCTTTCTTCATTGAAAACGCCCCCTTATCTTTGATAGTTTTATTCTACCTAAGATAAGGGGGCGTTTGGTCGCCTGCCATGCGACAAATATATCTAATCGGTTTATCACATTTCTATCTCTGTAGCAAAGACAATAACAGCCTGTCCAAAAATCTGAATTTTAGTTGGAAGTTGCCCTTTCTTTTCCACACGCACACGCATTGTACCAGGCCGGCCAATAGCTTCTCCCTGGATAATGTAGAATTCAAAAACATCTGATGCTGCCAATTCCTGACACAAGCCAAAATGAACTAAATAGGCTCCCAACGGGCCATTGGCATTACCTGTAACGGGATCTTCAGCAATACCAATAGCAGGCGCAAACATACGTCCATGCACCAATACCTTTTCTTCTGGGTGCAAGGTAAATACATAATAACCATTACAGCCAATCTCTCCACTAATGGCAGAAAGCTTCACCAAATCAGGCTGCAACCTATCCAAAAGACAACGTTCCTTTATCCCTACCATCACCTTTGAATGGCCTGCTGATGCAATGGCAACTGGACAGTCCTCCCGTAAATCTGCCAACGTAATCCCCAAAGCTTCAACAATTCGCACAATCAGTTCATGAGCAAAGGGCGCCGTAATCTCCGGTTTTCCCTGGGTCATGACGATGGTGTAATCTCCTGTCTCATCCTTTTCAATGTCAATTGGTAAAATCCCCGCTTTTGTCTTTTGAACCCAACAGCTTGTAGATAGCTTTTCTTCTATCGCTCTCACATAATGTGCCGCAATTGTGGCATGACCACAAATTGGCACCTCTGTCGTGGGAGTAAAATATCGCACTTCTACATCATAATCCGGCTTTTTCCCTGTAAAGATAAAGGCCGTTTCCGAATTGTTCAACTCCCGAGCCAATTGCTGCATCTGACGCTTGGTCAGTCCATCAGCATGATATACCACCCCGGCGGGATTGCCGGAGAATTTTTCTCTTGTGAATGAATCCACCTGATAAACACGGTACTTTTTCATCTTAATTCCCTCTCCGGATTGTCTACAGCGGTGCTGAACAAAATCAAGCATGTCTTCTGGTATATTCTAGCTGCCTAAAAGAGGCTGTTGGAATGCAAACAGTGTTTCATTTATGGCAAAAATATCGTACTCCGCCCGCTGAATAAAATACTCCACGATAATATCCGACTTGCTGCTATGGGACAATGCATACCCTGCCCGGCCTATAAAATCCTTTGTTTCATCAAGATTCAGCTCCAAGGCCACTGCAAATGCCAAGGCCGTAGATTTGCTCGGCTTGTAAGCGGGGTTATTGCGAATTTTCGAGAAGAGCTTGCGGTCTACATTAGCTTTCTTGTAAACCTCCGGGTCAGTCTTTCCCTTAACATCGATAAGCCGCAGCAGCGACTCTGAGAAGGTATCATCCACTTCGGCCAACAAATCCTCCAAGGAGCGCTTTCTCTCAGGCTTGAGAAATTTGGGCAAATCTGATACTTCGGCAGCACAGGCTTCATCGCCTAAATAAGTTGGTGCCTCCGTAAATCTGCGCCTCTCCCGATAGTCATCCCTATATTCATCTTCCAGTAGTTTCTCTACATATCTCGCATCCAGATAGCTTTGTACATCCTCAAACAGGCTGCTGGAGATTTTGAACGCCTTATGGTCAAACACCACAAGGTATACCTCCATCTCATGGTCATAGAGGAAATTACGTATTGCCTGAGTTGCCACCGCTATGGCTATCTCCGAGGGGCAGCCGAATACTCCTGCCGAAACAAGTGGGAAGGCTATAGAACCGCAACCGTTATCCATCGCCAACTGCAGGGAATTTTCATAGCAGCTGGCCAATAACTCCCGCTCCCCATGCTCGCCACCCTGCCATACAGGACCTACTGTGTGAATGACGAACTTGGCATGCAGGCCATAGGCTGGTGTAATCTCTGCCTTACCAGTAGCAATGGCACCGATTTTCTTCCGTGCCGTCAGCAGCTCTGCTCCTGCTGCCTTATGTATTGCCCGGTCAACGCCACCACCTACTATAGGCTTGGAGTTCGCCGTATTGACGATGGCATCCACCTGCATTTTCGTTATATCGTTGCGTACGATTTCTAATGGCATGATTGTCACATCCTGATATCAAATATTAACACCAAATGTTTTTATAACTTCCTCGCTGTCCCTGCCGGAAATCGGCTTGCCTGTAGCAATAGCAATGGCATCGAGGATTTTACCTGCCCGATGTGCGATAAACTGCTCAAAATCATCGGTCATGCAATCGTCCATATCAATCCAATGGCTGGCAAGAAAATCGCGCAAATCTCCCTGTTCCACTTTCTTCTTTTCAATTCGTGACAGGTAGATACTGGGAGCCACACCACCAATTTCACGGTTGGTGCTATAGGAGATAGGAGTTTTATTGATAATGGAATCCCATTTGATATTATCGTATCCCTTGCTCATACAGTAAGCCTTGGGAAAGATGTGGTGTATATCAATGCCAGATGCCTTGTAAAGCGCGATGTCCATTTCCTGTCCGCTGATAAAATCACGGCTGTGATTCTTCATTATAAGTGCCATAACCCCCTTATACGCTGCACTCCTTCTGGTCTGAAGCATCAGCAGGCGCATAGGGTTAAAATAGGAAGAAACTCCACCCTGATTGACATTTTCGAACACTTGACACACTGCTTCCCTAGGCGTTTCTTTGTCCAGGCTTATTACAGGAATTTGGTAACGTGATACCTGTGCTATGATTTTCTCTATGAACTTTAGGTACTCCTGACATACATCCTGGTCACCTTGGTGATACTGCATATATCCGATTTGCCACTGGGTAGCCTTTACGCTATCCAAGATAATATTTAGAGGAAACAGTTTTATTTTTATACTCGTTTTCAGCAGTCGATACGTCCAAGTCAATCTTCCTGCCGAAATCAGAAGTAATTTGTTTTGTCTCTGGTACGGAGACAATAGCATCTACACGGTCCACAGCTGGGTCTATAGCCTTAGTAATATCTATGTAATAAAACCGCCATATCTTTCCACCCCTGTCAGTCCTTGTTTCTACAGCATTTGGGCTGCAGAGTGACGAGTAGATTGATGTGAGCCTTTGTTGACCATCCAAAATCAAATACTCCGGCTTAGCATTAGTTGTCGGTGCTCCCTCAATTGTACGATATTTAAAACGTACATTCTCATTGCCATACTCTAGAAACATCGCGGCTCCCACTGGAAAGTTCTGCGTAATACTAGCAATGAGACCTCGAATGCGGTTATCATCCCAGACCCATCCACGCTGGAAATCAGGGAGTTGAATCTTCCCCCTGCTAATGTCTTTCATCAAATCCAGAATTGGCGTGTCATTTGTCTTCATGCAGTTCATCTCCTTGATTATCTATTCCACTCCCGGAAACGAATTCACATACTTAATTTTGATATCCGGAAAGCTGTCTACAAACTGGACGGTGAAGTCTTCGCCGCTTTCCACGAACTTCCACTCACCAATATCATCCGGAAATGACTCCACGACCTTAACTTTAAGGTCAGGGAAGTGTCCAGTCACCTCCACGAATATCCATTTCGCTAATACTACCGTAATTCCTGCCTTCGTAGCCATTTTGCCTTCACCTTTAGCATGACTAAAAAAAATTGGTGCATGAACCAGCTCCATGCACCATCACTTATCAATTCTTGTCTTTTTTGATTACCTTCATTATCTGTTCTTCTGTCCAACCACTAGCAATTTTACCATAAAATAAGAAGTTAAGACAAGAAAATTGGCACGGGACTTTGCCCGTGCCATACTTTCCCTATGCGCCATTGCTATTGCAAGCCTTATCCCATCTGAGTTTCTTATTGTATCTTAAGCAACTGCTCGCCCATCCGCTGACCATAGGTTACAAACAAATCCTTGAAACTTTCAATGTCCTGACTCATCCCCACTGGCCCAAGATGGATTACAGGCTTGCCACAGGAAGAACCACCGGAATAAGTCATCATCCCCATGACCATCATGAATGTCAGTATTTCCTGAATAGCATTTTCAGCTCCTCCGTGGATATACTGCTCCGTAGCATATGCACCACCGAGCTTGCCTGCCAGTTTCAGCTTGCCAGCATTGCTCTCCAGCCAACTTTTCATTTTTGCGGTAACAGAAGCCATATAAGTTGGCGAGCCAAAAATCATCAGATGGGACTGCTGGATATATTCAAAGTCAGCCTCATCGATGTTGAAGCACCGTGCCTCAATATCATCAACGGATTTCAGTCCCTCGGCTATAAAGGTTGCGGCCCTTTCAGTTGTATGTGTCCTCGAATCAAAAACTATTGCTGCTTTCATTTGCTACCTCTCCTCAATCTAATTTAATGACAGTCCCTGCAGAAACTCTGCCCAGTACATTTACGCCAGAACAGTGGCAAAGATTGAAATCACGGACACCTAGCCGCTTCAGTTCATTCAGCGTCCTGTCCATGCGTTCCTGCCCTTCGCCATTAAGATGAATGCCGCCAATGATGCGCCGAACTGGAAGTCCCGTTCGCTTTTTCACGGTAGCGGTAATGTTCAATATACCTTGATGGGAACAGCCCACTACTAAGGCAATTCCATCATCTGCTTTGAGCAGCAAGCATATTTCGTCATCAAAGCAATCCGACTCTTTAGCACTGCCGCACACGAATTTTTGGGGAATATGTTCAAAGGAATAATGTCTATCAAAATTTGTGAACAGCTGTGCGTAATCATCAAGTTTCAAGCTATCTTTGCATTCATGTTCTTCAACTCCCCATGTCACTAAGTCCGACTTTGTAAATCCGCACCCCTTGGGAAGATATTGATTGCTTTCCTTGTCAAAGGAAAATTTTTCCTGCCAAAAATTTCTGCCGATATATACGGCCTTGGGATGGCAATATTTCAACAAAGAAGGAAATCCTCCGGCATGGTCGTAATGCGAATGGCTCAGAACGACAAAATCTACGGAAGATAAGTCCACAGAGAGTTTCTCAGCGTTGTTCCAAGCTATTCCTGTATGGCCACAATCAAACAAAAAACTTGAGTCTGGTGTTTCCACGAAGATAGCAAGACCATGTTCAGCAGTCAAATCGCTCCCTTTTTTAACGGTATTATCTACAAGAATAGTTAATTTACAACTCATCAGCTAGTCCTCATCTATTGTTTCAAGCAAAAAACTCACCGGGCGAAAGCCGTCATTGCAGGAAATCATGGCTGATCGAGGATTCTTCATCCAGCCATCATAGAAGTTCTCCGCGCCATGTGCTAGTCCCATGACAAATGGGGACATGGTCTCCCAGGCACTCTCGCACAGTCCCTCCGGCCTTTGCCAGCCATTGGCGATGAACATGGCTCCCTCATCAATATCGCAAGCATGCTCGATGGGATTTTCATACTTTTCCATCAAATCTGGGTAACAAGCCTTCCGGACAACAGTTATTCGTACCTTTTTCACGCCAGCACCTCCTTCTAAAAACTGCTGCAAATTTATCGTCATCTTCCTCAGTACGTTTGGCAGGTCCTTTCAGATGTACCTTTTTCTTTGACCGTCTGGCTTTTTTCGCCATATGCCGCTCCATCAACAGCCGGTCGATATTTTCAGCGGTATACCGCCAACCATTCTGATGAATCGCATAGGCCTTCTTCCCCAAAGCCATCGCCGCTACGCCATAATCCTGAGTCACTACGATATCACCAGCTTGGCAAAGATTTATAAGTGCCAGGTCAACCGCATCTGCTCCGGCACCAATTACACGTACCTCACTATAAACTGAAGTCAATATATGATTGGTGTCACAGAGTAGCGTTACAGGCAAACCATATTTTCTGGCTACCTGCTCCGTTATTTTAACTACTGGACAAGCATCTGCATCAACGTAAATCCTCATCCGATATTTTTCACCTGCGCCAATATCTCGGCTTCATCCGCATAGCGATGTATATGGAAGCGTTCATTTCCGGCCAGCATAGCAGAAAGCTGTGTTTCCTTAGGACGGTAGAAAATATGTACTTCCTTGCCACGGGCTTCAGCGTAAGCCAGCTCATATCCAACGCCCAACGACACCTGCGTGCATTCTGCAACGACAATGTCGCATTCACGCAGCCAGGTCGTATCCTGTTCATAGATAGCTTTGTCACCTTTATCTTCTACCGTAGACAAACTCAAGTCACCTACATGCTCAGTAAGCACTTGATGTTTTTCCTTCAAGGCAGCTATGACCTTACGGTAGAGTTCCGCATCCTGCCTGCCGCCACGAATGGAGCCTGCGAAATATACCTTCATCGTTCCATCCTCATTTCATCTTCAAATCTAACAGTACCTTATCGGTTTCCCACGGCGATATGACCGTATAGTTGATACCTGCCCCCTCCAGAACAGCCTTGATTTCTTCATCCTTTACCTTGGCTCGTTCCAGATTCGTCTCCTTACGGCCATCTATGCTGATGAATTCATCATTGCGCCGTAGGAGGTATTCCACATTGTCAAATTTGGCATGCTCATGCATCACCAACTGGTCAAAGAGTTCATCCGGCGTGTTGTTATAGATGATGTTCAACGGCAGGGGCGAATCGCAGACTGCATACTCTACGCCATACCGCTCCAGCGTCTTCAACCTGTGCACCTGTTCGGCAAATAGATACAGCTGATCCTGTACGATGTCCGTAGCATTTTGATACCAAAGCCACTTGGCGTACTCGCCCACCAGTTCCGTCTTATGCCCCTTACGCTTCAGCTTCGAAAAAATGTCTGCGGCGATAGTGCTCTTGCCAATGCCTGCGCCGCCGTAAAAGTTCAGTACCTTCAATTACAATGCTCCTGTTCTTTCTTCAAATTTTTCAATATCTATTATACACCACATAAGGAATGTTCTCTACAATGCACTGCCGCCCGTACCAAACATGTAGCCTACAATGGAAAGTAATAATTGGAAAGGCTAGATGAGATTAATTGCTGCAAATGCTGTCTTGCCAATATAGTTGGAAACAAAATAGCCGTCAATTGCATCATAAGTAATGGCAATCATCACTGTGCCTATGGTCGGCGCAGCGAAGAGCAGTAACTTCCTATAGGTAAAATGGTCGGATAACTTGATATTCATAAGCCATACATCCTTTAACCAAACACAAGGTCAATAAACTTTTCGATATACAATTGCTGGAATGCTGCCATCTTTTGCTGGGAGAAGAAATTTCCCGCCCATTCGAATTCCGATTCGAAGCAGCCTGAATTGTTGTCGTTCTCCAAAAACTCCAGTTCTAGTCTTGCTCCGGGGGTAGAATAAGGATTGGGCAAAGGCAGATAGAACGGACGAAGCTCCCCAAGCTCATCTGCGTTGATATTCAGCTGATAGTTGACTTCCATCGGGTCATCCAGGAAAGGTTGGTCGTTAATTAACCGCCCGCTGCAGTTTCTGCGAGTCTATGTTCTTGGAAAAGTGGAAGAAATAGGACATATTGTTGAACATGGTAGACTTCGGCATCATCAATTGATTATCCACCATCTCTACCTGCATGGGAGAAAGTTTGTGTGGCCGCTGAATAACAAAAGACCGGTTGACAAGTTAATAGCTCATGCCTGCTTGTCAACCGATCATCCTTATACGTTTATATGGTCAACGTTTTTTAACACCTTTGGGTCCTAAAAGAGCTTCCAGCTCGGCCAGGGTTTCCGGCGCATTGTCCAGCCAATAGCTTTCTCCCAGCTTTTGCCAGCTGCCACGATAGAGATAGACAACGTGGCTGCCGTGATGCTTGGCCATGAGTTCCTTCAAGTCCTTGATGAGCTGCTCGCCGCCCTCCGTCGCGGGCAGCAGATAATATTCCGGCTGATATTCGTCCATAGACCATATCTTATCCACGAGCAATTTGACCTCAGCATCCCGCAGGTCAACCTTCCCTTGTAAAACGATTGGTGTATCCGGTGTCAGCAGATTCACATACTGATAAAAGGCGCGCGGGAAAATCGTTGCTTCCAGCTGTTCTGTGTAATCTTCCACTTTGATAAAGCACATGGTGTCACCCTTTTTCGTGGTGATGCGCCTGCTTTCCGCAACCAAACCGGCAATGCGGACAACCTGCTTGTCCTTGACGCTCCCACTCAGGGTTTCAATGCTGGGCAGATGGCCGATTTTATCCTTGTACTCGTCCAAAGGATGACCCGTGATGTAAAAACCGGTGTTTTCCTTTTCCCATCCTAACATGGTGCGTTTAGGAACTTCATCCATATCCGGCAGTTTCATATCCGCCGCATCATCCTGCATCACATCGCCAAACAGACCTAATTGGCCATGGGCAAAGTCCTTCTGGCGTCGTTGTGCCTCGCCTACTGTCGGTTCGAGTACATGGAGCAATTGACTGCGCTTGGCGCCCAAAGAGTCAAAGGCACCGCATTTTATCAGACTTTCCAATACCCGCTTATTGACCGTAGTCATATCAATCCGTGTGCAAAAATCCAATAGCGAGGTAAACGGCCCATCCTGTTTCCGCGCTGCCATAATGGCCTTGATGGCGTTTTCGCCCACATTGCGCACAGCCGCCAGCCCAAAGCGGATATCTTTTTTATCCACACCAAACATGATATCGCTGGCATTGATATCCGGGGGTAGAATCTTAATGCCCATACGATGTGCCAATTCGATATAAACTGGGACTTTGTTGGCGTTATCCATAACACTGGTGAGCATAGCCGCCATAAATTCAGCCGGATAATGGGCTTTGAGATACGCGGTCTGCCACGCTACCAGCGCATAGGCGGCACTATGCGACTTGTTGAAGCCGTAGTCGGCAAAATGAGTCAGGAGGTCAAAGATGGTATTGGCAAGCTCGGCATCAATGTTGTTGCCTGCACAACCTTTGAGGAAGTTTTCCTTCTGTGCCATCAGGATTTCATGCTTTTTCTTCCCCATGGCACGGCGCAATAAATCTGCCTGTCCCAAGGAGAATCCAGCCAAAACTTGCACAATCTGCATAACCTGCTCCTGATAGAGCACCACACCAAAGGTTTCTTTGAGAATCGGCTCCAAAAGTGGGTGCATATAGGTGACTTCTTTGCGCCCATGGCGCCCGCCGATAAAATCATCCACCATGCCGCTGCCCAAGGGGCCGGGACGGTAAAGAGCTACAGTCGGAATCAGGTCGGCAAAGTTTTTCGGCGCCAAATCCTTCACGAGATTGGTCATGCCAGACGATTCCATCTGGAACACCGCCCCTGTACGTCCCTCACAGAGCATTTTTGCCGTTAACTCGTCCTCTAAGGGAATGGCATTGATATCCACCTTTTCCCCGCGGGTCTGCTCGATATTATTCAGCGTATCACTGATTACCGTCAAGGTTCGCAGGCCCAAAAAGTCCATTTTCAGCAGGCCAAGTTCCTCCACATGGTCTTTGTCAAACTCCGTAACCAGCGTACCTTCCGAAACGGACACCGGCAGATAATCGGTCAGCGGGTGTTTAGCAATAACCACGCCTGCCGCATGGGTAGACGAATGACGGGGCAGTCCCTCGACCTTGCGGGCAAAGTCGATAAGCCGCTTGGCTTCTTCCGATGACTCATAGATATTACGGAATTCCGTGGAGGCTTTCATGGCCTTGTCCAGGGTCATTTTCAGTTCGTTGGGAATCAGCTTGGCAATGGCATCCACCTGGGCATAAGTCATGCCCAGTGCCCGGCCAACGTCACGCACAGCACCCTTGGCCGCCATTGTACCAAAGGTGACAATCTGCGCTACATGGTCATAGCCATAGCGTTCCTTTACATAGTCGATAACTTCTTCGCGGCGGATATAGCAGAAGTCAATATCAATATCCGGCATGGTCACGCGCTCCGGATTGAGGAAACGTTCAAAGAGCAGATCGTATTTGAGCGGGTCAAGGTTGGTAATGCCCAACAGATAAGCTACGATACTACCTGCCGCCGAGCCACGCCCTGGTCCAACGGAAATGCCCTGCTCGCGGGAATGGTTGATGAAATCCCATACAATCAAAAAGTAACTGTCATAACCCATACGGTGGATAATGGAAAGCTCGTAATCCAAGCGTTCCCGCACTTCCTGCGTGATTTCCGGATAGCGGGAAGGCAATGCCTTTTCGCAGAGAGCCCGCAAATAAGCTTCATCATCTTTATAGGCTTCAGGAATGGGGTAATACGGCAGCTGAATATGGCCAAACTCAAAATCAACCTGACAGCGCTTGGCAATTTTTACGGTATTGCTAAGGGCTTCCGGATAGGCGGAAAACAGCCCCGCCATTTCTTCGGGGGATTTCAAGTAATAATCATCGCTGTTAAAGCGCATCCTATCCGGGTCATCCACGGTCTTACTCATCTGAATACAGAGCAGGATATCGTGGAATTCGCTGTCTTCCCGGCGCACATAATGGCTATCGTTGGTCGCAACCAAACCGACGCCGTATTTATTCGCTAATTCAATAAGACCTTCATTGGCAACGCGTTCTTCCGGCAGACCATGATTCTGAATTTCCAAGAAGTAATTGTCCTTGCCGAAGATGTCAATATACTCCTGTACCAGCCGGTCAGCCTTATCCTTGTTGTCTTGAATCAATGCCCGCGGCACATCACCAGCAATACAGGCAGACAGACAGATAATTCCTTCATGGTATTGCCGTAGAAGTTCCTTATCCACGCGCGGCTTATAGTACATGCCTTCGATATTGGCCAGCGACACCAGCTTTACCAGATTCTTATAGCCGGTCTGATTTTCAGCCAGCAAAATCAAATGGTAATACTTGATTCCATTGACTTCCTGACGTTCCTTGCGGGAACCGGGAGCAAGGTACACCTCGCAGCCAATAATGGGCTTAATGCCCTGCTTCTTGCATTCTTTATAAAAATCAATCGTGCCATACATGACGCCATGGTCGGTAATGGCCAGATGTTTCATGCCCAATTCTTTGGCACGGGCCACCAAATCCTTGATGCGGGCGGCACCATCCAACAAACTGAACTCCGTATGACAATGGAGGTGGGCAAATTCGATATTGCTTGCTGCTTCCATAAATAAATTCCTTCCTAATGCAAAACGATTATCCTTTAGTATAACATAAACCTTGCCCGCGTGCAGGCTCTCTGCTAAAATATTAGCAAAGAAAGATGTTAGAGGTGTTTGCCATGACCATACACGGAGCAGTCATTATTGAGCAGGGAGTTACCTTCGCTATTATTGCGGTGAAACAGTCCGTCACCATGTATACCGCCAGAATGGTACAGACCCGCCATGAACTGGCACAGTTCTTTCCCAATATGCCCATTATCCTCATGAGTCAGGATAACAGCGGCACGCCCCACTACTATGGCCGCAAGGATATCGTGGAATTTTTGAAAACCGTGCGGCTTGACCAGATACCGTGGAAAGAATACCATATTTATTAACGGTACTATTCAGCCGAAATAATTACGCCTCACAATGCCTTATTTTATGCGGGTTTCCAATAGTTGGCAAAAGGCCGAAAAATCGCTTTTTGAACATTTTTGTGGTCAAAACGTGGTCACGGAACAAGTATATAACGATAAAAGCCCCGGAACTCAACGACAATTCGTCGCCAAGTTCCGGGGCTTGCTTGTTTGGCACTTCTGGCAGTCAGCCGAACGTAATAAATTCGAAAGCACCTATACCTATTATATCACACTTCAGCGGCTGCCTTCTCCAGTACAACCTTCAAAATGTAGATACCGATATTCAGGGCAGCAGGTACCACGAACGCATCGCGAATTTTACACCAGCCCGTTTCGTTCGGGGCGTCGGCTTTGCACTCCTCGATGATGCGGTCGGCTGCGGCCTCCAGCAGGGCAATTCCTCCAATCATGTTTACCCGCAGAAAATATTCCACAAATCCGGAAAAAAATATTCCACCGAAATCGTTTGAAATCGTTCGAAGATATCGCGCAATGTCCACCGCAGGCAATACGTTTTCTCATGGGCATGAAGAAACTGTGTTTGATTGGTGGACAATATGCGGTTAAATCGTTCGACAATCGTTTGTTAATTCGTTTTTAACTCAATAACGAAATGTTATCGAGTTACTCATCATAGTAGATATTGGCATCATACCCGAACCCCGCCAGCTTGTCCGTGAACTGGTGCATCCGGATAACATTGTTCGGATATTCCTCTTTGAGATAATCCCGGCATGCCGTTTCAAAGGTATTGCCGCTCCCGTAGTTGGCCACCCAGTACGGCACGTAATCGGGCAAATCCTCAATCCGGATGTAATGGCTCTCTTCAGCGCTCAGCCAGTTCCAGCTGGCGTAGATTCCATTGTACTGATGGCCATAATCGGTCAACCGATTGATGAACGCCCGGCAGCATTCCGTTACATCGCCGTTGAGCATCCGCTTGCTTTCAGCATCGTACCAGATTCCCAGAGGCGGAGTCTCCCCGCGCAGATATTCTTCCAGCCATGCCGCCACCTGGTCAGCCTCGTCCACACCTTCATCGTAGGTACATGCATGGGCAAAGTAGTACACACCATACTGCAGGCCGTATTCCACGGCCTTATTGATATGATCGATAAACATATCATCAAGATGGGCATGTTCGCCAATCTTCAAGATAACGCCCCCGATGCCAGCCTCCTTGACTGCTTGCCAGTCTACATTTTCCTGCCATGCACTGATATCAATTACCTTCATTTGTGTTTGCTCCTTTCATTTGCGAGGTTGAATTACTTGGCTGCGAGGTTTTATTGTTTCTTCTTTCCACACCTGTCCGGTCTGTAATTTCTCGGAAATGGGCACATCTCAAACAGGCTGTACTCCATCTCCTGCACCTGCCCCACATAAAAGCCTTGCCGCCTTGCTACATAAGCAAAGGCGGCAAATTTGTTGTATAGTTCTGTCCAGGCCAAGCCATTCATTTCTCCCCCTTGTTCTCCCGCGCAATCTCATGCGGATTTTCAAAATGATTAACAGCGGTCTTAGACAGATAGCCGCTAAGGCCGCCTGCAATGCCTGTTAAGAGTTCGGCGGGTGCGCCCATGACTACGCCAACTATCAGCGCAATGGCCAGCCCTCCTACCGCAACCAAATCTGTCGTTATCTTCACTGGTGCACGCCTCCTAAAACATCATCAATCCGATCAAGTCTGTGATGAGCACTTGCCGCACTAGCTTCAACTTTAGCAACGCGCTCCTGTAATTCATGCCTGCGCTGTTCGCTGTAGCGCAATTCGTCTTTTAGTTCCTGCACGATTGTTCTTAGGCCCTCGATTGATTTGTTCAATGGAGTTAAGACAATGTACGAAAAAGCACCTGTGAGGAATCCTGCTATTACTACGGACTGCGCTACCGTATTTATGATTTCCATTTTGACCACCACCTTATTATCATATAGCGACAACAAAATCGCTAAAACAGGCTGATAATGCGCTGAAATAGCAATTTCGTTATCGTATTTTGATAGTTACAATAGAGCAGGGCATTAACTCAATTAACACCTGCTATGTTCATTTTTTATACAGAGAATGTATAGTTGTGCTTTATATTGATTTTAATTTATTCTCAAAAATCCACGACACATATTCATCTCCTAATGCATTAAGATGATTGTTCCCTAACGCATTATTTGCTCCGTATACTGTTATCCATGCTTCATTAAAGAAATGGACTCCACTTTCATGGTAATTGTCAATACACGGAACGCCTTTCAATCTACATACTTCAAGCATAGCATTAGCATATGCTTCATCAGCCTTGTTGGATGTTCTTTGATAAGTAGTGGCAAAAACCAACTTAGCACGCGGATAATTAGTGATAATGTAATCAATCATATAATTGATTGCACCCTTAAACGTAGTTTTTTCTGTATCAGTATTGTTACCAATAGGGATAGAATAATTATAATCGTTAGCTCCACCCATGACCATGATATAGTTTGATTCCGCTGGAATGGTATTCACTCTGTCACACATAGGCGAATTTTCTGTATAACTGCTTATTTCCGCCAAAGGGTTTCCACTGATTCCCAAATTGGTGTACTTAGAACGGTTTCTTTTAGCGATTAAATACGGCCATGATTCTTCTTCCGTTTTATAATACACTGCTGTCAGCGAATCGCCCATAAAGGTCAGGCTTTTCGATTCCAAAGGATTGTCAATTGTAACATTATCAGGAGTACAATGCATTACATATGAATAATTCTTTTGAGTAATGTTTAAAATTTCATTATACGTCTTTACTAAACATCCATTTTGCCCGTTAATCGTAAAATCATCAAAAATGTCGATAAATTTACTCTTTCCTCTCCCAGACGCATCTTTTTCGTAAGTTGCTGTTTGTACTCGCAAGATAATGCCGAAATGCGTATAGCTTGATGTATCTATCTGTGCATACTGATTAGATGATATATGATAAACGCAACTTGTTGTATTTTCTGGCTGATAACTAAAGTCATCAACTATGCTTCTATTGGTGAAATTATTATTATAGCCCAC
This sequence comes from Selenomonas ruminantium subsp. ruminantium ATCC 12561, assembly GCF_000424065.1. Taxonomy (GTDB): domain Bacteria; phylum Bacillota; class Negativicutes; order Selenomonadales; family Selenomonadaceae; genus Selenomonas_A; species Selenomonas_A ruminantium. The sequence goes on from NZ_AUJE01000003.1 coordinate 88,906, forward strand.
AACATAGATTTCCATTCCGTTTGTAGCAGGTTCACTTGTGCGAATATAGCCATCAAAATAAATCTGATTATTTTGCGGAGTAAATTGCCTTGTAACAACTGCGCAATATCCATATATATTATTTTCTACATCTCGCACTGGTTCTACTACGCGAGAAAACGCTGTGCCTCTTTCGTGAGCTACTATAGGTGCTACATCTGCATAATCGCTGCCATATTTTGTGAAGAATGTAGGTCTTTTAGCCCGGATACTTTCAGAATTTGCTGCTGTACATTTGACAAACTTAGCTTCTACCGGAATAAGTTCATTAACTTCAACCATAGCATTAGAACTACTGGTATTTATATTAGGCTTGCATGAAATAAAATCACCGTTTTCATCATAGTACGCGATAACAGCATAATTAGAAGCTATACCAGCTACAGCAGCGCTCCACTTTATACCATAAGCATTATCTGGTATGGTAAACTCCAAAAAATAATAATTGGTGTTAGTTCTGTTTAAAGTACCATTTACAGCAATGAAACCAACATTGTAAGTATCAGGTTTTATTGCTACTTTATCGGTAATGTTTGATAATCCAGCAAAAGAGCGTTTAAAACTTTCCCCAGTTATAGCGGCATCAGCGGCAGCTCCGCTAACAGTCAAGGTTTTATCGGTTTCCAAAGCAGTAGAATTATACACACCGCCGCTTACCCATGCTGTGCCGTTATAGTAGTACCAGTTGCCGTTGGTGTAACCTGTTTCCGAACCAGTATAGACGTAGATTTTTGTCGTATCGGCCATCGCCACAGCGGTTGCTGCAGTAAAAGGATAACCATAACCATTCTTTATCTGATTTAGACTGGCATTAACCAAAGCCTTAGCGTTTTCAACTAGAGCTGCATCATACTTATATGCGGCCGGAACTCCCAGAGGCACAATCCCCTGATTGATTTCCTTTTTGAGCACGTTTTCATTAATCTCAATCGACATGTGAAATCCCCCTCACAATAAATTTTGACGAATAAAGAAGCGTCATATGGAAACCACTTCTGGTAGTCATGGAAATGTCGTACCAATAGATACCTTCTCTGAGGCTCCGCATTTCAGCTGCAGTGCCATACACGGAAATAACATTATTCAATGTATCAATGCCGCATATAAGTACTAACACAGAATTTGTATCTGATACCTTTTCTTTGATACTGAATTTTATGGTTTCTGTGCCGTCCAGCACATAGCCATCTTTATCCAGGTAAAACAGCGTAGTGAAGGTATCACCCTGATTCACCATGATGGTCTTGTCCTTGATTGTTATCATATAACCGCCCCCTACGGAATGGTAATGGTTGTTGTTGCCGCAATGCCGGAGATACCCGCCTTATTTACCGCTGTTACATCGATAACATGTCTCCCGGCTTTAAGCCCGGACAACTCAAATGTTGCATTAAGCACACGGTATTCAGACGAATCATCAACCAGGATTCGATAATACTGCAGGTTGGTATTGGTAATCTCGCGCCACGTCAGTTTTACGCTTGTCCCTGATACTGTAGCGGTTAAATCCGCAATTTCCAGTCCAGCAATCATACTGATCATGTTCGTGATGGTCATACTGACACCGGGGCTTCGCATAATGCTGTTGACGGTTACCACTTTGACATAGGCCGTATCTTCCGGCACATCCCCTGTATACTGGGTACCATCTATACTGACCAGCATATCCCAGTTCACATTATCGTTTGAGGTAAATATCTGATATGTGCCCAGGCTTTCACGTTCCCAGGAAATATCCAGCCTGTAATGGATTGTACCGTCGGCTGCCATATACTGATATTTCATTGCCGATAGCCCGCTGGCGTTTTTAATCGTTGCGCCCTCTGAGCTGTACTGCGGTTCCGGAATATCGTATTCCTCATTGTAGATGCGCTCATCATATTCAATGCACTCGATGGTACGCGTGAAATCCTGTGCCCGGGAAATGCTTTTTACGACAAAAGGTTTGGCGCCTACCGTGGCCTGCGCCAAATCGAAAATATCCTGCTCCTGTGGCGGGTCTGCCTCATTGATTGAAGCCAGCTGTACTTTACACCAGCCGTCTTCATTTTTGAGGATGGTCACTGCCGAAGTGTAGATATTATCGTTAAGGGTTCGGTACTGGATACGATAATCGCCCTCCGTGCTGTCCAGTTCTACCGGCAACAGTAAGGTGTTGCCATCTACGCGGTGGATACGGCCAGACTTCGCCCATCTGGGCACATCATGGGCCACAAGGATAACATCGCCCACAGTACAGGCTATGGCATCGATATTTGCTTCAAAGCGGATGGTGCGGCGCAAGTACAGATTGCTATACAGCTGATACATACCTTCGCGGTACGCCTGCTCATAGCTGGTGATGCCGTCGAAGGTTGCCTGCGCGGTTTTCTCCTCTGCCTCGGTATCGTAGGTATCCGAATAGATGGTGATGGTTTCCCGGTTGTAGTCGTTTGCAGCATCCATATAGGTCAGCTCGACACAGTTTGCACGGTCCGAGGTCTGCATAAATTCTTCCTGAAAAGAGCCCGCAATGATATTGCCCATGCCAAACATCTGCACTGGCTGTTGGACATGGTCATAGATACAGCCGTATCGGGTACCGAAGCGAATGACCTTTCCGTGACCGACAGCGGCAATGTTATTGTTTATGGTGGCCAACATTTCCCCGACGGTATTCAGTTCAATGTTGACCTTATAGTTTTTCTCCTGGCAAAAATCCGCCCATGCCTTGAACTGGTCATAAAGCATATACTTAGCGGGAATCCCCCGCACATCATACTCCCATGCCCCCGTATTGGCGTTCTGCAGGTAACTGCATTGGTGCAGTACATCATAACAGGCCCATGCCGGGTTATCGCTGGCCGCCTGCTCATAGCTTTCTGTAGTGGGATTCCAGACGAGCACATAGGGCCGCGTCTTGAGGAATTTCAGCGTAGGTGTGCCGCTCAGCTGGTCCGTGGCCAACGCCTTGATGCCGATAAGCGCGATATTGGGATAGCTGAAATCATCATGAACAATGGAGGTCAGCGATGACCACCAACACCGAACTGCTGCCCGGGAACTGTCCACATCATGACTGCGGGCTGTGACCTGCATCCGAACCTCATATGCAGCTGACTCTAACGGGTCAATGCGGAATTCCTTGCGCAATGCGCTGGATTGATGTGCGGTAATCCGGGCACCTTTACGAACTACAGAGAATGTCCCCGTTGTTGCCCTGTCACTGACCACGAAATCACCAACCTCAGCCTGTTCTTCGCCGATCCAGATAATTCCACTCATCTGAGAGCCATCCGGATAGGTGATTGTTATCGTCTTGCTAAGCAGCTCCTCTGGATTCTGTGGATTAAGGTTACGAACAACAGTAACGCTATACTGCCCTACAGGCGGCATTCTGCCGTTAATGACCGATATCCCCACCGTCCCAGACGCCACATCTACACCATATGCGAATGGTATCCAGTTTTCGTTCCCTGCCTTCCGATACTCGCCCAGTATTTCCACCCAGGCATCATCAAGGCCGCCGCTGTCATTGGCATAGTACAGGCCATTGGAGAATTCCACCTTGGTGATAATCCCCTCCGAGGCATTGCCGGGAACGGTATCCACTCGTTCCTCTGCCAGCAACTGATAGCCCAGCTGTTTGGTACTGTATGTATCGTTGAAGTTGGGAATAACGGTCTGCGTATTCGTGCCCTCGCGGGTTTCCACCGTCAAATCCTTGTAATAGCTGGCGGCATTGTCATTCAGCTGGATATTGCTGATTGTTAACGGCCCTTCACCGGCAGCCACCAGCCAATTGAGATATTCCTTGTTATCCAGGACATCCACAAACTTGCCAATGGTCTGGCCACCGCTCTGCACCGTTCCATAGGTCAGGGCAATGGAATTATTCTGACCTTCCATCGTCTGAATGCCGTCCCAGGAATAGGTGGCATCATTCTTAAAGTCACCGAAGTTTCCGGTATCGACTTTTTGCCCAAACAATCGGTTAATCAGCGTGCCACCGACAAACATGACGGCTGCAGATGCCATTACCGCCCCCAAGGCACCTTTGGCAAAGAACGAGCCACCTTTTGCCCATAAACCTCCGGCTATACCACCTGCGTATACCGACAGGGCAATCATGGCAATGGTGCCCAAAATTTTACGCCCCGTCCCACCCATAACTTTCGGATAGATGACCACCAAGGCATCATCCGGAATCATCGTCTCCAGCTCTATCGGCTTACTATTGACCAGAATATCTACATTGGCACATGCTGGCATATACTGCCGTAACACTTCATCCGCGGTCTTGCCAGCTTCCACAGTATGCAGTTCCCTTCCGTTCCAAGGCTCGAACGGATTTTTGATTATCACCAGTTTAATCATCAGAACCACCTACATACTCATAAAACCCTTCGATTACCAACCGCCATGCCGGCGAATCGATGCGGTCAACACATACGCCGATATTCGAGCGTATATGGATAAACTGACCATTGCCGATATAGCAGCCGGTATGATTGACAATACTGCTGGGCGTACCAAAACGGATGGCCATCAAACAGGGCACCGGCAGTTCTTCGCCTTTCCCAATTCTGCGCCAGTTTGAAGTGATTGCCGTTTTACTGGTAATCAGCGCATTGACCTTTTCGAGGTCATCAAAATCTGCCGTATAGTCCGGAATGGTCATGCCATATCTTCGATATATCTCCTGCACCAAACCATAGCAGTCAAAACCTTCTTCCATGCTTCTGCCCCGGTTGGTGAACTTAACGCCAATCAGGTCTCTATACTGAATCAATGGACATACACCCCTTTCTGATCTATCCCCTGAAAGCCGCCAAAGCGGGCGGAATTGTTCCTTGCCCGGCAATCCGTCAGCGTGTGATTGCAGGTACTTTCCGCTGACTGGCACCCGCAGCGAATGCCCTTGTACTTGAACGGGCAATTGTTCTTCATATACCGATTCAGCGGGCGGCGAGTTCTGCTGCTGTACTCATTTCCCAGCGTAAAGGTGATACTCTGCTGATTGACCGTGGTCTTGGTCACCACAAAATATTCCTCCAGCTCCGGTTCCGGTGCGAAAAGATTCTCTGTATTGACCACCCGGATAATGACCTGGAAACCGTTTGCTCCTTCAGCCTGTTCCACCATATACTGCAAAGCCTGTGAGGTGTTGTCGATGGTCAGCGCCACATTCGGGTCACTGTCATCCGTCTGTTCACGAATTTCGCCCAGCTCAAAAGGGAATGCCTGCCAAAGCTCACCATTCCAGATAATGTCTTCTGTGTTGTAACAAATCCTTGCCGAGTCCTCCGGCAGCTTGATTTCCAGCAGAGGGATAAAACTGGAATCTGTGCTGAGCTTGTTTTTCTCCCGCTTGGCTACTGCTGATAACGAAATCATCTCATACCTCCGTCAGTTCAATCTTGCCGCTCCAATACGATAAAGCCTTGTTGCTCCATTTCTCCACATTTGTGATGCGAACTTCAACCAGTTCTTCATCCGGGTTCATGTAGTCGTAAGCGATATCGATGGAATCCGGGTCTGTCCACATAAAGGAATTGGCTGAGAACTTCGCCTTATGGACAACGAAGTCCATCAGCCTCAAATAATCCTTGCGGGTAATAGCATTCCATGTAAGTGTCCACTTTCTGCGCGACCGGGTGAATTTTGAACGGGACTGCATAGAGCCATCTTCAAACTTGGAGGTAATTGATGTATTTTCAAATTCTTCCTCAAACGGCCACGCCGGAGCTGGCAGATTATCAGGCCAGTATAATTTTGTACTCATGTTGCTGCCACTCCCTTAATCATATTGCGAATGCCGTTCCGATTGGTTGCCACTGCGTTTAGGACAACACCGACTACCCACTGCTCACCATCCCATTGGGACGAGGTCTGTTCGGCTTTGATTTCCGAGCCCGTGTTATTGGTCACATTGACCACTACGTTGCTGCCCTTATTATTGGTATAGGAAGCCGGGGCCTCAATACCACTCACCCGTGGAGTTTTAGGCGCAGCCAAACCGCCTGCTGCAAACTTACCAGCATTCATCGCTTCCAGAATCGGCGCGTACATCTTGGTGGCCTGAGCCGTCATAACATATTCACCATTGGACAACCATGCTGGAATGGAATCGGATTTGCCGGTACCAGGCCCGGAAATATAACCGCCAGATGCATGGCCTTCTACTTTGCCGCCACCGGAAAAATGAAGCCAACCGGATAGGCCTTCCATCCACGATGCCGCCAGTTTTTGTGCGGCAATCTTGGCCATCATATTCAGGATATTGCCGGCAAAATCAGAAAATGCCTCCGATGCGCTTTTGGTACCTGTGATGAAATCCGAAATCATATTTCCCATTTCATTTTGTACCTCATCCAAGGAATCAATGATATTGTCCTGCCAGCTCTTAGACAGCATCTGCAGATTCTTTTGGGTAAAATCGGCCAGGCTCTGCAAGGACGCCTTTTGCTGTTCAGCTGCCCATTTATCCTTATTGGCGCGGTAATCTGCAAGGATACCGGCGACATTGCCCTCTTTTTGCATGTCACTAATAATTTTGCTGTGCACTTTTTCATGTGCTTTCAATCGTTCATTTTCGGCCTGCTGCAATTTGGCATAATATTCAGCAGCAATCGCTTCTTTGGTCGCGGTGTCATTTTCATCGAGCATCAGCTCTTTTTCCTTTTCCTCCCGCTCCCTGGCCAGCTGATTTTTGGTAATGGCATATTTAATATCCGCTTGTGCCGCATAGTCTTTTGTCGATTTGGCAAAAGCTTCCTGCGCCAGCAGATTAAATTCTGTCATCGCTTCCTTATGCTTTTTGACCACATCCGTCGATAGCAGTTGCTGGTACTCGGTTACCTGCTGACGCAGTTTTTGAATCAGGTCATCATTGGCACCGGCTGCAGCCAGTTCATCTATCTTTTGGTTTTTATCTTTAACTTTACCCGCAATCTCGGCCTGTTTTTTTTGATATTCCGTGCCCTTATGCGTGGCAAAGAACTTTTGCATATCCTCGTAGAGGTCTTCAGCTTTCTTCTGTGCCTTTTCCTGGGCTTTTGCGGCTTTTTCTGCGGCATTATCAGCAGATGACCTGCCACCACCAGAACCGCCGCCACCTTTGGAACCAGCACCACCACCGGAAGGCGTACTCTTAAAGCGATAGCGTTTTCCTTCGGAGGCTTTGTTTTGTGATGGATTGACCGGTCCGCTGTTCCCGCTGGTAATGCTGAAATCACCGTTCATACCCGGCAGAGAATTCCACATTTCCTTGATGGGATTTACCACATTATCCGCAAACCAGCTGGCAAGGCCGCCAAAGACACCAACAATATAGTCATAGGCGCTTTGGAAGAATTCCTTGATGCTGTTACAGCAATCATCAGCAAAATCAGCGACCGGGCTCCAAACCGTCGATTCGAACCAATCTGCAACACCTTGCCATAATCCTTCCAGGTAATCCAAGGCCTCCGAAGCCAGTTCTGAGATATAATTCCATGCTGCCAAAACAACATCCGATACACTGGCCCATACCGATTGGAAATAGTCGATAATCGGACTCCATACAGCCGTCACAACATCGAAATAATCGCTGATAATTTCACCAATTGCGTCCCAAGCTTCGCTGACAATATCGGTAACCGAATCCCATAAATCCGAAAACCAATCCGCCAAAGCCGACCAAACAGATTCAACTGACTCCACCACAGAAGTCCATGCTTCCTCTAAACCGGCAACAAAATCGGAAACTGTCTGGCTGACCGAATCAAAGGCAGCGCTGGCCGCTTCCTTGATGGAATCCCAATTCGTCACCACCAGTGCAATACCGGCGACAATAGCGGCAAACAAGGCTGTGTACGGATTGACCAGAGCCAACGCATTAACCAGCCGCTGCGCTGCCCCAAAAGCATACATTCCTGCAGTTGCCAAAGCTTCGCCCGATGTTACAGCGGCCCATGCACCTGACACTGCCGTCAGAATCGTATACGAGGCGTACATGGTGCCAGCGAACACAGCAATATTTCCCAGCAGAGTGGCGTTTTCCTGAATTGTCGTCTTCAGGTCATCGAATATCTGTTTGACCGAAGTGAACGCGGCTACCACCGTATTGGCCACACTGCCCGCCAATGGGCTGATATTGGTTATTTCATCCAGTATGGCCGTTATGGGATTACCGCCATTGGCAATCGTGGTATTGATGCTTTCGACATAACCGCGAAAAATCTGCACCATGTCCCCCAGCTTGCTGACCGTCCCACGAACATCAAATACGGAATCCAAAATATTGCCGATACCGATCAGGGAATTTCCTGCCATCTCTTCAAGATTGGCAAACGCGGCTTTCAACGTGCCGTTCATATTTTCCGTGGCGCCCTTGGTTCGCTTTTCAATGCCATCGTATAAGGAATTTATTGCATCCTGTGCCAGTTTCCCTTCGGAGCTCAATTTACGCAGTTCTGCTACAGGTTTCCCCATCGCTTCACTTAACAGCTGCCAGGCAGGAATGCCATCATCATTTAAGGCGTTCATATCTTCGGCATTGATGCGCCCCTCATAAGCCATCTTGGTCAATGCATCGGTACAAAGACCAATCTGATTCTCAGTCAGACCAAAAGCCGAGGCGGCGTCAACAATCATCCGCATCTGTCCGATTGCTTCATCCGCTGAAGCTCCCACATTTATCCACTTGCGAGCCATGGGAATCAGGGCGGAACCACTGAAAGCGGATTCCTCCCCCAATTTCTGCATGGAAGCAACCAGTTTCTGCATTTCCTGATTGCCCACTTGGAAGGTCAGGCCTTTTTGAAGGACTTCCATATCCGCTGCGGCCTTCAATGCGGATTTACCGATTTCAGCAATGGTTCCCACCGCAAATGCCCCAGCAAGCGCCGCTTTAACACTGCCGATAGCGGATGTGAGTTTCTCCATTCCCTTGGCTGCCCGCTGGGGGCCGTCATTGTTGCCCAAATCCTGCAGCTCCCTTTGGAGCTCTTCCAGCCGCCGGATTGCTTCGGCATTATCGGCTGTAATGTTAATCTGTATTCTGTGCTGTGCCATTTTGTCGCCTCCTTTCCTGCTCTTCCGCAAATTTTCTCAAGCTGTCGGCCTGTTCCTGGCTGACCTTGACCGGGGAGCCATTACCAAAATCATCCGGCAACAGCTTTTTGACCGTAACCGGATGTTTGGGATGTCCTGCAGCATTGATGATGGGCGCCGTTACGAAGTTCGCGTAAAAGATACGCTGGTGCTTCATCCGTTCCTCATAACCGCCTATTCTCATATTCAACTCATAGGGAGTAAGACGGCCAATCTCATCCCCGGTCAAATTCAACACACCATAGCAGATAGGCAAAACATAAGTCAGATAGTCATTGAATGACGTTATTTCGTGACCTTGCGTTTTGCCTGTTTCACGTTTTTTGGTATGCTCACCGGGTCGCCATCTTTATCCACCAAGCCTGCCTTCTCGCACATCTTATGCGAAAATTCGTTTCCGAGGAAACCGGACAAACCAATCAAGGCCATGAATAATAAGGTGAAATCGGCAATGCCATTTTCCATTTCATCAATCGCCTGCTCGGCCAGCGCTTTGGCTTCTTCGCGTTCCATCCGCTCGCCACCGCCCTGCAGGGCAATCTGGAACCCGTCCACCAAAAGGCTGATTTTCGGTATTTTATTGCCGGTTACCACAGAGACAAGAGATTCACCCGCACGGGCTTCCAATTGTTCGAGTCCGGAAAGAGTAAAGGCGAGAAGATGCTCCTTCTCGCCAATCTCTAAATGGACCCGACGCGAAATACGGTCGTAATACATTTAGATACCTCCACTATTCATTAAAGCGTTGCTGCACCGGCCCGAACATCATCAATGCTGGAAAGACCGGTATAAAAAGTCGGTGCGCCGATGCCTGCCAAGGTGACCGAGAACGTTGCCATATCATCATGCGGCGTGCTGTCGGAAAGTTCCGTGATGTTGTACCAGTTGCGGTCTGCGGTGCCATTGGCTGCATAGCGGCAAAGGTCTACAGCCTCGCCCTTAATAAAGGCATCCTTCAAGGCCGTATAGCCTTCATCCGACTTACAGATAATCCCTTCCAACGAAAGCTCCGTGCTCTTGATGCCGGCATAGGTTTCGCCCCAGCCATTCGAGCTCTTATTCGAAGCGTCAATGGAATCTGCACTCATATCAAAATCCGCCGTTGTCTGTCCACCAATAAGCGTCCAGGACGGCGCATCGTAAGTAGCCGTTGTGGTATCGCCATAATTGATATACAGCAGAACTTCTTTGCCCTGCAGCTTATCCGCTGTCGCTTCACGTTTTACACGTCCATTCGACATTTGTTTCACTCCTCTTCATATTTCACAATATAAGTTATCACTGCGGTACCAATATTGGTCACGCCCTTAGCTGTGCCAAACACAATGGATTCCACATAAGAATCCTGCGCCCAGTCATCGAGCCGATATTCTTCGGCCAAAACCTTCCGCACAGCCATAGCGTAATCCTCAACCAATGTCGTATTGGTATCGCCTTTTGCATTCGGACAAATAATCTGCAGGCCAAAAGTGGCTTCCGCAATCCGTTCGTCCTTGTCATAGGGACTGTATCGGACCTCATCACAGATGATGAAGCCCGTCAGCTCTTTGGGGAACGTCGCCCCCATAATCGATACTTTCCATGGAATATCCGGAACCCTGTCTTCCAGTATCGCCAACAGGGCATCCGTAATCCTTCTAAGCGATGCTGGTTCCATCATGCACGGGACAGGCGAATTATCCCGACACCACCTTTTCCTGCGCCACTTGTGTTCTCCACGGCAAAAGAAGCATAGTCAAGCTTTGCCTCAAGTTTATCGGCCAGCTCATTATAGAGCTTGTATTTTTGCAGATAGATATCATCGGAACGATTTCCATCCACCATGACCGTAGAGTCCGAGCCGACCATAGCCAGCGCCCTGGTTCTGTACGCAACGACCACGCCGAAACGCTTAATGATTTCAGAGCAGGGAATGGCAATTTCATCTTCTGCCAGCCCAAAGCCAAGTGCCAGCGTTTCCAGATAGCTGTTGGCATAGGTAATATCCGACTCCTCACAGGTCAGGATATTGTCCGTGGAGCAGTCCTCCACTGTGATAAACTCTAATGCCATATCCTCACTCCTCACCAGTTCCTTATCACATGGTTAAATCTCGACACAATGGCAGTTTCTTCCGCCTCCAGCGCATCATAAATAAATGGGTCTTCCGCTGTCCCCGGATGTTGTACACGCCGGGCAAAAGCAAAGCCGGAACCTGTCGGCCAGCGCAAAGCAAGCTTTCGCCTTGGCACGATGGTATGCGGCCTGGTGCCCTCATGCAGATAAATCGTTATCAGGCGGGTAGTTCCGACCTCACCGCTGACACCTGTTGCGGTAACCTGTACAGGAGAAGCTTCAATCGACCGTTCCGCTTCTCCCGTACGTGTCGTAAACCGATGATGAGCCCTTGCACGCTCCTGCACATCCCGTAAAGAAATCTGCATGGCCTGCTTCAGGTCTTTTTTCATCTGGTCATTGAGGTTCCGCAGCTGGCCAGCGACTATTCGTGCCTGCCTTGTGTCAATATGGAGTGACATGGCCTTATCTCAGGTTACAGGTCAGCACAGCCAAGGCATTCGGCTGCACCGTCACCGAACCATAGACCAGCTGGCCACGTACAGCATCCGAGAAGGTGCCTTCCAAGCGAAGTGCTTCTGTGCTGAGAATCTGCTGCGCGTAGGAAATGCCCTGTCGCGTGCCGGCCATTACCTTATACAGCGTGCCCTCGGTATTCGGTACGTTGTTGGACTGGTAAATGTCAAAACCTGCCGCCTGACCAATGAAACCATTCGCCAGTACGCTGTCGGTCTTGCTGGTGCCTGCTGCCACAAAGCGGGAATCCTTCAGCATGTAGGCATAGAAAGCCGGCGGCACCACGACAAAACGGCCCGTGCTCTGAACATTCTTTTCATCCAAGGCCGTACGCAGGTCAACCAAAGCCTCATAGGCCTTATTGGCAGACGTGATGCTCTCAGGCGTGGTATCATCGCCAATCGTATTAGTAACATCGGTGTAATGGGCAGCGATATGCTTATCTACCACATCGCGCAGTGCATAGGAGGCACGCGCCATGGCGCCATCGACCAAATTCACATTGGCCTGTACCTGGTCGATATCCTCCACCTTGAAGGCAAAATACTTCGCCTGGTCGATGGTCAGCGTCGTCGGCGTACCATCTACGCTTTCATACGTGATATTGGAGCCCTTAGTGTAGTTATTCACCGTGATATCGCCAATCTGATTGATTTTCACCGTATCGCCCTGATTGCGGATATCCCCTTCGTAGTCACGGTTTACGAGATTGCCATAAACCAAGGCTTTATCCAAGTGTTCGAGAAGGCGTGCTTCCCAAATCTGAGGTACAAAAGTAGAAATAGCCATTATTTGTCAACTCCTTTACTAATCTCGTCCCAATGAGCATTGATTTCCTCACGGGACATTCCCTTCAAATCCTCCATTGAATACTGCTTTTTGCCGCCAGTATTCATATTGGAGCCTGTCCCTGTCTGCATGTCGTTTTTGACCGCCCAGGGATTATCCTTCAGCCAACCGGCCACACCATCCTCCAAGGAAAGCTCTGTGTCACCATTGCGGTAAACAACCGTATCATCATCCTTCATGGAGATGTTATCGGCAATGACCTTCAGCATCGCCTCCGGATTGATGGCCTTTCCATTCGTAAGGGCTGCCATGGCCTTGGAACGGATTGCCGTCTGGACACGCCGGTCATGTTCTTCCTTGGCTTTCTTCTCAGACGCAGCATATTTGTCGGTCAGTTCCTTGACCTGTGCCTGCAGACTCTGCATCTGCGAACCGAGCTGTGCCGGGTCGCCGCCCTGCTGCTGAACAACCGCCAGCAATGCGGCAAGGTTCTTCAAGGACTCATCCACATTGCCTCCGTCACGGAGGTTCAGGGAATCCAGTACCTTGTTGCGCTCAATGCGGTTCTTGGCCGCTTCATCCCTGGTCTTGCTGATTGCTTCCTGCAAATCTGCAACCATGGCGCCGCCGTTTTCCGTCTTGCTGAGCGCTTCATAAATCTGTGCTAATGTGTATGCCATATTTATTCTCCTTTGCATTCAAAGCTTAGTTGATATCGCCGTTCTTTAACGCCTGCGGCCAGCACCTGGCTGAAAAAAGGCATGAAAAAAGCGAACAGAATCATTCTGCCCGCCTATATTTTGCTGTATATCAAAGTGCCGATTACGGCTACAATCACAAAAACCGCACATTTGATTAACAAAAACTGCATAAGCCCCATTGCTATATCGTTCACGAAATCACCTCGCAAAAGGTATGAAAAAAGCACCTACCTTCAAGATAAGTGCTTTGTGTATGTAAATTTAATCAGTCGAGGAGCTCAATGGACTCAATTTGTGATTCACGAAACACATAATATAATACATGACCATCGGATTTTGTCACATCTAAATCCAAGGAATTATACCCTGGCTCATCATCTTCTTCGTTATCGTAGTCCGGAGTAAATCCTGAAGCGTAACCAATCCATTTTTTCCCATTGGTATCAACCAGTTGGATGTGATGCCCCATCGCCTTATACATTTCATCATCCATTGCCATCAGTCTCCACCCCTTTCGGTACTAAATGAATTCCCTTATCACCAATATGCACAAAGCTATACTCAGATGATACTTCTCCACCATCTTTGTGAACCACTATACCCATAACCCCCGAATGATGGATTAGAATTTTTTTATCCCAATCACCTGCATTAGTTAATTTGATCTTACCATCTAGTAAAAGTTTTTGTATATTTAATGCAAACATAGCCTCTGGATCTGGGTAGTAACTCTTACCAGGAGCATAAATATCTGTGCCTTTTATATGAATTCGCTGACGGTCGGTAAAATCCTTTGTACAATAATCAGATTTAATGTAATCGCGAATTCTCTTCTCAAACACTCCGTCTTCTTCCCCAGCAATGCGCTTAGCAACATCCTCTATCTTTATTTTACCGTTTTTAAGATACGGCTTCAAGGATTCTGGCAAATCTTTTACACGACTTTGGAGCTTTTCACCAGAATAGCATCTTGCCCAGCGCGTCCATGAATCCTGATTCATCACAGCCTTATTACCCTGAACACCTAATATCTGCTGCCGATGATGAGCTGACTGCTGAAACAGCCATTGCCTGCCACCACCTTCGATGCGGTTCTTTGCTGTTTTCCCTTCCAGCTCACTGCTGAATACTGGCGCCAGATGACACAGACAATGCGGATGCACCGGTAGTTTAGGCGTTTCATCCTTGGGATAGATGCCATTCCCCAGCCCCCAAAGATTGGCATCTGCATACAGATTGCAAATATCAAACTTCGGATGCCGGGAAGACAGTTTCCACTGGTAGGCCACCACGCTTTCATCATGGCCATAGCGCTCGACAAAACCATCTGCCCATGCTCTCGCCGCCTCTGTCCGGGCAATGCGCTCGGCAATGTAGCGGCTTTTCTCTTCGATGGCCGTATGCACAGCACGCTGCATGGCTTTCTCTGAGCGTTCTGACACGGCAGTGAGCAGTTCACTATAGGCTGACTTCAAAGCCCGATTAGGAGCACCATCAGCGGCCAATTTGTCCACCTGCCGCTGCGCCCTGCGAACCATGCGCAAAAGGTAGGCTTCGTCTTCCTTGGTCAAATCCGACCGTCTGGCAAAATCAATGACCTTCTGCAAATACTTCGGTATGCTCTGCCTGCGTGTAACGGACTTGCCGCTATTGTAGCCATCGTAAAGTTCGCGGGCGGCAGTCATGGCATGATGATTGAGTTTTAACTGCTCCCTGATTGTCTGGACAATCCTATCCCGCATTTCCTTATCGGCACCATGCAGTTTCTCCGAAAGCGTCATGCCGGATTCATCCCAGGCCTGCTCCAAGGCAGATGGCAACAGGCTGATACTCTTTTTTGTACCCTTCTCATAAGCAGACAGCATTGAATTTCTTACCGCATCACCGACATAAGCCCCCACGCCCATAGCTTTCCACATGGCATCGACCTTGCCTTCCACATCATCATCGCCATGAAGGTTTGCCATCATCCATGCAGACATACCAGCGGCAAAGGTGCCAAAGTTCTTGGAGAAGGATTTCAGTATCTTAGAGATTGGACTTGCCATACCTCATCACTCCTGCGGTTCAGGTGGCTCAGCATGGAGCTCATCTTCATCCTGCTGCTGAAGTTCACCCACCAGCTCATCAAAACGTTCATCCGATATTCCCGGACAATATGCTGTGATAACCTGCTTCAGAACTTCTTCCCGAATGCCATTTGTAAGGCCAAGGTCCAGAACTGCCTGCGCCTGTTCAATCTGCGCAGCCACATCTACAACACCAAAATCGTTGGGGTAAATCACCGTATATTCTATGTCGCTATTCAGCCATGCTGCAAATAAATCCAGCACGGCTTTTTCCGCATCTTCACATTGGTGAGCAAAATTTGCCAACTGCTGATTGGTTCGCTCAAACTCCCACTGTCTTGCCACACCGCTGACATTGGACGGTGTCGAGCCAAGGACATAAGACAGATTGACCATGCGGTACATTTCCTGCACCAGCAGTGTAATCTGCTCCTGCAATGTCTTAGCCGGATCCGAAGACGGCGCAATGAAATCAGGCGTATGACTGCTGTCCGGAGAATAGCCCAGGGCATTGTTGTTGCCAATGGTCAGCTCCGTAGCGTCAAGGCTGGGAATCGTCAGCAATGGAAATGTCTGATTCCGCAGGATTTCCCCAAGCCATGAGCAATGGTTATACAAGGATACAGCCGTCTTGGCAATAGGCATAAGCTCCGGCACAGGTTTCATGGTTTTCTGCTCCAGCACCCTTGAAAACAAGGGAACCACAGGCACCCTGCCCAGATTATATGTCCCACTGGTAACCGGCAGGTCATCACCTTCAATCTTCCACGAATCCCTGCCATAGGTCGTATAGCGATAACTGGTCGCGCCATTGTCAATCTTGTTGATTTCCCGGAACTTGATGTAATTGAGATTGCCCATACGGTCCATGCCGTATTCCTGCACATCCTCAGGGGCCATGACATACACATAAGGGAATTTCCGCATAGCCAGCTGTTCGGCCTTGTTTCGTGCGGCACTATCCCCGAAATTATCCACCACGATAAACGACACACCATAGGTCTTGGCCATGATGGCTGCCCTTTTCATAAAGGCGCCAATATCCGTGCCATTGCCGTCCACATCATCCAGGAACGCTTCCACAAAAGACGATGCCGCACCTGTGTAATCCCGCAAAGGTTCTTTCTTAAATATCGGGTCCACCAGCGCATTGACGATTGGTGCAAAGTAATTAAGGTAATACGCATTTTTCCTGCGGAAGGTGTAATCGTCCTCACTTTCGCGTTTATGCTTGGTCAGATAACCACCGGTCTCAAAACCGCCAGTACCGAAATAGGCATCTTTCAGCAATGTATAGTTTTCCATTCTCTCACCCCCTTAGTAGTTAATCCGTTTAGCGATAATCTTATCCCGTTCCATCACGCTGTCCAAAGCATAGCGGCAGGCGTCAATGGAATGGTTATTCACGTCCGGATAGGCACTGATAAACTGTCCCTGCCGGTTCTGTTCATACTCATAGCTTACAAATTCCCGATAGGTATTCGGGCACCGGCGTTTGTCGATGTAGATTTTCGACCTGTCCTGCAGCCACTTCATACCAAAAGCAATGGAATCAGGCCCCTTCTTAGCGCCCTTTATTTTCATGCCAAGGTCTTGCAGCTCCTTGATGGATTTCGGCTCAGCACTATCTGCAGTTACCCAGTCACAGAGTTTGGGCTTTATCTTCTGATAGGCTGCCCGGTTCGTCAGCTTCTGCTGGTAAACCTCATCATAGATATATACGATTTCATGCTTTGCGTCGTAGTGCATGGAGACAAAAGCCAGCGGGTCAACAGCAAAGCCGAAGTCTAAGCCTTGATAAATATGGTCAAACTGCGCTATTTGCTTATCCGTCATGCGCATATCTTCCACATTATCGAACACAGCACCACCTGTACCGGTTACGTGCCCCAAGTATTCGTGCTCATAACTTCGCAGGTTCTTCACCTTGAGTTTTTCAGCTTCTGCAAAGAATTGCTCCCCCAGCCATTCCCTCGGTACACCTCTAAAGTCTGAGTGATGAACCAGCCGGTCGGCATCTTCCAGCAGCTTTTCCTCATTCACCCAGTTATTCTGCGACTTGGGCGGGTTAAATGAGCCAAACCACCAGTATGTATCGCCGCCACGCAAAAGCGACTGATTGAGGTTTCGGATTTCCTCCATACCGTCGAACTGGTCAAGCTCTTCAAACCAAGCTATCCCGATATAGCCAAAAGGCAGTTTTATCGACTTGATTTTCTGCGGATCGTCCACACCCATGAACAGGATTTTTTGGCCTGTCCTTTTGTATGTGATTTCATGCGGGGAAGTTTTAAATTTGAACTTTCTGGTCAGTCCCAGCCGGTCAATGGCCCATTGCATCTGGGGATAGACACTGTTTTTGATGGTGTTGCCCACCTTACGAAGGACGATCGCATGACACTGAGGATTTTTTTTCAACAACAGGGGAATTTCGATGCTTATGTGGGATGACTTGGTGGAGCCGCGTCCGCCTTCCTCCCAATAGTAGGTGTGTCCATGTCTCATAATGTCCTGGTGAACATCCTTGAAGTGTAGTGCCACTATATCAGGAAGATGTATTTTCGTTGTCATTCTCACACATCCAATCATCAATAATTACCACATCATCATTAGCAGCCGCCTGCTCATCCTCCATAGCTTTGAGGTCAGCTTCCAGCTTCTTGATACGGGCTTCCTGTTCTGCCACATCCATCTGACGCGGGAAACGCTTGAGGAGTTGCTGGGCGGCATTGAGTCGGTCTCTCGAAGAAATCCGTGTTTCAATGATACGAGCCTCACTTATACCATCGCCTGCACCTTCAACAACAACATTTTCGTCTGTGAGTTCTCCTCTCATTGCCGAGGTTAAGAACTCCATTATCTCGGCCATATCGGCAGTTCTCTCTGAATGGATTTCAGCCTGCCGGGCTTCGATTGCCTGTTTAATTTTAGGTTTTTTAAGGTTCTCAGCTCCAACAGCTCCTGCTGTTTTTTCGCTATACCCTGCCCGCTTTGCCGCCTCTGTGGCATTTCCAGTCTCAATATAGGCATCTACAAAGGCCTCTTGCTTTGGTGTCAGCTTGCCTTCTTTTTTCACATCGTCCGCCACCTCCTTCCAGTGCCTGCACATAAGAAAAAGGCCTTGGCTTTCGCCTTGACCTTTCGCCTCTGTCCTTCGTTTTTCGATGTTACTATTATCGCACATAAAGCAGGCAAAAACCGCACCAGATAGCCCACGTTTTTATCCCAAAAAATCAATTAAAAATAAACGGCTTATTACCACAGAAATGCCATGATTTTATTCTTTTGAGTTTTCCACAGAATTACCCACATTATCCACATAAAAAAGGCAGGGTGCAAAGTCCCTGCCTCATTCGTAAAATATGAATAAATTTTGTTGTCTTGGGAGTGCCTTATCCCCGAACATCATGAAAGCCATTTTCTTGATTGCTTTCCGTGACCTTTCGCGGGCCCATTTTTCAGTAAAGAACTTTTCAGTGCTCAGCTCTCCCCAGCTTTTATGTTCGATGAAATGGCCCTTTATCAAGAATCTATCATCCGGCTTTAATTCCTCGATGGCTCTATCCACCTTGCGAATTATCCGCTCAATGTTTCGGATGCTCTCCTTGTTCTTGATAATCATATCCGTGACTTTTTCCCTGCGGGCGGCTGCTGCTTCCACAGTGCTCAGCTCGGATGTTCCGCCCCCTGGCTGGCTGTCATACTTTGCGATGGGTGCCACAATTTCAGAATCTATAATCTGCTGCCATGTATCAATATCATCTTTGAGATTGGTGACTGTCACCTTGAACTGGCCATATTGTTTTAAGTATCTGCGTGTCGTTTCGATGTAATCGCTATACTCTCTCAAACTGTGTCACTCTCCTTTTCCGATAGAATGAAAACTTCACCTATATATTTTACTACTTTTCCCCCAATAAAGCCACACAGCAGGGCTTTCGCCCTGCCGCTTTTCATCATTTATTTTTACGAGCCGCCAGCTTTTTCTTTTCTTTGGCAAGCAGTTCTTCAAACTCCTTTTCCCTCTGCTTCATTTCCCTGTGTCTTTGCCTTCTTTTCAGAATATGCCCGATGGGCTGAATTCTTGAAGTAAGCCTTTTAATATCCATCAATCTTTCCTTTCCTTGCCTTTCATCAGCCGCCTTGCCTTACGTTCCTGCTGGTGGCGTTCGTGATATTCATATTCCCAGTCTCCCCATGCGGGAGAAGTTCTAATGATTTTATGGTGCTCTCTATCAATCTTAATCAATCTTCGGCCTCCAATTATCCTAATCACTCATTCGAAACAATGACTGCATCACCGGTCAGAATTTCTTTCAAAAATCCATCGGTCGGGTACCAGCGCTGGCAACTTTCGTCGAAGTATTCCATGCCTCTTTCGGTGAATCTCACCTGTTTTGCTACTTTATGAACATTCGACTCGACCATAAACGGCTCATTTAGCTCTTTTCCTTTAAGGGCTGCCACTTCATCCATGATGTTTACAGATATGTTTTTCCATTTTATTGATTGATCATTATTTGCAAAAGTCAATAATTTATCTCTCAAATATTCTCTATTGAACCCTCCGTATTTTGCCAATAAATCGATTACTATTTCCAGCTTTTTATTTTCAGTCATCCGAAATGCGCCTCCATTGTCTCGACTCCTTAATATCGGCTTCGTCAGCTGAATTAAGCATTGCTATGGCCATGCTTTGCACAGTCGTCTTTTTCAAAGCCTCCACATCGGCACCGGCCAGGCCGGCAATATGTTCCAAATATTTCCCCAGTGCCAGCCCCAACTCATACGAATCAAATTCCGTGCACTGCAGCTTTACATTTTCGCTGTCAGTAGTATCAATGACTAATTTCATTTTTCACCACTCCTATGTAATACCTCATAAATTCCATCCACGCCATCAGCTGGAGCCTGTCTCAGTTCTCTGTGCTTCCGTCCTGCTGAGCAATAAGGGCAGCTCCCATGGTTCCGGCAGGTCTTGTCGACTGCCTTTGCCCCATGATAGGGCTTGCGATGCTCTTTGCCGCTCTCAATGGCCTTATCCATGCTCATTCAAACAACGCCTCCTGTTTCACCGTCCGCCTTATCCAGCACCGCCGACCTCTCAGCAGTGGGCCCATAATATAATCAGCCTGGCACCAATCGCCTTTAATGCCTTTCAGAGTCACAAAGCCTCTTATGTCTGGGGAGAAATGCTGTGCTCCGTCTATCGTCAGGCGAAAATGCTCGATGGTATCATCGGAACTGTTTTCAACGATGAACACTTCGCCCAGCTCAACGCCTAAAATCTCCGCAACTTTGTCCATTACATTTTCGCCGCCCATGTCTTATCCTCCAATCTTCTTGCCTAGCCATTTATTGCAGGCCTTCGACTCATCCCGCTTCGTTTGGTTGCAATACTGGCACACGCCCATATCGGCATCCTCAATCTCCAGCTTTTGGTAAAAATAGCAGTTCCCGCAATAATCATCGACCTGCATCTTTGAGCCTTTCATGCTCCTGTGGTATCTCCCCATCAAATCATCCCTTCTTGATAACCTCAAAAACCTTGTAGAATTTTTGCACCGTTACCTCCAGATGGATGTCCTCCCCGAATTCAAGCCCCAACATATTAGCGCCGGTGGTCGATGGGCGGAATCTCCACAATTCGCCCTGGTGGTAATCAATCACTGCCGAACCAGTCGCACCATCGATAACAAACCGCCCATCTTCTTTTACCTTCGCAATTCCGCTCATTTATCTTTCCTCCTGTCCTCTTTTGCCGATACCACACACAAGCTCCACACGAAAATCATTGTTAAGAGTGAAAGGCCGTAACCTATCAGCCCGCCAACGATGATACCAATATAATAATCAGTCACGTTTTCTCAGCTCCTTTAGCAGCTTTTCTCTAAACTCGCGTTTTGTCATTCCCCTTTTGCGCTTCCCTTTCAGCCGGTTCAATGTATCGAAATATGCAATCTTGCTATATCCCAAATGGGTGGCGCTTTTATAAAGCTTTCTTTCGTTATCCTTCATGCTCAAGCACCTACCATAAACCGCCTCAGATACGATGGCATTATCGGTGAGTATGGGAGCGGCCCGAATTCTTCGGATAATCTTATTCCATGGTCATTGACAAACTGCCGAATTCCTGCCTCAGTTTTCCAGCCCAAATCTTTGATTATCTGGTCGAGGTTTTTCCGCTTGCCAATGTCCTTGATGATGATTTTCCATCGCTCATTCTGAACCAGTACACGCTTGTCAACCTTCGGCTTTTCCCTGGGCGGCTTGCGCATATACTTTGCATATAGGCCGTTCACGCCTTTCTTGTATGGGAGCATTCCATATTTTTTCATCATCTGGGGGCCATGTGCCTTGGTGAATCTTCGCATCGTATCTGAGCAGGACATTCCTGCCATGTTGGCAATCTCTACCATCGTATAGTTTTCCGGGCTGCCAAAGAGCGCCTGCATCATCTGCCATCGTTCTTTCATGGCCTCATCGCTTACGCAATTCCCGGCTTTTTCTTCTTTCCTAGCTTCGTCCTTTGGCTCCTTTATGGTTTCCACCCATCCACGAACATTGTAGGCAAAAAATATGGAGTTATCCTGCCTCGTAAATTCCACAGGCTTGCCGTCGTAGATGGCCACAGTCCCGGCCTTTCGGATGTTCTTTCTATGCGGGAACTTTGCCCTATAATCTTCCTCCGCCTTTCGGGTCCATACGACTAACATTTTGCTCAGGCCTCCTTCTTGAATCTCCTTCCTCCATCCCTTACAGCGTTCGACTTGTTGACCTCTACCATGATTTTTTGGCGCTCTGCCAGGTCTGCGCCGGCTTTGTTCATTGCACTGGTGATGGCAATAATAACATCCGTAGCCTCCCGAAGAAATCTCAGCCTATCTTCTTCCTTATGAGTGGCCTGCCATTTATTGGCTGCCTCCATCATTTCGGTCATTTCTTCCCATGGTTTGCTCATGAAATCCATGAAACTCCAATCGGCGTATAAATCCCCATCGCAGGGTTTCGGGAGTGCACACATAAGCAGGTGATTTCCACCGTTTTCATGCTTGTGCATGGATTTTTTAAGGCCCTTTTGTGCCTTATTGATGCGGTTCACTTTTCCCTCGATTTCCCCGCACCATTCGGAAATTGCATTGAAAGCAAGCCCTAAATAATAAACCTTATCGTCCAGATAATCAAACTCACGTTTCGCATCGAATTTATGCTGCTTTTTCCCCATTGTTTTTCGCTCCTTTTCCCTTGTTAATCACTGCATCCACCTTGGCGCAAAGCTCCGGAAAATCCATTACTTTTTCATCAAGCCTATTGCTCAATCCAATAACATAACCATAAGCATTCTCAAGGTGCTTTTTCTTAAAGCCGAATTCATCAAGCAATGCCATTAAAAACGATGAACTCATTTGCTGAATCACCTTAAATTCAATCTGCCGATAATGTCCGGCGTTCGGGTCTTTTTCCAGAATGTCTATGTCTAAATCCAGCTCGCTTTTAAGATACCCGGCTATTTCTTCAACACTCACATTTCCGGCAACAATGGCATCAAATTCGCTCTGCATCTTGTCCCGTAAGCGAAGGAGTCTGTCCCTGCCAAATCCATAACTCTCGTGCATCGTCATCAGAAAGCACGCCATGAGGTTGTGAATCGACTCCCTCCGGCACTTGTGGTCACGCTTTAGCTGGTTGACCATGCTCTCCTTGACCGCCTGCCGGGCCTGTCTGTACTCGCGAACTGCCTTCTTGTCACCAGTGTGGGCCTTCTTTTTGAGGTCCCTGCCTCTTTTCCTGGCAAAACTGCCCATTTTTTCCACCTTCCTGTTTTTGCCGTAGTCGGTTTATGTCTAAATATGCCCTCATTCTATCCAGAATCGTTTCTGAGGGGTGTCTGATACGTTTTAGGTATAACTATATACCCTGCCCTTTTTCTCCCCTCATTTTCCCACTCACAGATAGAGAAAATCGAAAAATATCACAAAATCCGCTTGCCCGTCTTGAGGTCTATGAGGGCTATCCTGCCCATCACGTCAAAACCTTCGTGTCGAAGAACTGCCCTCGCCTTAGCGCAAGCCCTTCTCACTCGTGCCCTGCGCTCATCTCGGTTGATGTTGGCTATCGCTTTTTGGGCTGTGGGGTCATTGTAGTGCTCGCCATTGTCCATGTCTGTCTCCCCTCCTGTCAGAGTTTTAAGCCTGTCTGCATGGTTTCCTTGACCTTGCGGATGATATAGGGGTCTGTTTCCTTCGCCGGGTCAATCTCTAAAGGCGTGATGGTGATTTCTGCCCTCGGATTGGCCTTGTCTATACCAGCTATCCGGCACCCATCTAGCGACTTAACAAGCCTGTCATCCTCGAGTATCCATTCCCGTTTGAGTGTCTTGGTGTGGTTCTTATGGCTGTACTCATCCGCGAGAATGTCCTGCGTGGCTTGGATAAGGCCGTTCAGGTCGGGATAGGCCCTGCGGTCTTGCAGGTAATACTTGACCTCCAGCGAAACAGGCCCTTCGAAATGCGGTAATGCTCCCCATTTCGCCCTCAGCAGTTCCAGATGCTTGTGGAACTGCTTTTCATAGGCCTTGTATGCCTTGCTGGGAAGGACCACCGCCCTCCCCATTACCAGTACAGGGCTGTTTTTCTTGGTGGCAGGCTGTCCCGGCACCTCAAAAGTAAACTCTCCATGCTTGTCTAACTTCACGCCTCTGCTCCTTTTTCTTAGCTTGCCAAAGTTCTACGCTGTGACTCGGAATTAAAAACCAGATACTGCGATATATTCCGCAGTCTGTCCATAATCCGCCCGGAATAAGTTCCTTCCAGTTCGCCCTTGCTCAAATTCGTTGTCACGATTATCGGCAACATTTTATTGTATCGCTCGGTGATGATGGAATTGACTTTTGACAGCACCCAGCTTTGGTCTGTGTTTTCGCTGCCTAAATCGTCGATAATCAGCAGTGGTGTGGAACGTATGCGCATTTCGTATTTCGCCCATTCTTCCCGGTTAAGTGACCGCATGGTGTAAAGATTATCAATCAGCGAGCACATGGGAACCAATAAGCCACTGTGGCCGTCTTTAATCCACTGTTGGAGAACTGCCACCGCCATTGTGGTTTTCATCGTTCCGTAATTCCCTGCAAGGATAAGCCCAAAGCCGTGCTCTAAGTTCCATTCAAGGTTTCTTGTCGCATATTCTTTCACGACTTCGTAATTTTTGCGGATATCTTCGTTATCCGGCAGGCCTCGTTTTTCGATATTCTCGAAGGTCACATTACGGTATCTTTTCATAATCCCGGCATTTTCCAGTTCCCTGATACGCTCCTGCTTTTCACGCCGCTTATACCAGTCATCTTCACCGCTGTCCTGCTCAGTCCCATCCGCTGGTTTCATTTGCCCATTTTGCTCTCTCTGCTTCTGCAGTGCTTTGTTTTTTATTTCTTCGAGCATTGCTCTGAGGTCGTCCGCCATTGTCTTTACTCCTTTCCGGTTTCTCTGCCTTGAATCCGTTTCGTTCCCAGGCTTCGAGAATGCTCTTGATGTACTTCACAGAATGGCCGTTATTCAGGGCCGTTTCTCTGATAGCCTCTGTCAGCCATTGCTCCCCATAGTGGTCAAGCAGGTCTGTGAGGGTGTCTGTCTCTATCTGCCCTGTGATGGGGTGGATGTTATCTTGAAAGAGGTCAAACACTCTGGCAGTGGCATCGTCTTTCTCAGCCAATTCCGTTTCTTCGTCCGGCTGATTTTCTTCTGGGGGACTATAGGGGGAACTACAACAACTACTAATACTTTTCTTTACTTTACTTTGTGGTGTTTTTGTATGCAGTAACTCCTTTTCGGCGGGGTTATTGTCTACAAAAACTACCGTTGAGTGGGGGTTATTGTATGCAGAAACCTGTTTAGGGGCTGAAATAAGTTTGACTTTTTTACTTTTGACGATTTTTTCCTTGTCCAGCAGGCAAAATTCATCAATCATTTTGATGCTCGACCTGCGTTCAAGCGCCATCAGATAACGGCTCTGGATACCATGAGAGGTTAAAATCTGATATTTTTCAAACAGTTTTTTGTCGAATAAGCCGATGTTTTTGCATACAGAAACTACCGTTGAAAGGGTGTTTTTGTCTACAAAAAACCTCCTTGAGTAGATACTGAGTTGAGTTTCTGTCCACATCATGTAGTAACTATTGCGGTAAATGGTGGATAAAAGCTTCACATATATCGCAAAGCCTTCCAGCCCTGTCTCGGCCTCCAGGTATAGAATCTTTTCATCCTCCGCAATGTCGGTGTCCAGTGGGAAATAATCAAGCCCCTCTTTTTGCGGTCTAGCCATGTATTTTCCTTTCCAGCAAGCAGGGCAAATGCCCCGCCCGCTTATTCTGTGTTTACATCAGGCTGGTTTGTCCATCGGTGCCCTGCTCTTTAATCTCCCCTGTTTCCGGGTCAACGTTGGCAGGTGGTACATCAGCCGGAACTTCCTCGGCATCCACAGTGATGACCGTTTCATCCGGTTCATCCGTCATGCTTTCGGAAATGTTGGTCTTGATGGTTTCATCACTGGCTACTGCCCGAACAAACTCGGTTTTGATGGGTGCATATTTGAGCGCCTGCTTGATGACTGTTTTCTTGGCCATGGCATCGAAATTCGTTGACCAGGGGCTGTAACTGGAGCCTGCCGCCTTGCTGTACTTCTTGGAGTGGTTCTTGATATCTTCCACGCTCATTACTGCAAAGCCGCTGCCGCCTGCCTTGGTACGGAACACCGCATAATAGAGAATCACTGCGCCTCTGTCTTTCAGGGCCGGTTTATGTTTCAGCTTTTCTTCAAGGCCCAATTCATACTCGAAATCATCATTCTCGCAAACTTCGTGAGCAGAAATGCTCGTGATTTCTCCGCTGCGGTAAGCAAGGTCGATTAAACCTTTGTAGCCTAATTGGAACTGACATTCAAGCTGGCCATGGTTTCGATAAGGAATGAGATAAGCCTGTCCTAACGGCGTATTCGGTTCCACGCCTAACTGAGCCGCCTGCATCATAGCGCCTAGGAAAGAATTCGGGGAACATTCCGCAAGCTGGGGATTGGTGCTCATGGCCGTTAAAACCATGCGGGAAAAACGCTCACCAGTAAGCACCGAAGGCAGTGCTTTTTCAATCTGCGGTTTCATCTGCATGACGAGCTGTTTAATGCTCGATGCCCCACCATTTGCAGTGGCTACTTTCCCCGCCTGTGCCTTCTGAATCATGCCGCCTTTTACTGTACCGTTTGCCATTTTATTTTCCTCCTCGTTTTATGCACTAAATCTGCGACTATCAGCAGATTTTTTACTGTATTTTTCAAACACATCCGGCAGGTCTTTTTTCAGCTTTTTGCTGTCAATCGTTACTCTGCCGTTGACGGTTTTCCATGTGACTTTACGCTCATTATCGCCCTCACCAATAATGCCGATTTCGTTATCGCCGAGCATAGCGCAGAGCTTGTTTTGAATATCCTTGGTTTGGAAATCAATATCGGATTTCAGCGCCTTCAATTCATCGAGGCGTTTCAGCAAATCCATGCTTTCCTGGGGGAGAACAATAGGCTCATTATTCCCGCCCTTATACATCTTTTTCAGTGAGTCAGTGGAGCTTTCGGAGCCATCAACCTCCGGCATGATGTGGTGTTGCACCTTATCCCAAAATGCAAATTCCATCTGTTCTAAAGCGGCAATATCATCGTCGTTTCGTTCTACCACCCACGAAACGAAATGATTACCACCGATAAGGCAAGCAATGTACCAGCGGGGAAAGCCACTCACCAACATATAATGCTGGCACTGCACATAGTAGTTGGGTGGGATGTCCCCTTCATCCCATGGTCCGCGCATGAATGCGTTAGAAGTCTTGCATTCAAGCCCTGCATCCTCACCGACAAGGAGCCGGTCAAAAGAGGCTGTCATAAATGGGTATTTGTTACTGCGGAACAGGCCACACTTGCGGACCTTCTTGCCTTCCCTGCGGCAGAATTCGTCTGCCACCACCTGCTCCAGAATGGTGCCGAAGTGGACACATTCGTTTTCGGAAATATCTTCCTGCTGAGATTGGCCGGTCTTTTCCAGCCAAAGCGTGTATTCGGATTTCCACGGGTTCACCCCGACGATGGCAGCGGCTTCACTGCCACCAATGCTGTCATTACGAACTTTGAGCCATGCCTCGCGGTTTTCGATTTCCGCAGCGGTCATAATCATGGTGCAATGGTCTTTTAAGCTCATCTTCTTTCATCCCTCTCTGCATCCATAAGCCAATCCATTGCCTCGCAATAAGCTTCTTCGTCTTTTTCCTGCTCGGCTTTCTCGGCCAAATAATCGTAAAGCCGGGAATCTTGAATATCATCATTTATCGTCATCAGCCTTTGCCTCCTTTCCGAAAATATGCTATAATGAGCTTGCGTTTCAAAGAGAATATAGCTCTACACAATGTTTGCTTGAGGATTTTGCGACTGTCATTCAAGCTCATGTGGAAAAGGTTCGGTTTTACCGAGCCTTTTTTGTTGTCCCAAAATCAGTGAAAGCGGCTTGCATTGCTGTGAACCACCTTTATTTTGGGGTACCTGTGGGGCCTGGGAATGTAGTTATCCTCGCATAGCTTGTCATCGTGACAAACTGGGGCCATACCGGAGCCTACCCAAATCAAATCGTAGGTTTCGCCAGCCTCGAATTCTCGGCCACATCTGAAACAGGTCGGCTTTCGCTTCCTCATTTGCCAGCATCGCCTTTCTTTACCCAATAGGTGATTTTGATTTCCTGGCCGGGGTGAATGTTCCCGGAGTTGCCATGCTGGAGCGCAGGGTTATTTTCGATGATGCCTTCCTCAAATTCGAGGATGTATCTGCGGCCCCCGGTGTTCTTTGGCAGATATTCCTCAGCAATGTGCCGCAGGGTATCGCCCTTTTTAACGACATATGTTTCCTCAATGAGTTGTTGGTCGCCCTCGTAGAAACCAGTCAAGAGAACTGCCGCCCCAATCAGCGCCGCCCCGCCGACAAACTTCTTTATCAACGACTCAAGCCGCTTTTTCCTGTCCTGCTGCTCCTTGATAAGCTCGTCCCATTCCCTATCTATAATCATTCGGTAACCTCCTCCCTATTTAATGCCTCCAAAATCTCCGGCTTGCTAAGCCCGGTCAGCTTGGCAAAGGCTTTCAAGTAGCAGCACCCGCGCCGGGGAGTTATGAACCCCTGCTTTTCGGTGTAGGCGTTGACCTTGGCCACAATACTGCCTGCCCGGGACCGCTTATAGCCGGTGACCGTCATCACATCTGCTATGCTTAGCAGGACTGTGCTTTTGAACATGCTGACCACCTCCTTCCATAGCTACTTATCTTTAAGTTCCTGACATTTGCTGCCCACCGGACAAATCTCCCGGCAGTAAGCCTGCAAAAGCTCGGGCGCATCATATTCTTTGGCCATGATAAGCAATTCATCACGATGCGGCTGGCGAAGACCTCGTTCAATCTGATAAAGCCTTGTGGAACTGATCCCCACAATATTCTCTGCGCTGGCCCGTGATTCAAAATCTGTGTCACGGGCGGCTGCCCGCATCCTGGCTTGGTAAAAAATGTTTTCGGAATCTCCGACAATTCTTGGCACGATTGAAAAACCTCCTTATAATTCCTGCGTATCGGCGCAGGAATAAATCTGTCCCTCCATGCTATAATCGCCTTGAAGGGAGATGCCTAGACTTATGCCGCAATCTCACCATTCAGCAACTTATCTGCAATCCGCAGCGCATCGTCCAGCAACCCTTTCTTTTCTAAGAACTCCGGCACGCTGGGCTTTTTCTTTAAGCCGTTTTCCTTCACATAGTAGGAAATGGAATTGCCGATACTGGTGCGGTATGCGGTATTGTATGCCGCCTTGAAGCGATGCCAACCTTCGCGGTAGGTCAAGCCGTTCTTTGCTGCATAAGCTTGAACCATAGCCACCAGCTTCTGCCGTTTCGTGCCCTCGGTACATACGCCATTGAGCGTGTCAATTCGGGAAGATTGGATTTTCTGCTCCTTGCGGATTTCCTCGGTGTCAAGTCGCAGGCGGGCAAGTTCGCGCTCCTGTCTCTGCAGGGCTTTGGCGCTTTCTACGAGAATATCAATCTGGGATTTCGGTTGCTCTTTCAGCTGCCGCTCCATTTCGTTGAAGGCCTCGATGTATTTGATTTTCCACTGCATCGCCTTGGCTCCAGTAAAGCCCATCACCAGCAGGCTGAATCCGTCGCGGTTCATTAGGTACATTTTGTAATGTTTACCAGTCCCCGCCGTATAGTCGGTTTCGTAAAACATGGAGCTCACAGCTGAATTTTCAGCTTTGATATTTTCAATAGACTGAATAACATTTTTGTGTTCCTTCCCGAACACTTCCGCTACTTTACGGGAATCCGTAACCACCTGCTCATTGTTGACTTGAACCAACTCATCAATATTGCTATTTGCTACTGTCATAAGTTTCATTTGTTAAACCTCACTTTCTGTTTTAGCAAGTTCAAAGGTATAAAAATGACTAATATGGCATTTTAACACCTGAGCTAGCATCGGAAGCTTATCAGCATTGAATTTATAGACTCCATGCTCGTACTTCCAATATACTGAACCATTGCTGAATCCTAATAATTTAGCCATATCCTTATAGGAAAGCCCTAGTTCTTTCCTACGTTCAGCAATATAGCTTAGATTAAAGCAACTCATATAATTACAAACCTCCTTTCTCGCTTTCTGTTTTAGAAAGTTTATGCTTACACTATATACTTTCTAAAATAGAAAGTCAAGTATTATTTTTCTATTTTAGAAAGAAAATGTTTCTAAGATAGAAATTTCCTTATAATAAAAGTTGACATAACAGAAAGAGGTGACTGCCATGATTATCGGTGAGCGAATTCGTAATATAAGGGAAGATGAGGATATACTTCAGCAGGAACTTGCTGACGCCGTAGGCATAAATGTGAGTGTTTTAAGTCGTATAGAGAAAGGTACTAGACAATTACGAGATGACGAACTAATAAAAATTGCTGATAAGCTAAACGTCTCAGTAGACTACCTCCTCGGCCGCACCGACGAGCCGCAGGGCACAGGCTTCCAGAAGGGCCTGCTGGGGGATATCAACGGAGACTCGCCCCTGGCGCAGAAGGCAAGGGAAGCAACGACCAATGGATGGTTACCCATGTCTAAAGCAGAAAACCCGGAAGCCGAAAAAGCCCTGGAATGGCTTGAAAAATATAATAAGCTCGATATCAACGACAAAAATACCATCAATAGCATGATTGACATTGCATTAAGAAGTAAGGAGAATAAACAATCTAATGAATGATAATACACGTGCTGATGATATAACCTTGACTACTGTGCGACTTGATGTGACGTACAAAGATGGCCATAAGGGGGCTGCCACTGCGTTCTTCTATGAATTCGATTTAACAAAAGGCAAAACAACGTGTTTGATTACTAATCGTCATGTACTCAAAGATGCAAGTACGATAGTTTCTAATGCACACCCCGCCATAGATTCTGAAGGCTATTTCCCTAATTTGGAATACTCTTGTGAATGGAAAGTTGATATCACTGAAAAGGGGCTCCTTTTCCATCCAGATAAATCGGTTGATTTGGCAATCATGATTGTAGGTCCAGCTATGGAGGAGCATTATAAAAAGGATGGTATAGTTTATTGTTATCGTGCTTTTTGCAAATCATCTTGCCCCACAAATGAAGAAATCCTACAAATTACAGTCATGCATGATATTGTTATGGTTGGCTATCCTAATGGATTGAGCGATGAAGCTCACATGATGCCTATTTGCAGACGAGGTATGATTGCCACATCTCCATTACTGAATTTCAACGGTGAGCGAGTTTTCCTTATCGATATTGCCTGCACACCTGGATCTAGTGGTTCCCCTGTCATTGCATATGATTCCATTTGGGAGAAACTTGAAAACGGGCAGTTACGAAAAATAGATCAAGCTAGACTTATTGGGATTTTCTCTGAAGGGAACACCACTATTGTACAAGGCGGAACAATTCCGCAAGATTCAAAAACACCTCAACCAGTGGCGGTTAGAGTTCCTTATGGTATTGGAAAAGTTATAAATTTTGAATGCCTTGATGATTTTGTTCCTCTGCTGGAAAAATTTTGTAAATAGATAAACTAATGGAGATGTTTAATATGGAATTAAAAAAGAGAACTGTTGAATTGGCAAATTTCAACTGTGTATTTGGCGATGAAAACGAACCTTTATTAGCCCACTTTTCAGATGTATTCTATCCTGCTATTACATCAGGCTATGATATAAAGTATAATGGAAATCATTATACTTTCGATAATATAAACATTTTTAATCATCCTGCTTTAGGGTATGTTTTGACTGGATTATTCATCAAGCAAACCGAACTTGAAATTCTATCACAAAAAGATCCTATCTCAGGAAAACTAATCAGCACAAACAAATCTATTCCTAGTGCGCCTTTTTCTATATTTGTTTTACTTTTAAGAAACCACCGTTTATTGTTTTTTAAAAATCAAAACGGAAGTCCTAGAACTACCACCCTAAAAACAATTTGCGAAAAAATGATTAGCAGATATTTAAGGAAAGTGAATTTAGGTGTTGACTATAATTCAAAATTGCCTGCTGCACACATCACCATAATCCCTTTGCCTTCACATTCGAGTTTAAAAGAACAGTTCAAGAATTTGAAACAAATAAATTCTATAGTCTATAAAATAACTCCATTGAACGGAGATGAGAATTTTAAATCTGATATGACTGATTTATTAAACCAAGTCAATAAATTAAAAGCAAGAGATGGCTCATGGAAGATAAACAAGCCTGAAGATAAAAATAAAGTTATTGAACAAATCGAAGATACGCGTGATTTAGCTCTAGCAACAGTCAGAGGCACTACACATAACGGGAATCCAATAATTTTAACTCCAGATAATTATTCTGAAAAAGTTCTTGTAAAACTCCCCGTTGAGTCAAGTCAAGAAAGCATTATTGAATCAATGTATAAAATAGCAACAGAACATACAGCACTGCTTGAAACTAGCGAAAACAATAAAAACATTTACTTTGAATCACAGGATATGATACAATCATTAATGAGGTGATTATGGTGTTTTTTGACAGTAAAAAAAGAAAAACTGCACTTGATTCGCTAAGTATAATTTTAAAAGAAAATACTTTTAATCGAGTCTTTATCGGATCTATAAAAACTTTTTCTTTTTCTTGGAGAAGATTTGTAATATTAGGCTCCATTAACTTTTTAATATTTTTCTCATCATCTTTTATATCTATAATAAATTTAGATAAGATATATAAATTTATAGACCGTTCAAATTCCATACTTTTAGCTCTTCTAGCCATAATCATAACTGGATATGCTTTATTTCAAGCAATGATTTCCAAAGAAGCATTGGCTATTTTAGCAGGTAATAAAGATGATGTCACCAACCAAAACAGCTTAAATAAAATGCAGCATTCTACTTTCATTACAATAATCAGTTATATTACCTTTATCACATTTAATTATATGCTATTATTATTTTTAGATCTCTTTAATATTAAATTTTTTAACGACATCACCATTTATTTACTACTTTCTCTTTATGGAACTGTTGCTACTTACTTGATTTTAGAAATGAAATCTTTTATTTACAATCTGTATCAAATTTTCACCATATCTTCATCCGCTCAGATTGTTGAACTACTAGACGAATTGGATAAAAGAGGGAATACATAATATGGACAATGTAATAATTTACAATGCTTGTGATGGGCAGACTAAAGTCAAGCTATATGGCAGAACTTGAAAAAGAAACGCCCTTAATCAAAGGTCGCAAGAAACCATAAAAATAAGCCGCCCCGAAGGGTGGCCATCTATCAATAATGCCCTTTGCATTGGGCAATCTCTATGGTGTTTTCTTTTACGCGGTATACGAGCCTGTTTTCATCATCAATCCGCCGGCTGAACCAACCCTGCAAATTATGCTTGAGCGGCTCGGGCTTGCCTATTCCTTCCAGTACACCATCGCGCTCTACGCTTTTTATCAGAGCATTTATCCGTTTTACAGTCTTCTTGTCTTCCAACTGCCAGTCAAGATATTCCTGCCATGCACGACCAGACCATTTTTTACACATCAATGAGCTCGTGCTCCTCTCCGCCGCCTGCTTCCAGTTCTGCGATTGATTCAGCAAGATATGCCTGGTTCTTTTTGCTATAGAACGGGTCAGCGGTTATCGGAAATGGAATCGAGCGTGTCCGTACCATTGCTTTCAGGAACATAGTGTAAGCGGTTGAAAGAGTCAGCCCCATTTCGGCGCATAATGCTTCTGCCTGTTCTTTAAGCATGGGGTCAACCCGCATTGTAAGTGTAGTTGCCTTCATAGTGAACCCCTCCTTTTAAGTTAATTATACTACATAAGCACTCACAATGTAAATACATATTATCACCTCTAAAAATAATTCCGGTGTATCGGCACAGGAATAAAATACTTGCACTCTGCTATACTTAATCACAAAGGAGCGTGATATAGCATGAGTGCATATAAAGATATGGAGCGTGGCACCTGGTATTGCCGTTTCCGCTATACCGATTATACCGGAGAGAAACACGAAACCACCAAACGAGGCTTTAAGACCAAAAAGGCCGCCCTCCAGTATGAGGCTGAATTCAAGGCACAATCCGGTGATACTGCCAAGCTGACCATGAATGCCCTGTGCGATGCCTATCTGAAGGACAGGAAGGTCAATCAAAAAGCCAGCACTTACAGGGGAACGGAAAAAATCATCAATTCGCACATCCGTACGGCTTTCGGCCGGCGCCCGGTCAATGAGATAAGCAAGCTGGATATCCGGCAGTGGCAAAATGACCTGCTCCAAAAGCAGGCGTATAACAACCGGCCCTATGCCCCCAGCACGCTGCGGCAGATAAATATTCAGCTAAATGCGGTCTTTAACTATGCCGTAAAATATTATGACCTTGCCAAGAATCCCACCAAGGTCGTGGATACCATTGGCAAAAGACAAAAGCGGCAGGCTTTTTGGTCCTTGGAAGAATTTTCCCAGGTTATCGCTCAGGTTGACAAGACGGAGCTGAAACTTGCCTATCTGCTGCTCTTTTACAGTGGAATGCGTATCGGCGAACTACTGGCGCTCTCCCCTGCCGATTTCGATTTTACAGCCAACACCATCCATATCAGCAAAAGCGTTATGCTTTCAACAGGTAAGGTGACCACGCCCAAAACGCCGTACAGCGTCCGTATGGTACCTATGCCACCCGCCCTGATGAAAGAGGTGCAGGACTTTATAAATCGCTTTATGGAGCCGCCTGAACGGATTTTCATATACTCGCAGAGAGTATATCGTGACTATCTGAAACGATATGCCATCAAAGCAGGCGTGCCGCCCATCTACGTTCATGACTTGCGGCATTCCCATGCCAGCTACCTCATCCATAACAATGTTCCCGTTACCACCATAAGCCGCCGTCTGGGACATGCCAATGCCAGTGTTACCTTGTCGGTTTACTCCCATATGTATGAGGAATCTGCGGGCAATGTTGCGGTCATGCTCGAAAAAGCATTTATTTGTGGTCAAAATGTGGTCATAGACGAGAAATAAAAATCAGAAACCCTTGTAAATAAAGGGCTGACGAGAAAAATACAAGAATACCATATTTATTAACGGCGTTATTCAGGCGATATCCCCCACAACACTGCCGTTCTTTAACTCCTGCGGCCAGCACCTGGCTAAAAAAGGCATGAAAAAAGCGACCAGAATCATTCTGCCCGCCTATATTTTGCTGTATATCAAAGTACCGATTACGGCTACAATCACGAAAACCGCACATTTGATTAACCAAAACTGCATAAGCCCCATTGCTATATCGTTCACGAAATCACCTCGCAAAAGGTATGAAAAAAGCACCTACCTTCAAGATAAGTGCTCAAATATTCGATTAGTCAATTATTTCAATGGATTTTATTTCTGATTCACGAAATGCGTAATGTACAATGTGCCCATCGGGCTCTATTACATCCAAATCCAATTCATTGTACCCAGGTTCGTCATCTTCTTCATTATCGTAGTCCGGGACGAAGCCAACAGCTCGACCTTTCCACACTTTACCCTCATCATCAGTCAATTGAATTTGATGCCTAAAAGCCCCACGCATTTCATCGACCATTGCCATTAGACTACACCTCCCTCGGAACCATATATAGTTCTTAGTTAGCTATTTCTGTAATGGTTGTTTTTAATTTCCCCATCATAAGGCAAACACCAACAATTCCCATGAAATATTTCGACTGTTTTTCCGTACAAGACGATGAGAACTTCATTATGGACATAATGTCCTTAATTTTGTCGTATACGACTATACCATCTAGATTTTGCTCCTGGCCTGTGCAATATGCAATTCTACAGACTTTTTCATCTTCAAATATGATTTTTGCCCAGCCCCACATTTTAATCGTCCTCCATCACAGCTGAATAATCATATCCCCCTTGAGCAACCTCGTGAGCCTCCCAAGATTTCATGCCTTGTTCCATAAGCGTGTATTATTTGATTACTCCTTGTGATTTGGGCAATTAATACACCTCTCATGAAAATCAGGTGCATCCTTAATTTCCTTGATTCCTACTGAAGCTGTTACATTAACGATGCGCTCTGCTACAGTTCCAGTCTCAAAACAATCATACTCATCAATTTCTCTATCAATTATTGGACATCTTATCAGCATATCGTTTTAACACCGCCATTTAACTTTTTGTAAAAAAATAACCTGTAGCTATAGAATTTTTCCATCAATCACCTCAATGGATTTAATTTCTGATTCACGAATTGCATAATGCGTAATATTCCCATCAGGCTCTGTTACATCTAGATCCAATTCATTGTACCCTGGTTCATCATCTTCTTCATTATCATAATCTGGGACGAAGCCTGAAACATACCCTGTCCATAATTTCCCATTTTCATCAATCAGTCTGATTCGATGTCCAAAAGCTTTAAACATTTCATCTGCCATTGCCATTAGCCTTCACCTCCTTTGGAATTATATAGTTCTTAGTTAGCTATTTCTGTAATGGTTGTTTTCAATTTCCCCATCATAAGGCAAACACCAACAACCCCCATGAAATATTTCGACTGTTTTTCCGTACAAGACGATGAGAACTTCATTATGGACATAGTGTCCTTAATTTTGTCGTATACGATTATACCATCTAGATTTTGTTTTAGACCAGTACAATATGCAATTCTACAGACTTTTTCATCTTCAAATATTATTCTTGCCCAGCCCCACATTTTAATCGTCCTCCATCACAGTTGAATAATCGTATACGCATTGAGCCGCATCGTGAGCCTCTCAAGACTTCATGCCTTGCTTCATAAGCGTGCATTCAAGAAATTCATGATTTAACATTATCACATCTTGGCTGGCATTCTAGGCAAATGTCAGCATATTTAGGTATTTTGATAATATTCATCAGAAGTGAATGCTGTCGTTATCATTCCAAATTTTCCTAAATTAGGACGAACAAACGTTCCTCCGCACTTACCATAATAGTTATAGCTATAATCATAGTCTGTTATTTTTCGTGTAATAACAAAATACGCATCAGCTATAAACTTTCGGACATCATTTTCGGTTACATTATGAGGATGCTTACCACCTTGTACATGCTCAACACGAGTTCCGGAGCTTTTTTAGTTTGCTAAAAATACAATTGCTTTATGCCTTACTGCGCATGTACAGATAATGCTTCTGACATTATCTTTTTCCAGCACCTCCCCATAACCACCACAACCAGGCTTACTCCTAA
Source organism: Selenomonas ruminantium subsp. ruminantium ATCC 12561 (assembly GCF_000424065.1). GTDB lineage: Bacteria > Bacillota > Negativicutes > Selenomonadales > Selenomonadaceae > Selenomonas_A > Selenomonas_A ruminantium. The sequence goes on from NZ_AUJE01000003.1 coordinate 125,977, forward strand.
GCCAACAAAAATCGGTGATATAGCCGTATGAACCAATCCTGCAAGTATCGCCGCACCAAGCGACAGCACCATAGATGCAAGCGCCCAACGTGGCGAAATTGCCCTCGGCCTAAAGATAGCCAGTGTTAGCGGTATAAATATGCCACAGCCTCTAAGTGCCATAGACAGATAATTCCAAAACAGGATTTGGGAATCTTTATGGGTTATGGCAATCAGCATTGCGATTATTATCGCAGCTACAACAGATAAGCGCATCAAGATTAATTTTCCCTGTTCGGATTGTATTTTCAGAAGTGGCTCCAACATATCTCTTGCCACCATCGTTCCTACGCCCAAGGATAAGCCAGCAATAGAACCGATTATCCCCAGCACAATCCCTCCCAGCGCTGCACCGCCCATAAGCGAAGACGTATATTGCAGCAAATAAGCAGGTAATGCAAGCATAGCCGGAATTTCCGGATGTAATGTTTGCATATAAATCCCCATAACTGCACACGGCAAGCCAACAGGAATCGCCACCATAGCCGCCAATATAAGGCCAACAGCAGCAGTTCGCGGTGTTGCTGCTGAAAAAATCGCCTGTATATAGGTCTGCGTGCAAATCATGCCAACAATTATAGAGGCAAGATTATTCAGGATAGAACCATTACTGATACCCCAGATACTCAGAAAACCTGCTGGCTTATTGACGAGCATTTCTGGCGCCTCCATAAGGCCTTGCCAAGCTACAATTCCCAATGCAAACAAAGTCACGAACAGGATGAGCATCTTCAAAATGCCACCGACAGAGGCGGTTTTCATCCCGCCGAAAAAAGCATACAAAATCACTAACAACAGTAATATACCTGCTGATATTGCATAAGAAAATCCTGTCAAGGCTGCCAGCAAGCCAATTCCCGGCAAGGTACTGGCAACAGCACTGAACAAAATCCCCAAAGATGTAGCAAAACTGGTAAAACGGCCAGCCCCTTTACCATAGTTTTCAACCAAATACTGCGATATCGTTTCAAGGCCCGTGTATCTTAGCGGCCGCGCATAAATAATCCCCATAATCAATAGCGACAGACCGACGCCAATAGTAAACCAGACTGCTGACAAACCGATTGAACCTGCCAACTGGGCTGTTCCTACCGTTGCCCCGCCGCCAACGCAAGTTCCAGCAATACTGCCAGCTATCATCGGTATACCTGCCGAGCGGCCGCCCAAGCTAAATCCTTCGGCTGATTTTACTGACCTTGCCGCATAAAGCCCACCTGCTAAAACCACACCAATTGTCATGGCCATTATTACCAAATGAGCCAATGAATAATTCACGCCAATACGCTTCCTTCCCCGGCAAAGGTCTAAATGGTTTTCCCTTTACCATTTGTTTATCATCCAGCCTATTTTATCACCTGTCCTTTTTTCAAGCAACGATTATTCCTGATTACCGTCTTTTCTTTGCTCTTTCCGTCAGATTCTGTGCAGCCTTGTAATCATAAAGCTCCCCATACTGCAGCCAACTGTCTATGGAGTCAATAATGATATCCAGAATCACATGCGCACTCAGTTCAAAATTGCTTATGGAACAAATCAGTAACTGCTCCCCTGTTTTTACATGCTGGAAATGAATTGTAATTTCGTATTTGCGGATAGCCAGAACATATTTATTCTGGGTTGACTGTTCCTGCAGCTGCATAATCCCCGTAACATCCTCGCTAATACTTTCAAACCCAAAGGCTTTGAGACGTTCAACCAGCTGCGGCCTAATATTGCGATGGAAATTTTCATTGGCTTCATCACGATGTTTTTCTAATTCAGTAAACAACGGAAAGGTAATCATATTTTCTTCCTCCTCGTAAAAATGCAAGAAAAGGCATCCTAAACCATAAAGCAATGATTTAGGACGCCTTTGTCCTGCAATACCAATATACTACCAACAGCAGCTATCCAAGGGGATAAAAAAGCCCAGACGAACCTATATTTCGCCTGGGCTCCTTTGCCACTATTGATAAATTTACAATAGCATATTGCCACTCTAGTGTCAAGTAATAAAAATTGCTCCTCATCCTGTATCTAAGCAAGCTCCCATAAGTGCAAATCAATATAGCTTATTCATTACATCTTCATTCATATTGAATGTATGCTCTGCCGCAGGAAAGGTGCCAGCTTGAACTTCATGAACATAAGCAGCAAAAGCATTTTGCATCTCTTGCCCTAATTCAGCGAAGTGTTTAGCAAATTTCGGAGTGTAGTCTGAGAACAACCCCAGCATATCTTGGTATACAAGAATCTGACCGTCACAGCCAGCTCCGGCCCCAATGCCAATGGTAGGAATATCCAGTTTATCCGTAATAAGCTTAGCTAAAGGTGCAGGGATACACTCCAGTGTAAGGGCAAAGGCACCGGCTTCTTGAACGGCAAGAGCATCCTCAATAAGACGTTTTGCCGCTTCCTCACTTTTCCCTTGAACACGATTACCGCCCAACGCATTGACCGCCTGAGGAGTTAGTCCTAGATGAGCTACAACAGGAATACCTGCAGAGGTAATGGCTTTAATCTGAGGACAAACCGCTGCGCCGCCTTCCAGTTTTACAGCATTAGCCCGGCCTTCTTTCATGAGCCTGCCCGCATTCATCACAGCCTGCTCCACGGATACCTGATAGGACATGAAGGGCATATCGATAACCACCATGGTGTTGTGGCAAGCTCTGGCCACAGAACGACCATAGGTAATCATATCCTCCATGGTAACAGACAGTGTATCCGGCAATCCCAGCATAACATTGCCCAAGGAATCACCAACCAGAATAGCATTGACCCCTGCCGCTTCCTGCAGCTTGGCCGTGGAATAGTCGTAGCAGGTCAGCATGGAAATCTTTTCCCCGCGTGCTTTCATCTGAGCAAATGTCGCAACTGTGTTCTTCAAAATAATCATCCTTTCGCACACGACAGACTGGCATTTACCAGCTGTGCTTCTAAAAATCTGGCGATGGATGTGTAATTCCGCTGAGGGTGTTTTTCTTTGGCGGTCTGCAAAAGCTCTTTTGCCAGCAAAACATATAACTGTCTCTGAGCAGGTGTCAGACAGGTCAGATGATGCTGAAGGGTGGATAAATCCCCGCGTTCCAAAGGCCCTGTAAGGGAGGCTGTCAAGCCACATTCCCGAAAATGCTCCGCATTGCCACAAAACAAGGGCTTCAAGGCTTTTTCTGCTTCGTCCGGGGAAAAACCGCATTCGGTCAATAGATTTTGACTTAGCTGCAACAGTCCCAAAACGTAATTGCTGGCCAAAGCCGCAGCGCAGTGGTACTTAACCTTGACCTCTGCAGGAATTATCCTGACCTGCAGATCAATTCCTTGCAGCCACGTCTGCATAAATGCCAATTTTTCCGTCGAACCTTCTAAAGTAAAAAAAACATCCACCAATTCCCGGTAAGCGTTATACTTATCACTTACCGCAAACAGCGGATGAACGGAAAAGCCTGTGGCTGAAAAATCATCAATATTCGGAAACGCCTCCTGAGCAGACAGCGCCCCGCTGCAATGACAAAAAATCTTTCCTCGAATCGATAATTGTGAAACCTGCCGATAGACAGATTCAATTTCTTTGTCAGGAAGGGTGAAAAACAGCACATCACTTGCGGCTAACAAATCGTCTCGTCTGGTGTAGACGTTTGTGGCCGTGAATTCTGCCGCTTCGCTTGCCGATTGAATGCTGCGGCTGTAATAGCCTGTAACTTCAATACCATGTTCACGAAAATATTTTCCCAATGTAAAGCCGACCTTACCGGCTCCGATAAAACCAATCCTCATCACACCACCTCATTTCGATGATGTGTGTCTTTGTCCCAAATGACAAAATGATTCAATAAAAGATACAGTACAGTTTCCTCGCAGAATACCGTCCATCTTTGTAATCATAGCACACGGAAATACTTGCGTCAAATCATCTGCCTAACACTATTTGTATAGGCATACAAAATATATAATTACAACAGTTTTTTGGCTATTTGACAAATCTTCGTCGAATAAAGCGTGCCACATAAGGAAATACCAGCATGATAAATAACAATCTTGTCAACTGATAAGCCGTCATTGTTGAGCTGTCGGCTCCTACCGTTAACGCGGTTATCCCCATCTCTGCCAAACCTCCTGGTGCTGTTGACAAGAAGCTCGTCGTAATCGAGGACGGCGTACAGAAGGCTATCACACAGCCCATCAACATAGAAACTGCAAGAACCAGCAGGACGCTCCCGAGCAACACTGGTCCCATACCGTTATACTCACGAATTTTTCTTAGGTCTATACTACTGCCAATATAACTTCCGACGCAGACTTGTGCCGCATACAGATAATGCTGAGGAATAATTGGTGCTGTATGACCAAAACTTACAATGTAAAGAGCTGTAGCAAGCAATGGCCCAAGCAAATTTGCTGTAGGCAGTTTTATCAGCCTGCCTATTACAGCACCGGCTACTGCTACAATAGCATACATCAGGATATCACCTGTAGGTTCATTTTCTATGAGATACGCAGATGCTCCTTCAGCAGGGAGGACATGAATCGCCAGAAAAGGGATAACAAACACTACGGACAACATTCGTAGGGTTTGCATGATCGTAACGGCAGTCAGGTCCGTTTCCTTCAGTTCCGCTGCTAAAATAACCATTTGCGAAAGCCCCCCAGGGACGCATCCTAAAAGACAACTACTCAAATCAATGTCCGTCCGGCGATACATCAGCCACGCAGAGAAAAGCCCTGCACAAATTGTGACGAATGTAGCCATTAACATAAATGGCAGTTGGCTTAGTATAGCATGCCCTGTTTCAACGGTAAACGGACGTCCCATAGAGTACCCCAACGGAATCAAAGCGATATTACGCAGAAACAAAGGCCATATTAACTGCCGTTTAAGCAACAATGAAGTGAGCGACACGGCTAATACCGGCCCTAATGTCCATGGCAGTGGCGCATTGACAAGCGATAGAATAAATCCGCCGCATATTCCAACGACTAACGTAAAAAATACTTGCAACAAAAAGCCTCCAATATTTCTCCTTATTTCGGATAAGCAATAATCCACGGCTGGTAGCGTTCTTTTTCGGGGAGCATAGAATGGTCAAACCACATGGAGAAGAATTTTATGGCATTTCCTACGGTATAGCCATCCTGATAATGATCACTGGTATCGTAGGGATCAACGAAGATGAGCATATCGTCCAAAGGCGATTCTGTGCCCATGTTGTCGTAACCGATAATCACCCGCCAATGACCGCCCCACTCCACGTTTTCTACCAAAATGGGCCGGCCATGAGCCAGCGGCTCCATCAAAAATGTACGAAAGTCATCAAAACGGCTGAATTTCTCTGCGTTCAAGCCGCTTTTTACCGTCCAGCCGATACCTTGGAAGAAATTCACCATGTTTTTTAGGCTTGTGCCAATGGGATAGCCCTGTGTTTTCATCGCTTTAGCCAGGGACAGTTCATCATAATCCTTATTGCCATACCAATAAAGCACCGTAAGGGCAGCTGCCGGCCCACAGGTATATTCCCGGGTCTGTTGATAGGTCGGATAATGCGGCAGTACAATGCGACGGCCGATAATGGTTTCCATTTCATAGATATCCAAATGCTTGAAGTAAGGCGAATCGGCATGATTTATCTCTGCCGGTGCCGAAGATGCACCTTCGGTTTTGGTATCCAGTCCGGCCGGGTAGGGAATTACACGGACCTCATCCGTGTCGGCAGCAGCCGTCGTCCCCATGCTCAGCGCACTGGCCAGCAAGCAGGCGGCGATTGTTTTTGACCAAATTTTTTTACGCATGACTATTCACTCCTCATCCATCAATGTGGTTCTTTACCGGCTTTGAAGGTCATCATCATATGATTGGTCAGACTCCAGTCATCCCGCTGACCTTCGATTTCCGCTCGCGAAACCCAGACGCCCTCTTTCAGCTCACTTTTGTCAATATGAATATGGGTATCACCATCAACGTCACAGTAAAAACCCATGATTAAGTCCTGCACACTGCCCCAGGGTTGGGACTTGTAATAGCGGATATTTTTGACCTTCAGCCCGGTTTCCTCCATAACTTCGCGGGCAACGCATTCCTCCAAGGTTTCACCGATTTCCGTAAAACCCGCAATCAAAGCGTAAAAGGACATTTTACGGTTGGCATATTTGGTCAGCAAAATCTTATCCTCCCAGATTACCCCGGCAATTACCGCAGGGACAATGCGCGGATAAATCCTGTTGCCGCATTTATCACAGATGAGTGCACGCTCCCGCGTTGAATGCCGGGGATGACTGCCGCACCGCCCGCAAAAACGGTTATCCCGGTACCAGCAGATAAGATGCCATGCCGTATACATCATATACATAAGCTGCAGCGGAGCTCCAATTTCATAGCGGATTTCGCGTAAAGTCTTATAGGTAAAACCGGGCAATGGTTCCCTGCCCTCTTGCAGAAGATAAAACACGCCCTGCTTATCTAAGCTGAATAAATATTGATAATCCAGCGTTTCCGGCAGTTCCTGCCAGGTTGGAAACTTGACATTCCCCTCAAGCTCGCTTACCATTAAACTATCTTCTTTTACGCAGATTACGATATCACCAGCTGCGGGTTTCCGGCCTGTAACAAATACGTTGTTCAGTTTATATGGTTGTATTTCGTGAATCATGTTATCAAATCATCTCCAAACAAATCGCATTCAAAGGAGCCTTATCCACTATGGAAATTTTACGTTACATCATCAACATCGTTTGCTTTATTGCTCTGTTTATCACCTTGGAAGTCGTTTGGGCCAATGTAAAAAGTCACTGGCAGTCCAAAAATCTTTTAGGCTGTGCAGAATATTTAATCGGCGGCATTACGGTGCTGTTGGTGCTTATTGCCCTCAGTGATGCCGTAAACAATATGCTCCTCTAATATATTCTAACATATTCTACGCTGCTGACCATAATCCTTTTCACAACCGCTTAACCCACAGGGGAGGTTTCCATATGCGGGCAATAATCGACAAACTGGAACTTACACACAATCTTTCGGATGAAGAATTTATGGCACTGCTGAAATCGGCATCGCCTGCAGATGATGCCGAACTTGCTCAGCGTGCCCGCAAACTTCGCGAACGTTATTACGGTAAAGACGTATACATCCGCGGTTTAATCGAATTTACCAATTACTGCCGCAATAACTGCTATTACTGCGGCATACGCCGCGACAATCCAAATGCACAGCGTTACCGTTTGACCGCCAAGCAAATTTTAGCCTGCTGCGATACAGGTTATCAGCTGGGCTTCCGTACCTTTGTCCTGCAAGGGGGCGAAGATGCATACTTTACAGATGAACGACTCTGTGCACTGCTGCGGGAAATCAAGCTGCATCATCCGGATTGTGCCATAACCTTGTCTATCGGTGAGCGAAACAGGGAAAGTTATCAGCGCCTATTCCACGCTGGCGCTGACCGCTACTTACTCCGCCATGAAACAGCCAATAAAGCCCATTATGAGCAGTTGCACCCTGCCGAAATGTCCTATAACCATCGTCGCCAATGCCTGCACGACTTAAAGGCTATCGGCTATCAGGTCGGTTGTGGCATGATGGTCGGTTCACCGGGACAAAAGAGCAGGCATTTAATTCAAGACCTGCGTCTTTTGCAGGAACTCCAGCCGGAAATGGTCGGAATCGGCCCGTTTATTCCCCAGCATGATACACCCTTTGCGAAGGAGGCGGGCGGCACAGCCGCTACGACCTTGCGCCTGCTCTCCATTATCCGCCTGCTTTTGCCGAATGTGCTGCTGCCTGCCACTACTGCATTGGGCACAATTGACCCGAAAGGACGGGAAAAGGGGCTGCTCGCCGGCGCCAATGTACTTATGCCTAATCTTTCACCGACTGCAGTCCGTCAAAAATACGCGCTTTACGACAATAAAATCTGCACTGGCGAAGAGGCGGCAGAGTGTATCCGCTGTTTAGCCGCCCGCGTGGAATCAACCGGCTATAACATTGTCGTCAACCGTGGCGACCATCCCAACAAGAGAGGAACACCAAAAACATGACCGATTACGAACAGGAATGGGACCGCCTGCTGAATATCAAAACCACCGGACGTGACGATACCATTTCCGATTTTACCCGCTACCCTTACGAGCCAACAGATTACAGCGTATTGGAGCAGGTTGCCAATACCGGCTTGATACGCAAGAATAATACCTTGATTGATTATGGCTGCGGCAAAGGACGTGTGAGTTTCTTCCTTTCCAGTCAGACCAAGTGCCGCTCTATCGGCGTGGAATACAATCCCCGCTTATACGAAAAAGCCCTGACCAATAAGGACAGGGCTTGCCGTGGGCATTTAGTCACTATTGTACAACAGGATGCAACGGATTTTGCCGTTCCCCAATATGCTGACCGGGCATTTTTCTTTAATCCGTTTTCTACGGATATTTTACGGACAGTCATAATGAATTTGCTGGAATCCTGCCGAGAATTTCCACGGGAAATTCTCCTGTTTTTCTACTATCCATCCAAAGCCTATACCGATTATTTGACGACTATATCCCAGCTGACACTGGTTGACAGTCTCGATTGCTGTGGTATCAGCAAAGACAGAGATTCCCGCGAAAAACTGCTCATCTATAAGGTACATCCATAGGCCGCATTACTGTGTGGCCTTTTTTATTCAAGCACCTTAATCTGACACATCTTCATGGCGGCCAGAGCATTCTTATGGCTTTCGGGCGTAACCCCGGCACAGCAACTTGCATCCACGCTTACTTGCACTTCCGGGTAAGCTGCCTTAATCACCATCGCGTTGCTGATGACACAGATATCTGTGCAAAGCCCTACCAGTTCCACTTCATTTGCCTCGCCAAGCAGTTTAGACAATTCCAGTGAACCAAACGTCGGCTTTTCCACTACAGCCTTAGCCTGCTTAACAAATTCCTGCAGTTCCGGTGTAATCTCCCAGCCATGACTGCCCTTTAGGCAATGCTCCACAGGCAGATTTTTCCCCTCCTGCGTCTGCAGATAATTTTCACCATGCGTATCCATGGTAAAAATAAGCTCAGCCGAACCGCTGTCCGTCACCTGCTTTAGTTTCTCTTTCAGCCGTGGCAGCATTTCCTGTGCTTCCTTTGTTCCCAGGCTGCCGTCAATAAAGTCATTCTGCATGTCTACTACAACAATGATTTTTTTCATACGTTATAGACCTCCCCTAACGAATGTACGAATTTGTCATTATTATACCATAAAAATGTTATGCTCACCGATTATCTTCTGTAAATCGGCAGGATTATCCAGGGAAAAATGGAAATCCTATTATTATCCGCTTTATCTATAAGGAAGGACAACACCATGCAGACAAATCTCACCAAAATCCGGAAACAAACCATAAAGCTCTTTGATGCAGTTCCCCTCATTCCGGTCAAAGCTATCGAAAATATGGGTGCCGTCTATCATCCCTTTGCCAAGTCGATTTTCTTCTATCATCATGAGCAGAAAAAATGGCTGGATATTTCTACACCGAACAGCTATGTTTTTTATCGTCGTTTTATCCTGAACAGGATAAATAGCCTTAGCCTGCCGTTTATCTATGACCTGATTCTCGACGACTATAAACTCATCTGGTTTCAGCTATGCAAAGATTATATGAGCCCTGAGGACTTTGCCTATTATCTCAAGCACAGCTGGCTGGATGAAGAAGACCCCAATCAAGACCCACAAGTCAGCCGCGAGGAAGTTATCCACTATTTCCGGCAGGCGGATAAACAATACCTGATGAAGCCGGAGGACCTTGCCCATTACCAAAGTCTTCCTGATACGCTGACGATTTATCGCGGTGTCAGTCCGCACAGGGCAAAGTTCGGACTATCCTGGACCGCAGACCAAACCATCGCCAGGTGGTTCAAAAAACGCTACGAAAGCGGCATTCAAGGTCAGCTCTTAACCGCTGTAATCAGCAAAAAGCATGTTCTTGCCTACATTGATGAACGCAACGAGCGTGAACTGATCGTCGATGTCTTTAAGATAATCCCTCATATTGCCGAAGCAAGCGCACTTCGGAACACTCAGGCTATACCATAAAAGATTGAAATTACATTTTCTGTTGTTATTTCAAAATCATAGCAATAACTGTGCATGTTTTTTTCCGGTTGAATGAGAAAGGGCACAGCCTCCTTGCCATAGGCCATATATACAATCACCAAAGACAAGCAGATTGCCAGTACATAATAATTCAGCATAAAAGCCATCAGTGCCGACAGAGAAAACGTAGAGGCCTTTACTATACCCTGGCTCAGAATATTGACGCACTCCTTGAAGTCAAGTCGCCACACAAAAACAATATTATTTTTTTTGATGAAAAACCAAGCGAAGTTGATAAGCAAAAACAATAACTTGCAGACAATAGAAGCGGCCGCTATTCCTGTCACTTCCCATAGGAATCCAAAAATTATGGAGAATATCAGATTGCTCACGATTTCAATGATATTGGCAATACTGGAGACTTTCTCTCCCCCCTCGACCACCATAGTATTATCCAGCAGGCAGGAAAGGGGATCCAGGCACAAGTAGAAGACAATCAGGCTATAATAATCGTTGACATAGCCGATCACTTCAGAATCAGCAGAAATGGTTGCCAGAAAAAAATCTTTTCCTGCCAACATCCCTATCAATATGGCTGTGCCTGCCAAAACCGCTATGATTGCTCCCTGACTGAAAATTTCCTGTGCCTTTTTTAGATTGCAAGCACCTATATGATAAGAATATTGCACCACTGTCCCAGAATTTACGATACTGGAAAAAAGGTTACCAGCATCATAAATGGCGCTACTGTCCCCACGGCAGCAAGTGCTTCTTTGCCAATGATATTGCCCGCAATCAATGTATCCGCGCATGACACGAAAAACGTGACAACTTCGATAGCACTTATCGCCCATAAGATATCCTTATACTTTTTTATAAGAAAAACTGGTTTTTTAATTTGTTCCATTGAATTCTCCGTTTACACTACACTGGAACATAATTCATTCTCGCATAAATCTGCCAATTATTATTAACTTTGAACGCTATGAGAGATACTCAGCCAGCGCATAACCAAGATATCCATTGTAGTAAACGTAATAATACCCATTACTGCTTGATTTGACAAAACGAACATATTCTCCTAACGGAATGCGGGTAATCACCGCCGAATCAGCAAACGGCGCTGAGCGCAAGCTTATCCACTCATTACAGTTAGCAACACGGTATAACGTACAATGAGGGGTTAGATAGCTATATAAAGCATATCCCGTATTTCCATGATAGCGGACATGAGCAAATACCATTTTTTGATAGCAAGGATCATTGTCGTCAATGATATTCACCATATCCCCGAGAGGAATCTTCGCGATAACAGGAGCATCCGTGGAGGCATACGACCGAAGACTTATCCAGTTTTCACAGTTAACAACATACATACCACCTTCAGTGTTTGTTGCGCCTGTCGAAGCAACTGTATAATGTGGAACTATTAATAAACAAACAAGCATTAAGCAAAAACATAATTTTTTCATACCACACCTCTTCTTTCTAATCTCTCCTTTGTCAAGTTTGAACTACTTCTCTGCCTGCTTCCACTTTTCGCCGACACTACCATCTTCCCGCATTTCCTTGGCTGCCGCATTCATACGAGAAAAAACTTTTCTTACACCACCAGCATCATGTTCATAATTCACAGCATGGTCAGCACCGATTCCGATTGAAGCAGCCTCAGACGTAGAATTAATATTTGCCCCCCATGAAAATAAAATTCCACTTGTACTCTTTTGTAGCCTTTTCAATCATGGCTTTTACATCCGCTTTGCTATATTCCCTACTATCATTTTCCTTGCCATCAGTCATGATTAGAAACAATACATGCCGCTTAGCAGGACAGATACCTTCATGATTCATTCTGCCCAATGTATCAGCCACTGTTCTCCCCACTGCATCCAGCAGGGCAGTCATCCCTCTGGCATAATACTCTTTATTCGTTAACTCTGGCACATCCTTTATATCTTTGGCCTCTACGATTTTGTCATACTTGTCATCAAAGAGGATAGTAGTAACCTCAACGCGTCCTTTTTCCTGCCGTTGCTTGTCAATGAAGGAATTATACCCGCCTATGGTATCCCCAACCAAATGCCGCATGGATCCTGAACGGTCAAGAATACAGATAATCTGAACAGGCTCAACAGATGTCAGCAAACACTTAGACGTATGCTGATGTTGTAACAGTTCTGATTGCTCCGTTTCCATTATCTGTCTTTCTTTTTGTGTATCCGCTGGCAACACCTTAGCAAAACATATTCCTGTCCCCAGAGCTATCATCGTTACTAGCGCCAATAACGTTCTGTACATAGCACTCAACTCCTCGTATATTTCCGATAATACCATTCGTCCACAAATATCATGTAATCATCCACATATTTCGCTAAATTTTTTCCACAAAAAACTCCCGTGATACGCCTCCGATTCCCTTTCGGTTCCCCTTTACAATTGTTTACGTCATTGAGGCGACAATATGAAGTCCAAGTATTGCCGCACCAAAGCCCAGTAATAAATTGGCACAAACATTAACCAAGGCCAGAAATATGCTGCCACCATTTATCAAAGTCAAGGTTTCCATGCTGAAGGATGAAAATGTTGTAAATCCGCCTAAGACGGCACACTGCTCCAAGACCACCTCCAATGAACACATATAATAACTGCATGTAATTCCTCTCCAAAAAGATTCTTGCTTTATTATATGATTCCTTTATCCATACATCAATATTTTGGTAAAAAATAATTGACCAATAAGCGAAATTGGCAATGTTTACCACAATCCAAATTTACCCCTGCACTTAAATCACCTTCATACAGAACCACATTGTTGAGAATTGATAATGTTTCCATCCCGCGCTGGCGACCATCATGAGAACGTATGATACCATAAACAGCATCCGACGCATATTTATAATCCCTCCATTCTTGTTTATAGCTTTATTCCATAGTTTTTCTCTATAAGTTTATCAAAAACCCAACAGCGCCTAGTTCTATGTGTATGAAAATATTTCGCAATGATTATTGCTCTGCCAAAACCGCGTAAACCATCGTTTCGAGTTGTAAACGCATCTCTTCCAAATCTTCCCGTGAAGCAAATTCAAATACAAGAATAGCGATGGGGCGTGTCGCTGTCAGAATATCTAGCACAAAGCAGCCATTTTTCTTCCCCAGTGGGAAGCGTTCTTCCAGCAAATGCTGCCGCAATTCAGGTGCTACATGTACATGGTCAAGAATGCCGGCTTTCTCACTGAACACCGAATAGGCTATCATATATTTTCTCAAACGCGAGAAAGTCTTCAATTCCTCAAAATATACGCTGGCTCTCTTCTGCACTTCTCTGAAAGTGTTTTTTGAAATAAGACTGTTTATGCTTTCCGGCGAACTGCAGGGCAGGTTCAGCACTTGACAGACCTTTGCCACGGGAATCATCGCTTTGTCGCAAAGCCCCACAATGCCATCAACCTTTTCCAGCTTCGCTATATGGAGCAAAGAGTCCCAGTTCTCCCAGTCGATTTCATAGCATGCAGCAGCCAAAGCAAGAATCTTTTCATCCGCCTTATCCCCACTGAATATACAGCGGTACCCCAGTGCTCTTGCTTCTTGAAGAGCCATCTCAGCACGCTCGTCCGGTGTTGTACAAACAATCAAGATAGTAGACATAGCACTTTTAATCGCTTATTTCCAATGCAGGTATACAACACCTGCTATCTGCAGCAACAAAATCAACGGCACGCCATAGCGAAATTTCAGATGACGTGTCTTATGCCGGAAAATCTGCATGGCCAGCAACGCACCAACACTGCCGCCGAGCAAGGCAAACAGCAGCAATATTTTTTCCGGAACGCGCCAGCTGCCCATCTTAGCAAAGAGCTTATCCCCGCCATAGACAACCAGAACAACAATATTGATTATCGCTAAATACCAGTAAATCAATTCATGCATTGTCATAAAAATCACCTCTCCACAGGCAAATAAGTATACTATTGATTTCAATAATTCTCCAATTTACACCTATTTCCTGCATGATGTAAGCGCGTAAACGACAAAAAAGCAGGTCCTGCGACCTGCTTTTTCCGTATAAAATTCCTTTACCTGCAAAGCTTCCCCACTATTGAAGGTCATTGTGTGTGATCACTTCCCCAAGTGACATGACTCATTATACCTTATCTGCTGTAAAAGAAAATCATCCGAAAGTAGAAACTTTTTAACCTGCTACTACTAAAGTAGTATATTTACATTTTTTGATTATGACCGTAAAAAATTGCCTGTTCAAGCACATCCCCCACTTTTTGCGCCATATTGGAAAGGTTTTGTAAGATAATATAATCTTCGCCATAAATATGCTGTGCTGCTTTGGTGACCAGAGCAGTGGCAACCACGCTGTTAATCAAGGCCATTATCTGAATCCCCTGTTGACGAAGTTCCTTTACGGCCTCTTTCGTATCTTTACAGGCAGGCTCTCCACCATAGAATTTCTCCAAGGCGATACCTTGCGCTGGAATACTGCGTTCGTCACTCGGATCAGCATCCGTCAATATAAAGAGCAGCTTTTGTCCGTACATATCGCGCCAAAGCTCAGGCAAAGCCCGCAGGGCCAGCCCATCTCTATTCCAGCCCTGCGTCTTATAGGCAAAGATGCCTTGCGCAGATTTTTCCTGAAAAGCTTTTAGTCTTTTCAAGACCGTACAACCATCCTGGCTAAAAAAGGATACTACGGATAAGGGAATCCCCACCTGCCGCAAAGCTTCAGTCAGCAGATAGGCTTGACTGGCAATGATGCTTTGACGCCCCTGCCGTGAAGCCGAACCATCCAAAAACAGCATGACCGAAATATCTTCCCGTTTGGTTGGTTCTATCGCGGAAAAGACTCGTCCATCATGCAGGATAAGGCCTCGCCAAACTCTGTCTGCTGTCAGTCTGCCATTGCGGGCGGGGAGTTGCACCGCTTGCCGACCAAGCAGCAACGCATTTTGCAAACGATTGGTCAACGCGTGCAATTCTGTGGTAAAGCGGGCATGATGCTGATGAAAATAAGCCGTATTTTCCTTACGGACTGCTCCTTTTTCCGCACTGAACCACAAGCATACCTGGCGGTGAATTCCCTGACAATATCTACTCGTAATCTCTGCCAGACGGTCTTGTGAAAAAAGTGACCTGCCATAGCAGGCAGATAGTTCTTTATCCGTCGGTATTTTATCTTGGCGGTTAAATATGGTCTTTAGACTATTGCCTTTGTCCGCGGCAGATGCAATAAAGGTTAGCTGCCGGATTTGTTCTTCTCGATAGCCCTGGTGAAATGGCCATATTTTTTTGAGCAAATTCAGCAGAAAAGCGTGACTGGTAAAATGTATAACCTCGCGAGGCTTATTATGCCAATGAAAGCGGAAAAAAGAACGGATAATATTCTCCATAGCTGCGATAAGTTCCGCTGTATTCATATTGCCCGTAAAAGCAAGTGCCTGGTAGATACGTTTGTCCCATGGATTTATTATAGCAACAGGAACTCCTATTATTTCCCGGCAGCGGTTACATTTTAGCGTATGCGCCAGTTCCTGGCGCAGCATCAACTGTTGCAGGGAAATATCTACGGATGCATCTTCTGCTAAAAATCGTTTTGCATGACGATAACGCAGGTCTTTTAGCGCGGGACGGCAGGATATTTCCTTCTCATAAGCTGCATTTTCCAGCCCCAGCCAAAATAGTTCGGTAAAGAGTTCAGCAAACAGGGATTTATTCAGTTGTTCTCTTATATAGCGCATAAGCATTTCATTATCGTAATGCCGATATACCAGCCCCACGATAGAATTCAAGTAAATATCCGGCTCACCATTTTGATCAAAGGCCAAAAAATCCGGCCATATCCCATACTGACCGGCAACTGCCCAGACAATATTCAAAGCTCGTTTCTGTCTTTGATTGGATAATGATTGGTATGTCATCATGACTCACTTCGCAAAAAAATCTTCCCGTCCCCAATCAGGTGGTATACGCAAGGCAAGTAAATCCTTCACCAAGGCTCTCTCCTGAGCGTCAAAACATTTTCCAGTTAAGCCCATATCCAAAGCCTGTTCTGCCGTAAGTCCCTGCCGAACAAGCCGCACAGCATCCAGTAGACCGCGTAAATCCAAGGCTCGCCCAGATATTTCTTTGGCTTCATATTTTTTACGGATATCCAGGAATAACGCAGACAACGTACTGGCTACTCCCTTACGCAAATCTGCAAATTCATACGTCAATAGTTCCTGCAGCTCCTGTTCTCCTGGCACAGGCAGATGCAGCACCACAAAACGGGACAACAGAGCTTCGTTGAGATTACGTGTACCCTCGTAGCCATAATTCATGGTTCCAATAAAGCGTGCAGCAGGATGTAAAAATAATCGGTCATATCCCGGTACTTCCATCTGCCGTCTATGGTCAAGCAGGGAATGAAGCACTGCCAGAGCTTCATTTCTGGCCATGTTTATTTCATCCAAAATACAGATGCCGCCCGCTGTGACGCATTCATATACTGGTCCCGGACGAAAGCAAACGGCACCATCCCGAAACGTGTCCATCCCAATTAAATAAGCAGCATCAACATCAATGTGAAAGGATACATTCCATATAGGCCGCCCCAGCAGAAATGCCAGATTTTCTGCCAAAATATTCTTCCCCACAGCCTTAGGTCCGACTAGCAACAAATTAGCGCCAGTAAGCAGGGCACTTAGCGCAGCTTCCACGATCTGACGGCCAAAGTAGGGAAAGTGTGGTTTACTGATTTTACGCACGCCCTGTCCATTATATTGTCTACGAAATGCTGCAGCCTCTGTCAAAAGTTCTGCCCGCAAGCCTTGTTTCCGAAAAAAAGCGTCTATATCATCCACTGCCACCAGCAAACACCTCCGTATAGGAGCACTAAGTTTATCCTCTTTTTTTAATTCTTGGCGAATAAAAAAATACCTGCTGCATTTACGTTGGCAATGAAAAAACCACGCAATTATCGCGTGGCCTTTGCTTTCTTCATATCAGCATATTGATGGTCATGGCACTTGACTCAGCCATTGTAGGCGCTCGGTCAGGCAGCCTGCCCATTTGCTGTTTGGCTTGTTCGATGAGTTTCTTGGCCTTCTCCACTTCAGTAGCATCACAGGCATTTTGCTTGTATCCATCTTCGAGTTCCTGCAAGTCCTGCTGCAAAATAGCCAGTACTGCCTGCATATCGCCCTGTGTTGCCGCGGCGGCAATCTGACGGCGGCGTTTATCTTCGTTGATGCTTACGGTACGTTTGGACGATTCCATCGTCATTTCGCCATCTTCGTCAATGATGACCTGCATGCCCTGAAAGCCTACTTCATCCTTGCGGTTGGCATAGGAGTCCTCTGCCGCCCGCAGATTATCGAATAACTTTTGGCGGCTCTCCTCATCCGTCAGGCATTTCTGTAAAAATTTGCCGGAAATCTTTGCCATACCCGCCCCTACTATATTGAAATTCTCCCGCAGGTAGTTGGTCAGTTCATTGGTATTGTTGAACTTCTTGTCCGGGCTGGACAGTTTATCCAAAAGCTCCTGCCACCAATTCTTTTTCTGTGAGCGTTTTACCTTCGACTGCTGACGGCGGTTGCCCTCATTGCTTTCGGATATGCCCCAACTGCGCAACCCGCCATCGTCCTCGATAATAAAGCCATGGGATTTTAGCTTATGCTCTGGTGCGCGGCCACTTTGTACATCTGTATGGGCAATATCGTAGATTAACGCCTCATACTCCATGCGCTTATCCGGGTCCTGTTCCATCTGTTTGAGGATTTTCGGTGAAATGGATACGTTATTCATCCCCGTCCCGGAAAAAGGTTTCGTCCCCACGCTGAACTTGAGATTCGGGAATTTTTCTGCTAGACTTTTCATAACACCATTACTTTCCTCTTTGTCTTTAACTTGTGCCTGGGCAAAGCTGTAAGCTGCCTCTGACACATAGCTTCCGCCAATCTTTACCGGCATAATCCTCTACCTCCTTGTACACCAAGATAATGCGTTATCGTCTTTTGCTCCTCTTTAAAACTATATCGTCAAAACTTTTTAGCGCCTAATAGCAATGGCGTGAACAGCTCGATTATCGGTGTGAAACGATATGAGGTGACCATGATGAAGAAAAATCTCCGTTACGTTCTGCTGCCGCTGACCCTTCTATTTGCCATTTTGGCAATAAATGTGCTGCACGCTCCTTCAAACACCAAACAAACGCCTGCCGCATTTCCCCAGTTTCAAACCCGTGACTTAGCAGGCCATGTTGTAACCAATGAAGTCTTTGCCGGCAAATTTACGATTCTTGTGCTTTGGGTTGTCAAGGATACGAATAGCCGCCAGTTGTTACAGGAGTTGACGGATTGGCAAGTGCATGAAAATGCCGATATACAAATCATCGGTCTTATCGGCGATGTAAAAACCACGGATAATGATGATAAAATCGCCTTGGCCCAAACCATTGCCCAAAATATCCCCAGCCCCCAGCTATTGGTCAATGACGATATGGCGGCTTTTCTTACCACCATCAAAACGGTACCGACAATCTTCTTTGTAAATCCTTATGGTCAGCTTGTCGGCCAGCCTGTGGCCGGTTATGAAATCGACCTGATAAAAAAAGAAGCCCGCCGCCTGATGGCCGCAGACTCCCAAACGGATATAGACAAGTCCCTTATTATGAAAAAGCTAGCTCAATGATAGAGCATAACCGTCAGACAAAAGCACTGACGGTTTTCTTTTGATACCACTTCGACGTCCATACTGCCCTGATATTTTTCCGCACAACGGGCAATATTCACTAGGCCTATACCATGCTGTTGTTTATCTTCCTTGGTGGTACAAGGAAGGCCGCTCTCCTTACGCCAAATCAAATCACCGGCAAAATCATTGGAGATTTCGATAAAATATAGATTGCCCTTGCGATAAGAACGCACTGCTATCTCCGCGGGCGGCGGCAATTTGCTGCAAGCTTCCAAAGCATTTTTCAGACCGTTATTGAGAATGACGCTGATATCGTATAGGTCAAAAGAGGTATGCGCAGGGTAATGGAAGTCTGCCTTAAAGGAAATGCCTGTTCTTTTTGCCTGCTGACGGAACTGATGCAGGATGATGTCTGTGATGGGATTACCTGTCTTATCCGCAAAGTCCAGCCGTTCCGTTGTTTTGGTCATTTGTGCCAGATAAGCCTCGATTTCCGTCTGTTCCCCTTGCAGATGATTATGCACATAAGCGGTCAGGCTGGCAATATGCCCCCGCAAATCATGCCGCAAGCCCCGCATATCACCATAAATGTCCTGCATTTCCTCCACTTGCCGATGAATATCCGTTATGCCATTTTCGAGCAACAGCCGCTTGGCTTCTGCCTCCTTGAACTGCACCATGCCGCGAAACAGCCTGACCGCGGTCACAATCATGCCTAACAGCAGCAAACTAATCAACGGCAGGAGAAACAGCGTTTCCGGCGCCCGATAGTAAATCAGCATCAGAGCACTGTTATCCACCGAATACGCCATAACCCGCAAAGTCAGGTCAATCACCAGTACCGTTATGCAGGGAAATACGAGAAACAGACTCTCCGTCCAGGATAAATTATAATCCTGTGCACAGAAATAGTGCCGGATAAGCCATAGATACAGCGCAAAAAGCCCAAGCTGTACCAAACGGCAAACAGTCAGTACGCCCATAAGCGCCAACTGACTGATATCGCCGATAATCGTTAGCAGCTGTTCTGCGGAAATCAGCCCTTGTGCCACGCTGTATTCCACCAGCCAGGTAAAAAATGGCTGCCAGTAATCGAAAAGCACATAGGATAGCGGGCTGACGGCAAAACGCAGAACAATCCAGCCTGCAACTAAACTAGCCAAGACAAAAAGCTGTCTTGGCCAGTTGGGGTAAAAATAATATTTTTGTAACCCAGCTATGAGCAACACGCTGGGCAAAAGAGGCAGGAACCCGGCATAAATGCTGTTTTCACCTATCCGGATATAATCTGCCCCCAACTTCCAACACATACTGCCGAAAACGTAAACGGCGATATATCCGCCTATCGCATAGATGCGCCGGGAAAAACGCGCAGACAAAATGCCCTCCGTATAGCCAAATGCCAAATAACTCCATATTGCGTACACGCCGGCTTCCAACAAATACTGCTCAAACATTTACAATGCCGCCTCCCTTGGCGTAATGCAAGTATGCTTTGACAAAAGCTGCGTATTTCTTATTTGCCAGCATAACCATTTCGCCATTGGTCACCTGTATTCCCTCCGGGCTGTAGGCGGAAATTTTTGCCATATTCACCAGATAACAGCGATGACAACGGTAAAATGCCGTTCCCAGAGTCTGCTCAAACTCGTCCATCTTTCCCTGCACCTCATAAGTGCCTTCGGTAGTGTGGATGATGACGTTTTTGTTGTTGCTTTCGATAAAATAAATATCCTGCAAAGACACCTTGCGGCGGCTGCGCATATCACCGGCAGAACCATTGAGCTTCAGCAGCACATAATCTTCCTTCTGCCCCTGCATATAACGGACTTCCAAACAGGCATTTTCGAGCACGCGGGAAAATTTCACCTTGTCAATGGGCTTTAGCAGATAATGAAAAGCCTGCACATCAAAGGCAGCGGGCATATATTCCCGATAGCCGGTCACGAAGATAATAATGCTGTGCAGCCCCTGCTCACGGGAACGCAAAATACGCGCCGTCTCCATGCCATTAATATCCTTGATATCCAAAAAGTAAATGTCAAAATTATCTCCAGCCTGCAACAGCGCCTCTGCCGTATAAAACGTTTTTACTTGCACATCCGGTCTTTGCCGGACAATAATCTCGGCTATATAACCGCATACTTCTTTATCACTATCGCAAACCGCGACTTTTATTCTCACATTCAAGTCTCCCTTGTCTATTAGTCACCATGATACATTATAGCGACTATAAACAGGAACATTCAACGCCTAAGGAGTGAACGGCGCTATTTGCGGTGTGAAAAGCATATCTCTGGTTATCGCACTCAGGTCAAAGCCGAACGCATCCAGCGAATACCGCATTTTATCCGGATGCCTGCACGGCTGTCCTGCTTTTCTGGTGCATCCACCCGTGGACAGGGATAACGTTTCCTTTGATATGGTCGATAGGGCTTGATAGCGCCATAGATGTCCGGTTCGGATTCCATGTCAAGGTTGTAGCAGCCGCCTTCGAAATTGAGGCCTATGCCAACGAAGCTTTTGCCGATCACGAAATTCACATCAATGATACTGCTCTCACGAATAGAATGATAACCCATTTGCCCTTAATAAAGTAAATTTAACCAAACCTTAACATTATCTAATTTCTTTTCATGTATTCGCTTAACAATTAATTCTCTCATATTGCTGTTATAAGACTCAATATGGGCGTTTTCATCATGATAAAAAATCAAAACCATGTCTAAAACTTCTTCCCACGGCCCAAATTTGTTCAAATCTCCTAAAATAGGACATTTATCGTCGCGCTCATTAATACTAGAATCAAGCTGCGAAACAAGAATGATTGCTACATTCAACTCATTAGCTAATGCCCTTAATGTATAAAGAATTTCCGTTAATTCTAGCTTACGACATTCATCTACATTGGTGTAATCTCTATTGACAATTAACAATTGAAGATAATCAATTATTATTAAATCTAATCCCACCTTTCTACTTATATAACGTGCTTTTACGCATAAATCATTAATTGAAAGTGCCGCTGTATCATCTATAGTTAACAACGATTCAGCAATTCCTTTTTCAATCCTATTTTTCGTAATATTTTCATTAGAGTCAAGGATATTCGCTCTTAGTTTTGAGATACTAATATTAGTTTGAGAACAAATCATATTTCGTTTAAGATGATCCGTGGATAACTCCAATGAAAAAAATGCGACACTCTTTTTTTCTTGTAGAGCAGCACTGGCAGCAATAGTACTGGCAAAAATACTTTTTCCAGTGCTCGGGGCACCAGTTATCATAATGAAATCACCAGATTTAATACCTTCAGTAACGGTGTCTAAAGCCTTAAATCCCCAAGATATATTCATAAAAGACTCCTCTCTATCCGTAGTAAAACGTATAATTATTGGAAATAAATCCTTTTATCACCCTCTTTCATTTTTTGTTTCAATCTCTCGGATTCAGGCATTGCTTCTTTACTTCTCAAATTAGCAGCCTCTTTAACATAAATACGATTTATATCATTTTCCAGTCTACGTTTGTACTTCCCCAACGCTTCCGCTATATAACGATCCCGTTTTATTTCTATACATGCCTGATATAAAGTTGGAATCAAAACTGCTTTACCATGAGTGTATATAATTTCCTCCTATATGACAAGTAGCATAATGCTATACTATGTCAAATCTGACAGAGCAACAATAATAGATAATCCCTTTATCGCACAATTCTGTTATGCTAAAAATAGCCAAGCTGTAAATAAATCAAAGGGAGATGATTCTATGCATTGTCGTTCATTTATTTACAATCATCATGAAAGAAAATTTGAATATACATCTCTACAGACAACGGCAAAGGACACATTTACCCAAGTTCAGTTCCACATACAGTATTAAAATACGCATTTCCTAAACTCCAATATAAATTCCCTGAAAATTGTATTATAAGTGACAATGGCGACATAAATATCGAATTTGAACTCGCACTCGAAAAAGAATACTACCAATTCACAGTTAAATCTGGAAATAGAAATCGATCATATTGGCTAGCATCTCCAATTACATCTCTTGTGAGCATGTTTATCGTGTTAATGAAACGTTATCAAACAAATACCACGAACCCTATTTTAGTAATTATCTATAATTAACAATAGCTCCGTTAACCAGTAATATGTAAACGGAGCTATTATTACTTGAATTATAAATAACTAAAATCAATAACCTCTCATTTCCTTAACTGCTATTTTTTCAATGTGTTGGAAAAGTATATTTAATCCTTTATCATCTCTTAGATCGACCATTAATATATGGACTACAACATTTTCACATCCATTCGATTTATTTATATATTTTTTGACGGGCGTATATACTTCCCAATTTGAAGGGTTATTATTGTCCATAAAACCAGAATCTAACGGATAAATCACGCAAACATGTTTTGTTTTATATTCCTTAGAGTAGGCATACATTTGATACATATCTGCCTGACTTATGCCATAATTAATTTTAGGATTATTAATTAGACGTTTCCACTTTGTATCGACTATTATAGTACAATTCTCCCATTCCAGGACAACATCTGGTTGCAATCCGAAAATCTTTTTCTCTTCGACATTATCATCCTGTCTATTAAATAGAGAATGAATTTTGTTTTCCTCTTGGACAGTAACTGTGCATTCCTGAAAAAAATTACGAGCCATTTTTGCGATATATGCTTCGAACAGCTTTTCCATAGGAAAAAGTAGGGATATAGCTTTTGAATTACCAGCAAAACTTGTAAAGCTCTTACCATGTAGAAAAATCTTTGCCAACCTTAATGGATATTCATAGAATTGTGTGGTACGATCTATTACTACTTTATTGAAATCCGCTTCGTAGTTTACCGATGGTTCTACAAGCTCAAAATGCATTAAGCTCTGACGTATTCTTTTTTTATTAACCAGATCTGTAGATATGCGTTGCAGAAAAAGGAGCGCTGCTTTTAATAGTCGATTTTCGGGACGATTAACATTATATTCATCATAGCAAACATAAAAACGTTCCGCATGGGTCAAATTATATCTTATATGTGGGCTTACAAGCAGTTTTCCCTTGTAATAAGGGATATTATCTTCTATAGCAACATATGAAGATTTCAAACCTTTACTAACCAACTCCTCCACATGCATCACAAACAAACGTATGAAAATCTCAAATATATTTAATCTGGAAATATCTAGTGATGCATTATACAAATGCTTACAGTTGAAATCTTTTAACGAGTTCAACATTTTCAGAAATACATTTTTGGTGATAAAATAATCTTTATCATCGTTTTCAAAAGATATCTTTGGTAAAATCTGAATCTGACATCCAGACTTCAACTGAACTACCCCAACGTAATTTAAAGCCTTTATTGCGTCTTTTTTATTTTTTTGTGTAAGCCTAAAAAAATATTTAGAATCATCATTTTCATCGACATCCAGCGTTTCGGAATACATAAATTCTTTTAGTTCCATAAACATATTGTACCATTCTTTTTTATCACTCCATTCGTTGTTATCAAACTTTGCTCCATCTTCTATTTTCTTTGCAGTTTCTAAATCTTGTGATATACAATCATATTCACGCATTGTTATTATCCGACTCATCAGTAGTTTCCTCTGTCGATTTATTATCTAACAATTCAGTTTTCAATATTATTTTTTCACCAACAATTTGCTGATATGTTTCCAGTTTATCAAATGCTTGATCATTAATTTTATATACAGTTTTGTTTTTATTAATTTTACTGTTTGATTTGAATAGATTATCATCTAATTTTTTCTCAATAATAATATTTTTTTCGTTATCATCCTTACCTTCTTTAATTTTTGTGATATCCTCTCCAAGAACTAACGCGATATATTCATAATCTTCATAAAAATACTCTTGCAATAAAGGAATAATTTTATTTTTAAATATATCACCCAGTTCTTTAACTTCTACATTACCGTCCTTTTTCTCATTTAGCTTTGTAAAAAACGCATGCCCTATAGTATGTTCCCTGTCAAGCAATACCTCAATTCTCTGATTGATTTTATCCAATATATCTTTAAGGTATATTTCTTTGTCCTTAATATGCAATTTTTCTAAAATATTGGGTCTAGGAATCATTTCGACGAATGAGAATCTTCTACGAAGTGCAGTATCAATCATGGCAATTGAACGATCTGCTGTATTCATGGTCCCTATAATATAGACATTGTCTGGAACTAAAAACCTTTCTTTAGTATAAGGCAATGTGATTTTAATAGACTCATCATAAGAACTTTGCTCATGCTCACCAACCTTATAGCGTCTATTATCTTCTATCGATGTTATCATTTCACCAAATATTTTCGATATATTTCCTCGGTTTATCTCGTCGATTATTATGATGAATTTTTCTTTATAATTTTTTTCTGCAACCTTACAAATTGACTTAAATATTCCATCCTCATATTTGTATGAGATCTTATCACCTTTAGTTTTGGGCTTAATCCCTTCAATAAATTCTTCATAAGAATATGACTGATGAAAAGTAACAAAACTAGCCTGAAAGCATGAGGTTATTTCATCCTTTTTATTGTTCGGCTCATCGCATAAATTGATTCTTTTCTCAGATAGTTTTCTATAATAATCAAATGCCAATTTGTATAAGTCTTCGTCTTCGTTAATTTTTTCTATTAATCCCTCCAATGTCTTTTTATTTCCATCGGAATTATACCAGAATTTACCAGACTCTATACTGATTTTTTTCATTTTTTCTTCTTTTATCTTTTCAGGAATATCATTATTATTAAACCCTCCTATTAACGCTGCATAAATAGCAGTATATCTAGTTTTTCCTGTTCCCGGAGGTCCATACAGAATAATGTTTCTATCAAATTCAAGTTTTTGCATTATTTTTCTCCCCAACAGTTTATTATATTGTTCATCTTTTATTAAATCATTATAATCTTTACCTAAAAGTTCACTATAGTTTTTTATTAACATATCTATAGCATTTATTATTTGTTTCTCTATATCATCATTCGTTATACCATCATTACATTCAATCAATTTGCAAGGCCTTACCTTTATATACTCACCTTTTGAAAGCTTGGCCTTAATTGTAGTGATATCAGATTCTTCGCGCTTCAATATCTTCTTTCTTTTCTTTTTAAGTTCCGCTATATAGACAAACGAACTATCCTTTGGAATCGGATAATCTAAATGTTTATGATATTTTTTAGAAACTTCATTTTCAATTTCTTCCTTCGTCTTTTTTTCGTCATTTTTTAAATTCTCTTTTTCTTTCTTCTTCGACTTATTATCGTGTATTTCTAAACACACGCAATATACCGTCTCAAATCCATCAATAGTAGAATCAGCAAATATAGAAACGCCTATAAGATTATTATTATTATAATTAAATTCTAGCCACCAGTATTTTTGTATATAATTCCCACCTCTTCTATCTTGTCTTCTTACAAATTGATTATGGGGATCCACAAAATCAAACTTGAAATTTTTTTTATAGAAATTTACTATTGCAGTTGATTCTGTTTCTGCACTTTTTAGTTCTCCCGCCATACCACTATTGGGTTCATACGGCTTATCATGATACATTCCTATAAAATTCAACGCCAGAAAATAATCAATACCATTAGTACTTCTTTCTTTTATATCCATACATAATCTCCTATACATCTCTTAACTTTTCATATATCTTTACCATACCCAAAGTATCCAACTTGCAATACTCCAACATTTCCTTCCTTTTCTTCTCCAACTCCTCGCCTTGTAATTTTGCTAGTTCTAGATATGTAGAACTTGCCTCTTCACCATCATGCACACCTTCAAGATTTGCATAATCTAGCTCTGGTAAATCAGGGAACAATGCTGGAAGAACTAATTTGATACTTGAACTTCCCTTCATGGCTTTAGTATAGTACCATCTTTTTTGGAAAGGTTTTTCTATATCTACAATTTGTGTTATCATTTTCATAAGACGATCATTATATCCTGGATACCTTTTTGCTAATTCCTTTAATTGACTTATTTCAAATGAACTATGATATACAATAATACAGGCATCATGTGGAATAATATCACACAGAGTTTTAGCAATATCTTCACGAGAATCTTTTCTTGGATCACCAAGATATTCTTTGTGTTTAAGTTCTGCTCCTTCATATTCTATAATATGCAATGAATATTGAAATACCTGCTTCATACGTGGCTTTGTCCCATCAAAAATCGGCACCACAGGATCTACTGTCTCAAAATCCAAAAAATATAACGGATAATGTAATTCATCAAGGAATTCCGTTATCTTAGTTTTATTAATATAGGGGCTTGTTTCATGTAATTCCATATCTACCTGCTGATAATATTTCTTTCTTTTCTTTTGATCCCCCTTAGTATTTTCCAATTTCTTTTTTATCTGCGGTAATACTTCTTCAAATGAATCAAAGCCATTATCATGAAGCTTAATTTTAATATTTTTATCCATATCTCTAATATCAAATACATTGGGATGTGGAATATTTTTTGTACAATGTGTGAAGAATGGACAGCGATAGGGATGCAGCGACTTCGCATCATCATAGCATTGTAAGCCTATTTTTGTATTGGGTTCTTCATTTCCTGCATCTTTCATATATCCTGCTATTACTTCAATACGTTCTTTAACCTGATTTTGCAAAGCGATAACTTCATCCGTAAAATCAACGATTTTAAATAATTGTTTTAAATTTAGTTTCCCTTGCCGTA
This sequence comes from Selenomonas ruminantium subsp. ruminantium ATCC 12561, assembly GCF_000424065.1. Lineage (GTDB taxonomy): Bacteria > Bacillota > Negativicutes > Selenomonadales > Selenomonadaceae > Selenomonas_A > Selenomonas_A ruminantium. Next base: position 153,472 of record NZ_AUJE01000003.1, read on the forward strand.
CATAGCTATTATCGATATGAACCAAACAAGCTTTCTGCACATTTATGCCTGCTTTAGTTAGTACATAATACTGGAATGCAACATCATGGATATTTACCGGTTTGACCTCACTGCTTGACTTTACTTCATACAACTCAACATTACCATTGCCTAGGTTCTTTAATATATCAACACTGGCAAACAACCCGCCTTCAATGAAGAACGAGGCTTCCGTGATGATTTCTGTCCCCTTCGCCATTTCTTTTTGTGTATCGACAGCCATTTTTTCGCAATCTTTAGTAAACTTTATCTCTGTGTAGTCACCAAACAGCCCCATCGCCAAATCTCCGACATCGCTCCCCTCTTTTAGGATTTTGGGATTATCATAGGAGTGGTCATATGTTTCAGGTTTATATTTCTTAAGCCATACACGTTTGAGGCATTGCAGACTCTCGCAATATCTGGACTTCGATATCTCAGCTATCATGGTTATTTCCTCCAGACAAAATATTCCGACAACAAGATTTCTTTCTCTCTATTTCTACACGCCTATCAAAATATCCTGCTTCATCTTTTTTATATCAGAAACGGATGGAGACTATAGCAATCCATCCGCTTCCAATTTCACTCTGTTTACTTGTTCCGATACGCCTGCTTAGTTTCTGATATATAATATTTTTGTTTCAGTAGCTCACAAGACACGACGCGACCATCAGGGAATATAGGTTCTGTTCTAACACCGCTGGCCTCTAACACTTCATTGGTAATGACTTTAGGGTTCTTATAGTCGCTTGAGTTCCAATTCTGATTTAGGAATAGATAAGTTACCTCTTCGGTCTCTACAGCAAAATTGTTTCTCTGGTGCAGAGTTCTTAGAAAATCCATCCACTCTTCATAAAACGCCCCTACATCTTCCTGCGCATCTATGGCATAGTCAACTTCATTGCCGCCTTTATCATGCATCCATAGATCTCGGGTGTCTTCATCTTCCTCTGATTCTGACGCATACATCAGACTTTCGTTTACTCCTGGAAAAAATTCCAGATTCTCATCATCCTGATGCTTCAGCACCCAGTTCATCATTTCACCATTGCCAGATTCAATCCCGATGTAGTCCCCCAGGAACACGACTAAATCTCTCTGCGGATTGACCTGCATTTGTTCCCAGACCTGCATGAAGCGATTATAATCCCCCTTGATAGAACCGACCACATAGATATTGTCATATTTTTTTGCCATTTGAAGCTACCCCCTTGTTCTGTTGCTCAGTAGAACTTGTATATCCTGTCTATATCTCTATTATAAACCAGTCTAGTGTCAGATTTATCATTGAATTCACTAGCTCTGTCAAATTTTACAGAGCAACCTGTCTCCAGCAGGATATGAGATTTCCTATGCCGAAATAATTCACCAACATAATACAACGATTGATTTGTGGAGGATCAAAAAATGAAGGGTGTATCAGAAAACAATGTTAAATTTCTATTATTGCTGGATGCGTTGCTTCACACGAATCTTGACAATCCATGTATCACTACTGATTTAATCACCAGTGTGGAAAGTGGCTGGCAGGAGCTTTTTCCTGATGGAGCATCTAGTACTATCTCTACTTCTACCGTAGGCAGGCATATAAAAGCCATCAACGCCAGTAAACTTTTTCATATAGCGACTAGTACATCAATGAAGGAAGGGTACTATTGCGATAAATTTCCATTTGATGCTGCTGAATTTTCAGTAATTGCACAGTCTCTTTTCCAATCACCGTCTATATCTGCGGAAGAAACAGAAACCCTACTTCAAAAATTTATGCATCGTACAGATGCTCTCGGTGAAGATTATTTGGAGAATATGGTGAAACAACTCAAAGCTACAGCCCCTTGCCGCAAAACCAACCGCCCCATACTCCCCATCATCCAAATAATACTAACAGCTATCTGCAAACATAATAAACTACGTTTTACCTATTATCTCAATGATACGAATGATAAAGACAAGCTGCAGAAACATATAGATAAAAAAACTGGTAAAGATAAAATCTATATAATTTCTCCGTATTATCTAGTCTGGCATGCTGATGAATGCTATCTGATTGCCAATCTGGATTCCGCTAATGCTAATAACGGAAAGAAGCTTACCCATTTCAAAGTCAGCCGAATTGTAAACGACATCAAGATTCTTTTCAACGAGAATGCAGAGCCGATTGAGGCTACAAATGAGTACAAGTATTATTTAAATGTAGAATCTGATACGAATAATGAGACATTGTCCTTTGATGAGGCCTTAAAACGCTTTCCCTTGGACCGCTATCTACGCGAACATCTGTTAATGTTCAACAATGGCACCCTGCCTATTTCTTTATGCCTGTACTTTACAGAAGAATCACTCCGCCTGATACTCATGCGCTTCAATCTTAACAAGGGAGCATTGAAGCTTGTCCCAATAAATCGTTATACCAAGGACGGCAAGAAACTATACAGAGCCATTATTCAAGTTCAAGAAAATGAGGGATTGTACGTTTGGCTCATGCAGATGGGCGATCGCATCTATGTGAAAGAACCTACATCTATCCGCGATAAACTAAGGAAGCGTCTGCAAGATACATTGGATTTCAACAACTATCTTGAGGATAATTAAGAACCGTTAACATCGAATCTTTATTAACTGGCGTTTCCAACTCAAAAACAGTCAGAAAGAACTGGTCATCTTTTGTGTTCTCACATAATCGCTGATGCAGTTCTTTCAACTTTTTTGTATTCCTATTATTTCCATCAACTGTAGTTAAATAGAAATATCCAGTGCATGCATTTTTTAACTTTCTTAAGTTCTCTTTGCATGATAAAAATTTTTCCACAACTGTAGTTGCTTCTTTTTCACTCAAATGAGTTTCGATTATCTCTAAAAACATATTAGAACGACGAGGGAAGATTTGGCGAATTGCATCAATATCTTCCGGTATAGCTTCTGGTGCTTTAGTATGTAATCTAAAGGCTCTCATTCCCCAACATAGATATACAACTAAATTCCAATACACATAATTATTCCTTATATAATATAGAGCATTTGCTTTTTGACACAATCCTTGTATCAATTTATCCTTTCTAAGTCCATCTCCTCCTAGTTGACAAATGATGATAATAAAATCCTTATTGTTTTCAACATAATAACGCGCTAAATTTTGCATGCATAATAAATCATTATGATTATTTCCATCTACAATGAATGCGGTTACTGCTGCTTCTTCACATAAGTATCTAACCTCTGATAATTCCTGCATGGATAGTTCCCCAGATTTCGCATCTGGGTATAATTTACAGCAGAGCAGCTCTTTCTGCTCTGCTGCCGGAAGCTGCGGGAATATCTGGTCTTCTTCACCGATACTTATCAATGCAGGCATTTTGCTAAATACCATAGTTGCATTACCCTCCGATGAATCCGATAGATTGTTCTTTTTTTCGATCATATTCCACAAATGTTTCATCAATATCCTCAAAGTCAGCTGCAGTGAGTGTCATCAGCATATCTTTATCGACCACTCCATTCGCTGTCTCTGCGTATATACGGTCTGCCTGATTGAGAATGGCTTTCTGCAACAAATTCCTAGCATAACGACCATTACCAAAGTCTTTCATGCGTACAGCCTGTCTGAAAATCTGATGACAAACCGTCTTTGCATCATCATCCAGTTCGTAGCAACGTTCTTCGGCCATCTTTAACATGATTTCATCAAGCTCATTTGGCGTGTAGTCGTTAAAGGTTAATTGGAAGCCAATCCGACTACGCAGACCTTCATTTTTCTTGAGAAATTTCATCATCTTATCCGGATATCCAGCGAAGATGACAATTGTATCATCACGATGGTTTTCCATTTGCTGTACAATCGTATTGATTGCTTCGTCACCATAACTGCCACCACGATCATCTACCAGTGAATATGCTTCATCGATGAAAAGTATACCACCTCTTGCTTCACGGAACTTTTTCTCAACGATTTTTGCTGTCCAGCCAACATATTGCCCGACTAAATCATTACGCCCACATTCGACGAATATATCCCCTTGCAGAATCTGTTCATCGCTGAGGATTCGAGCAAGCAATCTCGCCACTGTTGTCTTGGCTGAACCAGGATTGCCAAAAAATACCAAATGAGGAAGATTGCCGCCGGATGGCAATCCTGCCTTTTGGCGCTGTTTTTTCATTTTTGATGAAGCAAGAATGCTGTTTATCAATGACTTAACATTATCCAGCCCCACTAATCGATTTAACTCTTCATAAGCAGAACTACGGCTTTTTAGCTGACTATTAATTTTGATAACTTCAGCCGTTTTATAGGAACAATAAATCTTTTCCGATAAAGTCTTTTTACAATATTCGTTGTAGGCAGTCTGTACTTCAGACATTCGATACATGTCTTTATTCAATGTCTTACGGAAAGCTTTTTTATCCCAAGCTGGGAAATTCCGTTCCTTCTGCAATTCCTGAGCAAATGTCATTGCATCTTCGACAGTACCTATGCCTTCACGAATTGGTACGAAGGATACATCTGGAACAAGCTGCTCAATAACTTTTGAGGAAAGAGTAGCCTGTTGCCCTATATCCACTAACATAAAGAGTACATCCTGCTGATTTATGCGAATAAGCTGTTCAAAGAAATCCACAAGAGCATGATTGGCATTGGCATATTGACCACTGTCTTCTGCTTGGCCGTTAAGAAAGAATAGTATTACTCCACCGCTAGAATCTTTACAAATCGTATGTATGTTTTTATCATCATTACACCGCTTGCTGATATGGTCAATAATATTCTTGCGAAAGCTTGATATACGACCATTCTTGTAAAGTGCCTGCATCAGCAAATTTATCATGCGATGAGCTGAAGTAAGACTTTCTGCATGAATATGATAATGAACAGGATGCCCCCAAAATCCCTTCTTATTATTTTTGTAGTAAATCCTAGATATCTCGTCTACCAAAGATTTATCCGGAATCATTTTCTTCATTTTCGCTTGACAACTACGATAAGTCAGCTGATTTGCCGGACAGATTTCTTCACTATAGTTGTAAAAGCCACGGCTATTGTTACGACTATATTCTTCGATATTCAAAATCTGCAGAACATTTCGGTGATATCGGGTATTGATGAAGTTTTGAAAAGAACCTCGTTCTATACAATTGACAAATGTATCTTGTGTTATTTCTTCGAGTTCCTGAAGTTCAATTATTTCGATACCTAGATTTTGTTTTGTTTTGGAGATTTTCGTATCAATAAATGCAATTACATCTGCCGATTTTTTTATTCCATTATGTTTTGACACTATTACAATGTCCATTTTCTCTAAATCAGCTTCATATACGAAAACATGAAATGATTCCCCACGCACCTGCGTTCCAGCCAATGAACTAATTTTGCTCACGGATTCAGCCCATTCGCTTGCTGCATCTGGATCTGTGCCATCATCTTTTCGCTGTAATACAGAATTTTTCCTTAGCTCATACCGAAGAATCGCCTTGTAGTAATTCATATGCGGTCTCATCTCCTTTTCACTAATCTAATATGTTTTTTTGATTAATCTTATTATATCAGTAAAAACAACGTATAACATATCGATTTTTTCTGCTCTGTCAAATTTGACATAGTAGAAATCTACCTAAAAAAAGGACTACCACATCTCATCATACATGGTAGTCCATTTTTCTTGTTTAGGTTATCATTTTTCAATCTGTAATCCTAACCAATCAGCTAAGTCTTTTCTCCGCTCAATTTTTACCCCAATTGGAGAAAAAGTCTCCCCATATTTTTTTTGACTAACATCATCGACAATTAATACTTTTAATTTTGAAGTGGCTCTTGAACAACCAACATACAGCAGTCTGCGAGTTAATTCTTTAGTCATTTCTGATGTTTTAACATCCAATACCAATACCGCCTTTGCTTCCAACCCCTTAAAACGACGCACAGTTGTGAACCAAACCTTACCTATTTCTTGTTTATTTGAAATTGGAATCTTAGATATTGACTTAACATCTGTAAGCACACTATATTTCAATGTATTTACTGTCAGAATGACAATATCTGCTAATGATATCCCTTCTCCTATGCTTGTATTAACAAACGACTCAATAGCCTCAATGAGATTCTTCTTCTTTTCCTTATCGAAAAACTGTATAATAGGTTTATTTCCATGATTTTCATTAACATAACCTTTTGTTTCAATTTTTCCTATACACTTAAGTGATTTGCTAATTTCAGCAGTATTTCGGCAGTTCTGATATAGAACAAGACGACAATCCATTGACCTGTCAATCCAATTACTTGCATTTTCCTTTAGTGTACCATCTGGCAACCTACGAGTTATAACTGACTGACTACGATCATAGAATACATAAAATATTCCATTTCGAGCTTTAACCAGCCTATAAATGTGCGATAGAACATCACTAGGAAAATCTTGTGCTTCGTCTATAATGACATTCTTATATTTCCATGTATCATCATCAAAGCTCTCAGCAAAGTAATTCTCAAAACTATCAATAATCATCTCAAATGGAATATCCTTATCCGGCATGAGCTCTTCAGCCAATGTGCGTTCATTATGAATCTTAATATACGAAGGAAGCTTCATTTGTACAAGGCGTTCCAATAGAAATTCGTTAAAGCAAAGCAGAAGCACGTCTTCCTTATCATTGGCAATCATTCTTCCCTTCTCAACCGCCAGTACTGTTTTACCAGTACCTGCCGCACCATGTATAGCAGCTATATTCTGCTCCTGGAGATAATGAAGCACTGCGTACTGCTGATTGGTCAGACGAATCGATTCCCTTTCCATCTCCTCCAACGAGATATTGAATGTTTCTGCTACACAAAGAGTAGGTTGTAAAAGATTTATACAATATATCATTACGTCTTCATTCAATGGTCTTGGCAATCTATTCAAGGATTTAAACCAATATTCGAACACGTTACGAAGTGCCATCTCCGGCCATTCTAATGCAACTGTATCAAGAATTATTTCCGCAGGTGCATCCTTCGGATAATTATTATACTGTGATTTATCAAAATCCGTAAACCAAACAGCACAAAAGACACTAGGTACATTTCCCATATGTTTTTCTAATTCAGTTATAATCATGTATCTTCCGCTATTGGCCTGTGAAACAGGATTTATGAGTTCTTTCTTATGCGTTTTACGATTTGTACTGTACCAGTTGCCTTGTTCATAACTTATTTTTCCATCCTTAACTTCTATAACCAAGATACCATAATCAGGATGGAATACCACAAAATCAGCTTCTCCCTCCGATTTTTTCCCATTCCTTATCCAGCGAAATGAATGAAACACCACAAAACGTGAATCTAATGTCTGTAATGCCTCGTAAACTATTTTCTCTCCCTGGCTACCGTTAAAAGATCCAGGTTTATTGGGATAAAATGTAGCCATGACAATTCTCCTTCAATTTAAATGCCTTGGTACTGTACCAACAGTCTTTCGTATCTCTTCTTCATATTTTTCATAAATCCTGTTGGCAATTTGCCTAGTTTGATTCATCAGCCACATATATGCTTGAGTCCCTTTACGGTAATCAGCTTCCGCATACATATCAATCCGTCTATCTTTTCTCAAATTGTCCACTTGCTCAAAAGCCTTTATATCTTCACGAGGATATATTGCGAAAGTATGTCCGTGATGCTGTTGAAGAATAGAAAAAACTGGAACATCGCTAGGCCCATCTGCAATGTAAATCATATGTTCAAATGGAACACGACGACTTGCGATATCCATCTTACTGTTCACGTCTATATAATCATGTTTATTCGTACCTTTGTTGATTTCAAAAAGTGCTCGTGTTTTTGACGTATTATCAATAGCATATCCTATCTGCTGAATCACGGTCTCTTTTGATTCTGGCAAATGTTCAGCTAAATCAGATTGAATTGGGTTTTCGATGAATTCACATCCCCATATACCATTAGGTTCAATATAATCCATAACCTTAGAACCACGAATCATAGCCGTTAGCCCCGTACTGATAATATAATTCTCTACGTGTATTCCATAGACACGATACTTTTCTTCCGTCGAAATAGCGTTTTGAAGATCTTTCATAATATTAGGTACACCAGGATAAAACGTTAGCTTTCTTCCAAGTTCTGTTAGTATACGATTATTTAATCCTGGGAATACTCCTTGTTTAACACACGTTAAAAAATGGTTTAGATAAATCGTATCTTTATTTACTTTAATACCTTGTTTTACATACTGCTCTTGCAGTGCGGTCACTTCTGCCCAAAACTTTGATGAATCTACATGATACTTTTCAAATAATGGATCTTGCATGTAACCATCAATCAAGGTTTTATCAAAATCCCATATGATTGCTATCGTATTCTGTTGAGCCACTATATTCACCTCCATGTTTTCTGTTAGAGATTATATCGCCAATTAATCTTTCTGCAACTTTAAATCAAGCACTGGTGTCCCGTCTAGCACATCTACTCCAGCTTTGCAGTAACTTCCCCACTATCCTTATAAAATCTGGGCATATCTTCCCGATTTGTATATGATGATTTCACATACCCGATTGGCTTATATACGATACTATCCATTGTTTGTCCTCATAAATCGTTTAGTATACCCAGAATTCACGAACCTCATAAGACCAGCCAATCCTATTCATGCCATAAGCAAACACTTTGTCCCCAGGTGAAACAACGGTATCATGGCTCCGATCCATGGTATTTGTCTGGTAACGCCACATATCCGTCTGGTATTTGCTGTAATTCCAGGTGATGACCTCTTTCAAACGGCCATTTTTCACCATTTTGGTAGAGATTGAGAACCAGCGTCCAGTTGAGCTCGTTCCATGTGACAATGTATCATCCATGACATAAACATCGATTCCTTCACTGTTCCAATGGGCTACCCAAACGTCCGCAGCTTCGATCTGCTGGCCGTTGGGCAACATCATCAAACCAAGCATCAAAGAAACGATACACAATATTCTTTTAAATTTTTTCCACGTCATCATCATTCTTTTCGCCTCCTTAACATCGGTCTCAAATGTATGGACAATCAATCCACTAAAATTACTCACTATGAACACATCCTAATTACTTCTGTATAATTCAATTTTCAACTAACAAATACCTGCCTCACTAACGACAAAGAGGATGTTGCACGTAAGAAAATCGTGCAACATCCCCTGTATTAGCCTTTATAGGCCCCCCATTAAAAACACCTCAATACACCGACAATGGCTGTAGATGCGAATTATATCATCGAAGCACGTCTATATGTCAGCCAACCGTCTATTTTTTAGATGCTTTGTCTCTTTCACAATCTCCAATACAGTTCTTTATCTACCTGCTGTGCTCTCTACAGGAACGCCTTCATTATTATCTCGTTCATTTGCCCCTTGCTTTGACAGGTATTGTTTTTTCATCAAAAAGTAAAAAGGAATACCTACTGCAAGCCCCCCAAGACCAAAGATAATCTTATCTATATCTGCCTGCAGGAGCAGCCATATACTAACAGCAATGGAAACTACAGGGAACAGTGGCCCAAATGGCGCTTGCAAAGAGCTTGGCGCTTCCGGGTGACGGTGACGCAGAACCAAAACAGCCAGGCAGCTGGGAAGATATTGGGCAAAGCGTGAAACAACGCTGATAGCGGCCAAAGTAGTGAACGAGCCGGACAGCGCAATCAGTATTCCCAAAACCGTAGAAAATATAATCGCCACATATGGTGTCCCCCAACGGCTATAGCGCGATAAAACCGGCGGCAGCATTTTATCATCAGCAATAGCGACAATTACCCTGGGGGTCAAAAAAGATGAAGCCATGTTGATGCCACCGATGGATACTAACGTGCCAGCAGTTACCAATGCCAAACCAACCGGGCCAAAAATATAAGCTGCTGCCGTCGCAATCGGCGTCTTGGTCTCACTTAATCCTGTCCCCAAAACGCCAATGGAAACCGTCTGTATCAAGAAATAAAATACCGATACGACCAACATGACCATAACGATTGCGCGTGGCAGATTTTTCTTAGGATTTTCCATATCCTCTGCCGCTTCAGCAATGGCCTCAAAACCCGTGAATGCATAGAATATCAACAGTGCAGCTGCACCAAAGGAGAATTCTTCAGCTGCCGCAGCCGCCGTGCCCAATTCGAGATTATTGCCCTGAAGGCAGAACAATCCTGCCGCAATAAACAGAACCAACGGCAACAATTTTCCCACTGTTACCAGATTGTTCACGGCTTTAGACAATTTTACACCAAAAATATTCATAAGTCCTAAAGAGCCCATAAGGAGCACAATGATGAAGTTTTTCGCCAAAGGTATCCCAGCCTCTGGATATATAGCGGCTAATGCCGTAGCAAAACCATTGGACATCGCCGCCCAGGCAATAATACTGATAGCAGCCTTCATAAAGCCAACCTCAAAACCGATGAAGTTGCCAAAAGCTGCCTTGGCATAAATATAAGGGCCACCATTACGCGTGAATAAACCGCTTAGTTCCGCAAAGCACAAAGCCAGTGAAATTGCCAGAAAAGCATCAAACAGAATAACCAGCAAAGAATAACTGCCGGACAATGCATACGCCTTGTTGGGAAGCAGGAAAATGCCTGAACCGATGATAGCGTTAATCCCCAACAAAACTATACTCCAAAAGCCAAATTTCTCTCTTACCATAAAAATCCCCCTCTACAAGCAAATATTATGTCTTAGACACAAACGATTTGAACAAAGCAAGCATCTTTTCCTCTCGATGCATCATCTCTGGATGCCATTGCACACCTGCAGCAAACGCCCCATCCACTGATTCAATGCCCTCGACAGTCCCATCAGCTGCCCAGGCAACTGCTCTAAACCTGTCAGCAATTTTCTTTATGGACATGTGATGAAAGGAATTGGTTCCAGTTTTAGTTCCAAAAATAGAAAACAGCCATGAATCCTCTAAAAACGAAACCGTATGGGTAGCCTGCGCAGGATTACTGCCCTGCCAGTGTCTGACATAACATTTATCATCTTCGCTGCAATCCTGATATAAGCTTCCCCCTGCTTCTACATTCAGTATTTGCAGGCCACGGCAAATGCCCAGTACCGGTAGTCCCAAGCGTCTTGCTGTTTTTATTAATAGCAGGTCAAAATCATCCCTTTCCTTGAGTGTTTCTCCCAATAACTTATGTGGCTCCTCCGCAAACAGCAACGGATTTACATCGTAGCCGCCGGTAATTATCAGGCCATCAACCACAGACAGCTGCCGTTCAACACATTCAGCATCAGACAAAACCGGCAAAACCAGTGGTACAGCTCCAGCAGCTTTTACAGCGGCCACATAATCATGGTTCACATAGGCTCGGGGATATCCTGGGAACGTACCCGCTGCATCAAACATCAAATTTCCCCCAATGCCGATAATTTTTTTCACCAATCAAACCTCCCTTGTATACAGTTCAATCGTTAGTCATGCGCCTTTGCAGAATCCTAAAACAAAAGAGGCTTTGCATAGGAAATACTACTCCCACTGCAAAACCTCTGGTTGTCCAGTCAGTTCCCACATCTAGCGATGTGTCTATATTACAACTTTACACCCATTATGTCAATAGGTGTAGCAATCTATATTATTATTTGTTTAACCGGCAAGCAACACTTTATACCTAAAGTGAATCATAGTTCGGTGAAACTCCGAATTCGATAAAGCCTAGCAATCAGTCGATACTCAGTCCCCTGGATGTAAAGACATAAGGTGAACATGAAGCGATATATTCTCCAATGGTACTGAAAAAGAGGCTGGCGCATTGCACCACCCTCTTTTTTGTTCAAGGTTTTTCTACATGAAAAGGTCCTAATCCTTATGCAGCTATTTATTCATTGCCAAAATGTTTATCCAGACCTTTACTAAACCAACGGCCATTAAGCACTTTACGGATAATCTCTTTTTTAGCTTGAGCGGGGATGCTATTGTCCTTCTCAATTTCAGCCAGAATATCACTGTAATTGGTTCTTGTATAGGTCATTTTTATATTTGCCTTCTTACTGGTTGCATCAAATACCAGCTGAGACGGTCCTTGCTTTACATTAGTCCAATGCTCCCACTTAGTTAATCCTTTGCCATTGGGATTACCATTCCAAAGGAAGTTCTTAATGTAGCTCTGGAATTTATTCGTAAGGTCTTTTGCTCCATCATTTTGGAAAGATGCTGGGTACTGAGTCCGCAGACCATATTCCCAATTTGTAAGGAACGGAATGAAGATACCGTGTGTTGCTCCGGTCAAAGTGGACATTTCCTCGCCCACAATAGCAGGGTCATTCCCCCAATTGATAGCACATGTATAAATGTTTGCATTATAGTACGGAAGCATTCTTACAGCAGATTCCTCGGCGTTAAAGAGGCCATATAATTTACTGCCATACTTCACAGCAAAAGCAAATTCATTTTTTTTGCTGGCATCCTTCAATACGGAACGATTGGCTACTGCATCTTTAAAATACGGATCTCCTGAAGCAAAACCAGAGAATTCCTTTGTACCAGTCAGCATGATAAGGGGAACAGAGTTATATTTATGGGTATCGAAGCCATCTTTGGGCAGAACAACACCATCTGCATAAAGATGCGGGAATGCTTTCATGCGAATACCTGCATTACCGAAAGCAGCTGCCAGACGTTCTGCCGATAAGGAATACAGATACTTTCTAACCTCTGCATTATCCTGCAAGAGCCACTGCTGCGCTGACTTTAGATCTGGTCGCAAACCATCTTCCACTACATAGGCAGCCAAATGTTGAGCTTCAATCTGTGCAGCCTCATTAGGGTCAGAGGTAGTCATGCCACCACTGAAAGAGATTGCCTTCTGGAATTTCCCCTCAAAAATTGGGGAGATAAGCATAGCCATAACATCGCGCCCACCGGCAGAAAAACCGGATATGGTTATGTTTTCCGGGTTCCCGCCAAAACTGGCTATGTTCGCCTTAATCCAGTCAAGACTCTGTGCGATATCCAGCAGAGTGTAATTGCCAGATGCTTCTTGCGAGGTGCCATGCCGTAGCGCCGGCAGGCTGTTGAACCCTAGAAGGCCCAGACGATAATTGAGCGAAACCACTATGCAATTATCTTTCGTTGCCAGTTTTTCCGGTGCAATTTCCTCACTGCTACCCAGCTGATTATTACCACCATGAATATAAACCAGAACTGGCAGATTCTCCTCGGCGGAATCAGGGCGCCAAATGCTCAGATTTAAGCAATCCTCGCTCCCTTTCATATTGCCGACTGTCCCCTGAATGCCATCATTTCCCTGCTTTGTGGCATCCATAACACCAGTCCAAGACTCGGGAGGCTGCGGTGCTTTCCAGCGAAGTTCCCCCAGCGGTGCCTTTGCGTATCGTAAGCCTTTCCATATCAATGTTTGGTTTTCCTGATATCCCTGCACCAAACCCTGCTGCGTCTGCTGTAATGTCCCCTGATGATAGCGAGCGCCCGCAGTGGTCTGTTGTACTGCAACTTGAGCATACGCATGGCTCTGAATGTCAACAACCTCCGCACTTCCCCATGGAAGCGAAGCTGCAAACAAGCCAGACAAAACTAACGACATGGTTTTCTTATAACGATTCATTTGAAACAACCCCTTTCGTTTTCATTATATCAATCGTATAATGTTATTTGTTGAACATTTTACGGATGTAAATTGATTATTTTTAATGATTATTACTTTTTCGTCGCATATATAGGGGGATTTATGAATCTAAATATTCATACAATTGATAGCTATTTACACAGTTATACGAAACGTGAGCAACTATATCGAGACTATTATCGGCTCAAAACTAATGACAAAACAGAAGAACTTCAAGACCTGCTATCTAGAATTGATATGGATTGGTTCGAGCGTAATCGCATCATCCTCCCGGAAATACCTTCACCACGGTATCAGGTCATCCCGGGAAAACTCATCCAAAACGAAATGCTATCCTGGAAAGATACTTCCCCTGACATACTGCTGGAAAAGCACCCTCGCTATATTCCGGAATTTGAGCATGACCATGCATATTTCGAACTGATTTATGTCTACAAAGGATCTTGTACGAACCGAGTTGATGGCACCATCCATACATTGGTTGAAGGAGATGTATTTATCCTGGCACCACGTATACGGCATAGCATAGCTGTTTTTGACGACAGTATCATCATCAACGTGCAAATCAAGCCTCAAGCATTATCTGGACAGCTCAATCCTCTTTGCCGCGTCCCGAACAGTCTTTCCGATTTCTTCCATCAAGCTATGTGGCAGGAAAGCAGCTATTCCCCCTGGCTTTTTACACGCACTGGCCAAAACACTTCCTTGAAAAATACCATGCGGCAGGCATTAGTTGAGTATTTCTCACACCAGGAACTATGGGACATTATCGCAGGAGAGCATGTCACGCTTTTCCTATCTTTACTTGTACGTTACCAAAAAAACGATTTCACTGTAGCTCCTCAAACCAAAAAAAATGGAAAGAAAATCGGAGCTATTCTTGCCGTCATCCAAGAGCATTATAAAACGCTCACCTTAGCTGATCTGGCCAAACAATTTCATTACTCGCCTCAGTATATAAGCACCTTAATCAAGGAGCATACCGGAAAAACCTTTGTCAGTCTTCAGCGTGATCTACGACTGGACTATGCTCGGCACATACTATTATCTTCCAATTCTTCCATTTCCTTCATAGCCAGCGACGCTGGTTATGAAAGCGAAGAGCACTTCATCCGCATTTTTAAATCTCAGTTTGGTTGCTCTCCGCTTAAGTATCGACAAAATAGTAAAAAATAAATCGTAAGAAGGGCTGCTGTTTTGACACAGCAGTCCTTCTTACGATTTGCTCAACTCTTATGTAGTCAGTTTCTTCACAACCTGCATAAAATGTTTTTCATCTACATTCATCAGATTACCCGGAACATATAGGAAAATGCCCTCGTCTATAACACGCGCCTCCTCTGAGACATATTTTAAATATGTTCAATATTCCTGCGCCAAAAACCTGCTTTACCGCAAGAAAAAAGCTATGCGCAATATCTTCGCACATAGCCTGAAATCGTAGCCATAGTTCTATTTTACTAATATTTTTTGCGTAATGGTGCTTCCATACTCAATTAGTTATGCTGCGAATGTTCAGCAAGATTACACCGACGATGATGAGCAAAATTTCCAGCCCCGTAGTTAAATCTAACTGCTCATGCCAAATTACTACAGCAACCAATGCCGTCAAGGCCGTTCCAGCCAGCCCAAATAGCATATGCAATGCCGAGAGGGAGAAGCATCAACGACTTGGAGAAAATATAGAAGCATGTGCCCATCCCAACAATGAATGCAACACTGGGCATCAGCTTAGTAACCCCGCAAGAGGCTTTCAACATAGAAGTAGAGACAATTTCCAGTGCAATAGCGATTGATAGCAGAATATACCCTTTAATCATTTTTTCAAAATCCTTTCTCTGAAATAAATAAAAGCCAGATAAGAAATTGATCTTATCTGGCCTAATAACCCATTCCGATGTCATCTGACATCTTTTCCAGCATATGTATTAACATATGCCCTCCGATACATATTGAGAATATCAGCAGATAGTAAAATTGCTGTCAACCATAGATTTCATTTTTTGCTGACACCGGTTTCTGCGTTTTATTTGCTGTCTTACCTACGTATACTTGCCTACACAGTCATTAATCCTATTTTTGAATCAAACAAACGCGCCACCGGCATCGGCATGAGTCCTAATATGCAGGCTTTTGTGGAAACGATACTCAGCAGGCTGGCAGAGACAGAAGATTTGACTTTGCTGCATCCAAAATCCACATGGCAAATTTATGAAGCGACTGTGAAAGAAGGTAAACACGAACCCCCAGATTATTGGGACCCGGAAGTGTAGCCTACCGTTTTTTCGCCACGCATTCATAACCCACGCAACGGCAAAGGACGCCCTTCCTCATTGGACGGGCGTCCTGACATCATCTTCCCGCCGGGTTATGATCACATCCCAAAACGGCAATTTTTTTCATCAGTCAAAAACTTTAACCCTCTCGCTGATGGGCATTTTCTCAATAGGCTGCGGTGGTGCCAGCGGTGCACCAAAGACCATCTGAGCCACCAAGCTCCAGCTTTGGGGCACATCAAAATGAGCTTTGACCTTCTCATCAATCAAAGGATTATAGTGCTGGATATTGACTCCAAGCCCCATGCTGGTCAGTTGTGTCCAAATGGCAAACTGAAGCATGCCGTTGGCCTGGGATGCCCAAATGGGGAAATTTTCCGCATAGGGTGGGTATTTGCCCTGCAGTTCCTTGACGGCATCTGTCTCCTCAAAGAACAGAACTGTACCATAACCCGCTGCAAAGCTGTCAATCTTCTGCTCAGTGGCTCCAAACTTGTCTGCAGGCACAATGCGTCGCAAAGCTTCCTTCGTTATGCTCCAGACCTTCTCGTGATGCTCCCCCATGGCCAGGACAACCCTGGCCGACTGCATGTTGAAGGATGACGGCACTTCCTGGGTCATCCGCTCCACCGCCGCGACAATCTGCGACGGCAATACTGGTATTTCCTTCCCCAAAGCGTAATTTGTGCGACGGTTGATGACCGCCTCCTGAAAACATTTCACGGCTGTTCCTCCTAACATAGATTCTCTGAACACAGGGTCGGCCCACACCATCGCTGGTCTTGACCTTTTCTAATTAATATTCTATGTTTTAGACATATTTCCTTCCTGTGCCCAAGCCTTTTTGTCATCAGATGCAAATTCTTGAAACAGACGCATCCTGACTTAGGAATGCATTGCCATCAGACTCTTCCCTATGATAGGATATTGGCAAATTTGAAGGGAGGAGTTCTCATGATTCATATCGGTTGCCATCTATCAGCAGCCAAAGGGCTTTTGCCACCGAGCAGTATATCCACGGAGGTGGAGAGACAATGTCATTAAGTTAGTGGCATGAAAAAATGCTCTAAGCATAGACACCATGCAGGATTCAGGGTAAAAAGTCATGAGAAACATCGACTCATCGTAAAAACGGCATGGCGAATAAGCGGTCAGAGGCCGCTTAAAGAAGTTATTCTACACAACTATTATTAATCAACGACAATTGAAGCTTTTGGCACCATGAGGAGACTTTTTCCTCTCATAATTCCTTCCTGCACGCACAGGGCAATATCCAGCTTTCAAAATCCAGCCTATTATGTCCTTATGATGCTGCGCACGCTTGTCCATGAGCAGAAAGTCATGGCATGTCTTCAGTGCCTCGCTTATGTTAAGCTTGTACACATACCGCCATTTCTTTTGCTGTTCCTTGATTCTCATTACTGCTTCTGCATGATTAGTGATTTCCATGCAGAAATTGTAAAGAATCATACGACTCCAATTATGAATTAGAGCAATGCTAAAACCAGCTAGGAAGAGTGGCAGGAGATGAATACATAACCAAAAGAGAGCACAGCTGGCGAACGACAATTCCCTTTGCCTGCAAACTGCGCCACAACATTACTAATCATCACATAAGCATTGCCAGTATTCTCCGTTGTCTTTATAATGAATCTGGAAAAACATTCTACCAGGAGGTATCCACCATGAAGAACAAGCTACACACGAAAGAACTCTACCTGCCTACTGACCCGGATATCCTGCAGGAACAGGAACGCTGTCTGGAATTACAGTATGATTACAACAACACCCGCCCCTCAGAAGGCACGAAACGTGCAGAGCTTCTGAATAAGATGTTTGCAGAAATCGGCGAGGGTTGTTATATAGAGCCCCCCCTCCACGCCAACTGGGGTGGCCACCATGTGCATTTCGGCAAGAATGTCTACGCTAATTTCAATCTGACTATGGTAGATGACACCCACATCTATGTGGGCGACAACACGCTGTTCGGCCCCAACGTGGTACTGGCCACTGGAGGACATCCCTTACTGCCGGAACTGAGGGCTAAGGGGTATCAGTTTAACGCCCCCATCCACATTGGCAAAAATTGCTGGCTGGGTGCCGGAGTCATGGTCATGCCCGGCATAACCATTGGGGATAATACTGTTGTTGGTGCTGGAAGCATCGTGACTAAGGATTTACCATCAGGCGTTCTGGCCGTAGGCAATCCCTGCCGAGTACTGCGTATGATTGGCGAACATGAGCGTAAGTTTTATTTCAAGGATAAGAGAATCCCTGCGGAACTTTTGATGAAATAATTCAAGCAAGAATGCTAATGTTACAGATATTAAGCGCCTGTAACCATTCTCTTATCTTATTTCTGCGAATAACGTTTCAATATTCTTCTTACTGCTGTCAGGTATGAGCGGCCAAACAGATTCAAATGGTTCAGCAAATGATATAGGTTGTATAAATCCCGCCGCTCAGCATAACCTGACTCCTTGGGAATAATCTCATGATAAGCATCATAAAACTCCGGCGAAAACCCGCCAAATAGTTCCGTCATAGCAATATCTGCCTCATGATGGCCTATGTAAACAGCTGGATCGATTAACATTGGACTGCCATTTTGATCTGGCATTACATTTCCACTCCATAAATCACCATGAATCAGTGATGGGAATTCCGGTTCCACAAGGTATTTATCCAAATTATCCAGCAGGTTCTGGCACCTTTGCCTGTCATCTTTATCAAAATACCCGGCAGCTAGCTCCATTTGTACTTTCAGTCTTGACTTTCTGAAGAAATTAATCCAGCTGTCCGTTCTGGTATTTTTCTGTCTTGTCTGCCCGATGTAATTATCCGCCGAGAAACCAAATCTACTATTGCCTGTTATTGTCTCCAACGGAGCACAATGTACCTGTGCCAGCATATGGCCTAAATCTTCCCAGTATGTTCTCTTAGGCCGTGATTTTCTCACATAATTCAACAGCAAATAGGACAGGTTATCCTTCGTTTTACCACAGGCAATAACCGATGGCGTAACTGCTCCAGCTTTATGTAACGCCTCCAGTCCCGCCTTTTCAGCTGCAAAGAAATCATCCTTCGCATTGGCATTTATCTTTATAAACAGATTTTCTCCATTGCTTAGATAAAGATGATAAGCATCATTTATATCTCCACCAGATATTTCCGCCTTATCTGTTAGGTAAACATCTTCGCCATATAGCTGACGGATTACATCTGCCAATTCCATATACAACAGCTCCATATCATTGCCATTCTACAACTAAAGTCATTCGAATATCTTTGATAAAAAAATATTACTATGCCATTATAAGGCGCCCATTAGAATGAATCAAATCGATTCCGCTCATTTACAAAATCTCGCCAATAACCAATGCGGCAATAGAGATGCCACTATCCGATGCATCGTACTTACGGGATCCGGCGTACAGACAACTGTACCTGATTTTGCTTCCTTAAGCGATACTTTAGCAACATGTTTCGCATTTGTCGCTCCAGGCATATCCCGATACACCTTATGCCTATCTGTTTCTTTTGCTTTATCCACGAATTCTGTGTCCTTTATCCAGAATGGACACACCGCCGTAACCTGTATACCTGTGTCCTGCAACTCTACACTTAATGCCCGGCTGTAGGACAGCAGGAATGCCTTACTGGCAGCATAGACAGCCAGATTGGGAATCGGCTGGAATGCAGAACAGGAAACTATCTGCAGAATGATGCTTCCCCTTTCCATATGCGGAATGCATATTTCCGTAAGAGCCAGTGCCGCCATATCATTCAGTTTTACCATTTGTTGCATTTTTTCCCTGGGGCACTCCCGGCTAAGACCTATGCAGCCAAAACCAGCAGCATTTACAAGATATGTTACTACCATCTTCGCCGCGGTCACTTCAGCCTCCAATGCGTTCAACGCTTCTTCATCCGTTAAATCAAAAGCAAGACAACGGCACTTCGTTTCAAGCGTTTCAGCCAACGCCTCCAGCCTGTCCTTTCTTCTGGCAATCAGCCAGATTTCAACCAAACCTTCCTTATCCAAAAGCCGCGCATACTCTGCTCCCAGCCCGCTGGATGCCCCTGTGATAATCGCTATTTTCCTATCTTCCATATCTGAGAAACCTTTCTGCTCCACACAAAAGGCGGCAGTTGCTATTTCTGCCGCCTTGCCGTCAACCTACAATATCTGCTTCTGCATCCATGAGTTCCTTGCCCGGAGCACAGGCCGGACAATCACAATACTTACCGCCATTGGCCTTAACTTCCTTGGCATGTTCAGCCATGCTGGCTGCTTGTTCCTTGCCAAATATTTCTTCGCCCTTTGCCGAGGTAAATAAGCCAATTACATCATCAATCGTACATACGTCCAATTTCAGTTCAGCGATGAGCTTTTTTCCCTCACTTTTCTCATCCGCCGTTCCCATAGCTTTCAGATAGCGCCCGCCAGCCTCTTTAAGCTCATTGCAGCAGCTGGGTGCCGCCACCATAGCTTCTACTTTTGCCTTAATCGTTGCCTTATCCATTATACAGACCTCCAGTCATTTCACTACTATCTATATTACTTCTACGAATCCGCCTCATATCCTGCATTATTGATAATTATTTTCATATTTTCACTAGAAATCCTTGAACCCGGCCCCTTCTTTCACCCCCACAGCCCTATCCTGCTGATTGAACCAATGCCTGATTGGCCGACAGCTGTCCCCGCCGTGTAAATACCAAAATCCTTGCCCCCGTTTTCAATTCCGACGAGGATGAGTTGGCTCTTATTTCCCAGCCCCAGCATATCCCTCAGCCAACGCATATTGCTATCCTTGACACTCCCCATGTGTAAACGCAGGGGATTCTTAATTCAACGACCGTAGCGAGTTGGCCTAAGTCAACTCGTCTTACACAATCTCCAAAAGCGTAGATTCCCGTGTGTCCCACGGTATTTGTGTATGCGAATGCTTGTTATCTTTACAGCGGTGAGGTCTTTAAATCACCGCAGGTTGATACACGCAACCTCAACCTGCTAAGAACTGGTTGCCCATGGCCTTGTTTTTCGATTCGTCCAGTTTCTATCGTAGCAGGGCTTCTCCTTTCTTTCGTATTCTTTAGGTTAAATCTATTATACTACGAAAGTTAGCAGTTGTCTGCCTTCAATTGCTTACGCAAATTGAGCAAACCCGCCTTATATCCCCATAGCTAAAGCTAGGGGTTTTACGGCGGTTTGGATAAGATTTGCCAGCCATCCTTCAAAGTTATCGCCAAAAAGAATACTCTTGATATGCCGTGTATAGTCATAGACATTCCCCTGCATAATCTCGCGCAGTGCAAATGCTTCAGATACTGTTCCTGTCCTCCCCCAGCAGCAACCATTTGGTTTATATCTTCAGTTGTAGGCAGCTATGAGACCTAAATGATAATTCCAAGCCATTTCCAATATGTTGCTGCCATCAGCATAATAAGGCTATAGGCTATTACAGTCAACGGAATACCTGTCTTTATAAATGTCTTTGCCTCAAATGTTTCCGTACCGAAAGCCACCATATTCTGTGGAGCATTTACCGGCAGGATAAATCCAAAGCAAATGACATATTGCAAAATCAGTGTCATCCCTACAACGTTAAGATGTGAATATTCTGCTGCTCCTTGAAGCACCGAAATAATAATCGGAATCATCGCTGCCGCTAATGCAGTTGCACTAGCAAATCCCAGATGAATCACAATCAGGAACATAGCCAGAATAGCTATAATCATAAAGGCTGATGTATGATACAGACCAAATACATTCACAATCATATGCGCTATCCAAGCTGCAGCCTTAGTAGATAGAACTGCAGAACCCAAACTTATTCCTACACCAAACAGCACCAGTGTTCCCCAACCAATTTTGGCCTGTGCTTCTTTCCACGTCATAATCCCTATCCCCGGAAGCATCATGGCCGTTATCGCCGCCATTGTCGTGGAAGATGTATCAAAGTTATGCAAGATCTTTTCCGTAGACCAGATAAACAACAACAACAAGGATATTCCAAGCAATTTCTTTTCACTCAGCGTCATCGGGCCTAACGCTTTCAATTCGCGTACCACGGTTTCCTGCCCACCTTCTATCTCATCCATTTCAGGAGGTACAAGTTTCAACAACAAGAAATACAAAATCACGCTCATAATTGCAGCAAAGGGAGCCGCTGTTATAAACCAATCCAGCCAGCTAACAGTTGTCCCCAACTGTTTCTCGATAAATTCCAACGCAATCATGTTCTGCGCCGCTGCCGTCTTTATCCCAACATTCCAAATGCTGTCAGCCTGAGCAATGGCAATCATCATCACCGCTGAAAACCGGCTTTTAAGCGGCACACCAAAAGCGGCAATGATCCCCATAACAATCGGCACCATACAAGACACTCTGGCTGTAGTGCTAGGGACAAAAAAGCTTAGGATAAAACCTACCAGGATTACTCCGGCTAGTACATTTTTAGTTTTGGCACCAATCTTTGACAGAATAAACAATGCCAAGCGTTTATCAAGACCTGTCTTCATCATCGCTGCCGAGATAAATAACGCTGCCCCTACCAAAGCAAGAGCAGGACTAGAAAATCCCGACATTGCCATTTTTAGCGCTCCAGAAGTTCCTAAAACCTTATCAGGATTCATCATATTCGGTGCCGTGCCAAGCAGGAATGCCATAAGCGAGATGATTATTGCAGCAGATACCGGATAAGAAACCGTTTCGAACATCCAAATTACGACAGAGAACACCAATATCGCCAGCATTCTGTGTCCTGCTGTTGACAAATCTGGTGGTGTAGGCAACAAAAGTATCACCAACAGCGTAAATAATCCTAACGGCAAACCTATCTTTTTTCTCATTTACATCCATCCCTTCACGCCAAAAAGGCACACCTCACTCAGGAATTTGTGTTCCTCAATGCGATGTACCCCTTTGTACATTTACTATACGTTATCTATATATGTTCTATGCTTTTTTTATATATTATCTTAATTGATATCTTTTGTCAATATATTTTTGTAAGCTTGTAAACCGAAAGCGACTTAATTCACACTAAGCTAATATTCTAAAATGCATATACCAAACGAGCACGCTGACTTGTTGAACTATAAGACACCATACTATCGCCGCAGATTAGTTCGTATAAAAATTTACAAAAGCTGGCCGCAACCTTGCATAACCCCCTCCGCATTGAATTTGCCTAATCAAGAAAATATTATCAACACGCTAAAAAGGCTACCGCATGAGCAGTACGGTAGCCTTTTTGGCTGTGTATTATATTTTAGGAGAGCTTTAACGAAAGCCTGCATATAATATAGCATATTTGATAATCATTTTCAATAGTTAAATGAAAAATATTTTCAAATACAAAAACCCCCAGGTCAATACACAAAACCTTGGGGATTTTTCTTCACGTATATCACGCTCTCCTGTATAGTATTTTACCATGCAAAAGAAAAATTGTCCAAATATTTCTCCGAATCATTATTGTTCATTGGAAAAATACATCATTTACCGCCCTCGCCAGAAGACGCCTTCCTCTTAGGTGGGAGATGAATGGCGGTAGATTGAGCGGGTTCGATGCCCGCTCAATCTACAAAACAACGTAGATAGTCTTGCCAACTGTTTTCTTTTGCCATATAATATGTATATAGTAAGAAAGGAGGTGTAACAAGATGTATCTAACTCAATCGAATGTAATCCGAAAACTCTCCAAGGAAGAGTATGCTATGCTCAGGGAGATGTGCCAGTACAGCAATAACCTGTACAATGTGGCTCTCTACAACATCAGGCAATACTATTTCAAGGAGAAGAAGTTCCTCAATTACGAGGAGAATTACCATGCCTGCAAGGAAAACGAAAACTAT